>JAIOPX010000330.1 GCA_021413705.1 Planctomycetota bacterium | reverse complement strand
AGACGCCTCGGCCAGCCTCAGCGGCCGTCGCGTGATTGCCAGTGTCGAGCGCTAGTTAAAAAAGTCATCGGTTCCCCAAAAGCCGACGACTCGATTCCTCAGCCGGCCTGCTCGGAGAAATCCGAGCAGGCCGGTTTTTTTGTTGGGGACTGTCCCCGAAGAGAAATTTACCACAGAGACACAGAGGCACAGAGAAGAAGGCAGAGTAAATAGGTCGGACGCGGAGCAATACGGAGGACAGTCCCCCGTCTTTTTCCTCTTCGTGCTTTTCTCTGTGCCTCTGTGTCTCTGTGGTTCAATCGCTTTTCCGCCGCTCCTCTTCCAGTCTGCCAATCGCATAACCCAGCAAGTCTCCCCGAGCACGGCAAACATCTTGATAGGTTCGAAACTCCCCCGCCTGCTCGGACAGCTCCATCAGCGAAGGAGCGAACCGGCTAGTCGAAATGCCGGCCGGGATCTGGGCGATCGCCCGGATGGCTTCCGCCGGACGTCCCAGCCGCGCCAGCAATATCGCGTAGACTTCGACTGCCGCCGTGCCATGCTGGCGCACATCGACTTCCGCCGCCCGTTGCGCAAAGTGGGCCAACGCCTCGTCCACGCGCTGGCCTAATTGGGCCGCAAACATTAAGCCGTGGTGGGCGAACGTATCCGTAAACGGTTCCTCGCCAGGGTGGCGAAAGTTCTCATGCAGCCGGCAGCCATATTGCGTCAATTCCCAGGCCAGCAGCAGATCGCCAGCATCGGTTAGCAGCCGCCCATAGCGCACGATCGCCGCCAGGTGGGAAGCGTCCACATGACAGTAGTACTCGCCAAACGGCCCCTCGATTCGCGCGAGCATTTCCATCAAGGGCGGCGCGATGGTCGATTCGGCTTCCTCCCCCAGCACATCGGCTGCCAGATTCGCCGACAGCTCGCCATGCAAATGCCGCACGAGCTGCGCCGCCAGTTGTTGTTGCCCGGCCCGATCGAGCCCCGGCGCAAGCGACTCATAGGTGCTGATCGCATTGCAGGTGCCGCGCTGCGTCAGCAACTGGTCAAAACCCCAAGCCGGCGAGATCCCCTCGTAGAGCGCCAGCTCGATCAACTCCTGGCCGTTCTCATCATCCACCGCCGTTCGCTCGATGGCCTGCTTGAGCAGCTCCGCTTCGCCAGCGGGGCGGAGATACATCCAGGCCTCGCGCAGCTTGCCGGCCTGAAGCAGCAGGCCACCCACCTCGCGGCAAGCTGCCAGGTAGCCTTCTTCCACCTGGCTCCGCAGCGGCTCCGGCAGCCGGTCCAGTTCCCCGGAAGCATACAGAGGCAAACCCAGCCGGCCCCGCACCTGGGACAGCCGGGCGTCGAACAATTCGTGAAAGCGATTCTCCCGCCGAAAGCGCTCAGTCAATTGCTGCCAGACGGCGTCGGTCCCGCCAGAGGACAGTTCGTGATCTACCTGCTCAAATGCTGTGTCTTCGGTCATGTCTCGATTGTAGCATTGTTTCCCGTTTGCCGGACGGAAACTGTCGGCATGGATTATAGATATGGAGCGAGGACAGGCGTATCATGTATAATTGATTTCCTGGCAGTGCTGCATTTTCTAAGGAGTCGGTGCTATGAACCCCGTGAGCGTATTTGACTTGAGCCCGGCAGAAAAGCTGCAGCTCGTTGAAGACCTCTGGGACGATTTGGCAGCTACACCCCAGACCGTACCAGTCCACCAGTGGCAGAAGGACGAGTTGGCGCGTCGCAAGGCGAACCTGCAAAAAAATCCTGCGTCTGGATTGTCCTGGGAAGAAGTCCAAAGCCGGGTCCGCAGTCGTCATGGCCGCTGAACTCACCATAGCTCCGGAGGCCACTGAAGATATTCAGCGAGCTTATTCCTGGTATGAGGAGCGACGCCTCGGGCTGGGCGAGGAGTTTCTCAGCACGGTCGATGGCTGTATTCAAGCAGTTCGCCGCATGCCAGAAATGCACGAGAAAGTCTACCAAGACTACCGGCGAAGTCTATTACGCCGCTTTCCTTATGCAGTCTTCTATGAATACTCGGCCGGCATCGTGACGGTCTACTGTGTATTCCATATCTCGCAGGATCCGGAAAAGTGGCACGAGCGGCTGGCGTAAACGGTAAGCTGCGAGAAAGACAAATGAGCAAAACACCTCGTAAGAGCGTGCCCTGACTATCGTGGGGCAAGACCCAGTATGAATTCAACACATTACGAGCGTTACAAGGTGTTTAAGGAAGCTGGCCGCCGCGCTGAAGCGAGCGCTGAGATCGGACTGTTTGTGAAATCGCTTGAGACATTCGATGAGAAATCGAGTTTCGTGAGATGGTTCTTGGAACATGAACCGCAGGGGCAGAAAATCCGCCATGAACTTTACGAACATGTGATATTTCCGGTTCTCTTGGATGGCTATCGTCGTCGCGATCCGTGGAGTCTGTGGTGGCTGGCAATCACGGCACAGAACCTGTACGGCGCCAAGCATCTCTGGCACCAAGTGGACGGCATAACAGATTTTGCTTTATTGCAGGAATTGCATGGGTTGTCCCCCAACGACGACCAAGTGCGAATTAAGCTACTGGAAAGGCAAATGGAATGGTTTCAATTTTGTGTGCATGAATGGCCCGCAGGTATTCTGTATGGGATGGATGGTGCAACGCTGGAACAGTGTCAGGAAATCGCCGACGCAGTCGAATGTGCGATCCAGTTGGATAAAGAGGGGCGTTACACAGAATTTCTTGCCGACTTTTCAGCCAAACTTAGGCAATACCGGGCCAGGATCGAAAATGCACCGAAGCCTGACTCACGCTGAATTATTCGTTGTCTCCCTGCGCGTGACCTACTTTCATGCCCCACACGCTCCTCTGGATCGACGCAGAACTCGACGCCTTGCGGCAAGCAGAGTTGCTGCGCGGGTTGAAGGTCCGCGGCACTTCCCAGGGACCGACGATCGATCTCGACGGTCGCACGCTGGTCAACTTCGGGGCGAATGATTATCTCGGTTTGGCGGCGGATGAGCGGTTGGCGGCGGCGGCCAAGGAAGCGATCAATGCCGACGGCTGGGGCGCTGGGGCCAGCCCACTGGTCACGGGGCGCGGCCAGTGGCACGCACGGCTTGAAGCGGCGCTGGCCGAGTTTGAAGCGTGCGAGGCAGCCTTGCTGTTCCCCTCCGGCTTTGCCGCCAATGCCGGAACGGTACCCGCGCTGGCCGGCCAAGGTGACGTCATCTTCGCCGACGCCAAGAACCACGCCAGCCTCATCGACGGCTGCCGACTCTCCCGAGCAACCGTCCACATCTATCGCCACGCCGACTGCGATCATCTGGCCGAATTGCTTGCAGCATACTCTGCGGCACGGCGCCGTCTGATTGTCACCGATGGCCTGTTCAGCATGGATGGCGATCTGGCGCCGCTGGATAAGATTGCCGAACTGGCCGCCCGCCATAACGCGATGCTGCTGGTGGACGAAGCCCATGCCACCGGTGTGCTGGGTGCGCACGGCCGCGGCACGGCCGAACATTTTGGCGTGGAGGAGGCAGTCCACATCAAGATCGGCACGCTCAGCAAAGCGCTCGGCTCGGCCGGAGGATTTGTCTGTGGTAGCCGGCACCTGATCGATTTTTTGGCCAATCGCGCCCGCAGCTATGTGTTCTCTACCGCGCAACCGGGCGCGGTGGCGGCGGCCGCTCTGGCAGCACTCGAAATCGTTCGTGCCGAGCCCCACCGACGGCAGCGGCTGCTGGCCACGGCGACTGAGTTACGCACCCAACTGAGCGACCAAGGGTGGAACGTCGGCTTGTCAACAAGTCCCATCATCCCGTTGATGGTCGGCACACCCGACGCCGCGATGCGGCTTTCGGCAACCTTGGCCGAACAAGGACACTTTGTCCCCGGCATTCGCCCGCCGACCGTGCCGGAAGGGGAATCTCTGTTGCGAATCAGCTTAAGTTTCGCACATACGGCAGAAATGATCGAAGGACTCGTGGGTACGTTGCGCCGTCTTAGCCCCCGGCGAGCCGCCGGGGGTTCGCGTTGAATTGCCGATCGACGCCAATTCCAACAACAGTATCATTCGGCTCTGTACTAATCCGGATTTATCACCACGGAGGCGCGGAGACACGGAGGAAAGACAATCGGATCAGGGGTTGAGCTGAAATTGGGCTGCGAATTGAGAAGCAAGTTGTGTCTGACAGATCCGCAATGCCTGTTTTTGCCATCTCGGTGCCTCCGCGTCTCCGTGGTGAACCTTCCGCAAGAAATGAAAGCCAACCCCCAGTGGCTCGCCGGGGGCTAAGACGGCGTTCCGGTTATTCCAGCAGTATCGGTGGCGACAAGCTGTTGCCCCAGCGGTGGTTACGTCAGGCTTTCACCCACCCTTACAGCTTGACACTGCCCCCAGGGGTGCTTAGTATCGGATTGGGCCTTTTTCCTCCCCGGGACGATTGCCTGGGGCGCGGTTGCGCGTGTTGGCCGATGCCACACGACGTGATCTCGCATTGTTCCCCGGTCCTACCGCGCTCGTGCGATTGCCGCAATGCAAAACTTCCTCTACATCGCCGGCGGCATCGCATTCATTCTGTTCTTTGTCGGCCTGGGGCTGAGCTACCGCACCTGGCGGATTCATACGCTGCTGCTGATGCCCGCCGTGTTCATCATGGCGGTCGTCTTCCTCTGCTTGCTCGTGCAAACGCTCAAGACGCACCAGCAATGGGGCGAACTTCAGCACAAGCTCGAAGACGAACTGAAAACTGTTCAGAAGGCCAACAAGGAGCTCGAGTTCGGTCAGAAGCAACCCGACGAGAAGATCATCAAGGAAGGGATCAAGCAACTCAAAGAGCGCCTGGTCGATACGACTCGCGACCGGGGCCGCATGTGGCTCGGTTGCCAGCCTTCCTCCGTCGATCCGGCCAGTGGAGAAGTGAAGATCACCGTACCCGTGCCGAAGGAACACCAGATCAAAGCCAAGATGCTGGTCTACGCCTTCGAGGATCGTCCCACAGGAGGCGCCTACCTGGGCGCATTCCGCGTTACGAACGTCATCGGCGGCGATGCGCCGATGGAAGAACCGATGGCCGAAGCCAAGGCGGCCCGCCGATGGCCCCAAGCCGGACAGCATCGTCACCATGGTCCCTGCCGGGCGGCTCTTGCCCACCGAATTGACCCGCATCAAGAACAGCGCCGGACCCTGGGTATTGCACGACAAAATGCCGGTGGACAGTCACGAGTCGCTCGTTGACATCAACAAAGATCCCCTCACCGGCGCCGTGATCGTCGATGCCGAATCGAGCAAGCCACTGGACCGCGATGCGGAACTGAAGCGGCTCATTCCCGCTTCCGTGGCCTCGGAGTATCTCAAGGACTATCGGCCTGCCGTGTGGCATAACCCGACCCAGGCAGGGGACGATCCGGCCGAGCGCGTGACGGTGTTCGTGAGGTTCTTGAAAGACTACAAACTGCCTGCCGAGCCGGCGCCCGCGCCCATGGCCGTTGCTGCACCCGCCGCTGCGGATGGCATGGCCCCAGCCGGTGCGAATGGCGCAGCGCCTGCCGGCGGAGCCCCTGCGGGCGCGGGTTTCGCACCGGGTGGAGGAGCCGCTCCGGCCGCCGCGCCGGCTGCTGGATTTGCTCCAGGCGGTGCAGGCGCTCCCGGCGCCGCGGCCGTCACGGACTACGAGTTCAAAGCAGGTTCCCAGGCCTGGATCCCCGTCCTGCTGGCCAACGAACTTCAACCCAAAGGTTTCGTGGAGATCGTTTCGACCGAGAAGCCGCGCTATGAACGGGAGCTGCGCGACTACGCCAAGCTATTCGACGCCTATTTCTACGATCGGTCGGACATCGCCAACGCGAAGGAAAACCTGGTGCGGCAGAATGCGGCCATCGGGGGAGTCAACGAAAAGAATCTGGCGCTGATCGAAAGCGTGACGGCCGAACAGGCGCGGCTGGCCCACGACCTGGAGCGCTTCAAGTTCGAATCCACGGCGCTGGCCAAACATGCGGCCGCCTTGAAGCAGCAATATGTGTCACTGGCACAGCAACTGCGCACGCTGTTTCTGGCCAATCAGCAACTGGCGGCCAAGATCGACGCGCAACAGCGACGGGCCGCCGCCAGCATCGACCGCCGCGTCCCGGCTCCTCCCCAAGCCATCGGCATTCCCGGCGGCAAGTAGAAGGCTCATGTGCCACTGCTTGGCAGACGCCGCGAATCGCATTGGCGGCTCGTGGGACGCAAATCGGCGCCTGACAAGCAGTGCTGAATCTGGCTGCGCCGCGGAATTGTACTCCCCACGCTGGGGCCAGAAGAGTAACATGTTACGAGCACACGGAGACCAAACCGGACGCTAGCGCGTTGCGGCTGATGAAAATCAGCCGCAGTGCGCTAGCCCCCGGTTCGTCGCCATAAAATGTTACGGCACACGGAGTGTGCCTACTACTTTACGCGAGAATGCACGATGAACATGTACGATCGCGACTATGCCCGGGAGGACGAAAGCTCGTTCGCCGGCGGCCCTTGGTCGATGGTCTCGAAGCTGGTGGCGATCAATGTTGTCGTGTATCTGGTGCAGGTCTTGTTCTTTCAGAACAACCCGGACCGGATCATCGATTTGTTCGCCATGCATGCCAATTTGCCGACCCATCCGTGGCAATTTTATCAACTTCTGACGGCGGGATTTCTGCATGACCCCAACAATATCTGGCACATCATCGGCAACATGGCCGTGTTGTGGTTCCTGGGTCGCGATGTGGAAGCCATCTATGGCCAGAAGGCCTTCCTGCAATTCTATCTCTCCACCATTGTTCTTGCCGGCGTGGCCTGGCTCATTTACGAACAGGCCGTCGGCAGCCCGAAAGCGGTCGCCCTGGGTGCGTCCGGCGGCGTCACGGGCGTACTCGTGTTGTTCGCCATGCACTATCCCCGCCGCATGGTCTATCTCTATTTCCTGATCCCCATTCCCATCTGGGTGCTGGCAACATTGGTCATCGGCTGGGATGCGATTAGCGCGCTCTGGCAACCCGCGGGAGATAAAGTAGGTCACTCCGCGCATCTGGGCGGGGCGGCCTGCGGCTTTCTCTTTTATTACACCCGTTGGCAGTTGGGCGCGCTGTGGCCCGGACAGTGGGTCAAGTCATGGCGGAAACCCAAGTTTCGCATCCACCAACCCGACGAGCCGGCCGAGCAGACCGACGACGCCGAGTTGAAAGCCGAGGTGGATCGCATCCTGGAAAAGATCAGCAATCAGGGGGAAAGCAGCCTCACCACCCGCGAGCGCCGCACGCTGGAAGACGCCAGCCGGCGATATCAAAAACGGGGACGGCGATAGAGGCTCATAGTATCCATCACGCTCCGCGTGATGCCCCCACATCACGCGGAGCGTGATGGATACTCTCACTTGCATTCATTATTTCGGCACCAGCGCATGATGTGCCGCTCCTGCAGCGCTTGATGCACGTACGGCGGCTGGCTGATTTCCGCGATGAAATAAATATCGAGTTGGATAATTTTATTGCCGGGATGCCGCTCGTTCCATTGACGGTGGAAGTAACGCCCGATGTGCGGATGGAACCCGGTGTTGTTGGTCGGCCCCAGAAAATTTTCCATGAACTTGAACCAGCGATAGTTGGGGAACTTGCCCGCCACCCAGCGGGGCCGGGCGAACGTCACCGGCTTTTCCGTCCACAAGTCAATCGTCGTGTTGTCTTCCAGCCGCGCCGCAAACACGAACCAGCCGTCGTCCTTCAGCGGATTGGGGGCGAACATGGCCCACCGCTGATCGAGCCGCAGCTCCAGCCCAAGCATTCGGAAGCTCCAAAGAATGGTGTGGGGCGTGCTGTACTTCCACGTCGGACGATAATTCATCCAGTCGTTGAAATTTAACTGGAGTCTCCCGTTGCCGCTGGAACTAACCAGCATCGCGTCGGGAAACATGCTGGGATCGCGCACCATCTCTGGAATCTTGCCCAAGTCGATCGAATTGATGCCGATCTGATTCAGGTTGTAGCCCACAATGTAGACCAACCACACCGTCACAAAGGCTTGCGTGATCCACCACGAGCGAAGCCGCATCCGCCGAAACGGAAACAGAACGGTCAAATCCTCCAACCAGCGCTGTGGGGACCGCCCACTGGGAGCCGGTCGTGGAACGGCTCGATCGGACACGAACCAGGAGACAATCCATCCCAGCGGCCAAGCCACCGGCGAGCGGCAGAGCATCTCCCGCAGCGCCACGCGGCCGCAGTAACTGCGCCCTTGCGAGTCGGTCAATACTAGGCTGCCTTGTTGCTTGGCCAGCGCGGCAGCAGCCTTGTTGACCGCCAGCCGGCGGATCCGCATTTGAGGCAGTATGCAAAACGTCCTGGCCCACAGTGCCCAGCGGCGACTCCAGCCGCTGCGGCCGTCGTAATAGAGGGCCAATCCGCTTCGCCGCGGCGAGCGCAGCCGCTCCGCCAGCCAGTCCCAGGCCAGGCTGGGCACGAACGCCATCCAGGCCACAATGCACAAGAACGGAAAAATTTCGATCCACATGCAGAAGATAAATCCGGCATGCATCCCGCACACCAGCGCAATCAACACCAGGCGGAAAATCGCATTGCGCCACGGAAAGAAAAACACCAGCGGCGTCATCGCTTCCAGCCCCACTACGAAATACGTCAACCCGCGCAAGAACACGGGGAAATCCCGCAGCCACGAGCCCAGCGACGTGGTGAGCATATCCAGCGACAGGGCATAGTAGACCGCGCTGCCGTCGCTCCGCCACTCGGGCGACGTTTTGAACTTGTACGAAATCCAATACATGATGCACATCTGCACCATCAGCGCAAACGTGGCCACCGACACCACCCGCTTCTTCCGCTGGCTGAGCGAAATGTTCAGCGCCGCGTCCACCGAATACCGCGCCCCCAGCGGCAGGAACATGTTCCAGAACATCAACACCCGCATCAGATCCTGAGCGCCGTCGTTGGTCAGGGGATTGCGGGCCTGCAGCGATGCCAACAGCAGCCAGGAGACGCACGTCGCCATGCGGGTCCAGCAGCCAAAAATCAGCAGCAGCGCAAAGATGCCGGCTACGATAAACAGCAACGCCTCGTACCAGGCCTCGCCGCTGAGCTGATGCAGCATCAGGTGGCTTGGCCGGTAGACGTTCACGTCCCGCGGCAGGATGCCCCAGTCGGTATAATGGGCGAACAGATCGCGCGAGCGGAGGATCAGGTCGGACAATAGCAGCAGACCCATGCCGATGCGGTAGACCGCCAAGGACCGCAGGTCGAGGCCAAACAGCCCGCTGAACCAGTTCCACCATGCGTCGCGCGTAGATTGTTTCTCAAGCCAGCCAGACTGCGAACCGCTTGCCACGACAGACACCTGAAATCGACCGAAAAGGGAAAGCCACCTTTGTCGGATTGTAACATGCCGGTAGTGCCACTGCTTGACGGGTGGCCAGAGAAATTTGCCTCCAACAGGTACGGGTATCGGCACCCGTCAAGCAGTGCGGTCCAATCGCCACAAACCGCCTTCGCCTGTGCGGGTCAGACACAGTGGCGCGCGGGGATGGGCGCAGGGAGGGATCATCTCGGGGAATTGTACGGATCGGCTACAGCACTGCTTGACAGCCGCCAATGGAAATTATCCGTCGACCCGTCCGCACATTGGCGACTGACGAGCAGTGGCACGACGAAACGGTGCATCAAGGGACGGGCTGGGAAGCCCATCCTACGGGAGAGTCCTCTACCGCTTGCCGGTCGGCTGCTCCTCGCGACGCCTCGTCAGGTTCTCTGGCGGGGGAGCGTTGAGATAGGCCATCAGGTCGGCGATTTCGGCGAGTGTCAGAGTATTGAACAACCCTGCGGGCATGGTGGACATCTTGCTCACCACGATCTCTTCGATCTGCTCCTTGGGCACTTTCACTTTTTCGCCTGTGGAAAGCAGGACCAATGCCGCTCCATCGGCCTCCATGCCCACCACGCCTGTTACCGTGCGGCCGTCCTGGGTGTGGACAATCTTGGTGGCGTATTGATCGGAGATCACCTGCGAGGGATAGAGGATCGATTCGAGAATCTCGCGACGCTGGAAACGGCGAGCGACCGTCGTCAGGTCGGGGCCGAGTGATTCCCCCTGCTGGCCAAACCGATGGCAAGCCGCGCAGCGGGCCTTGGCGAATAGTTTCTCGCCGCGGGGAGCATTGCCTAAGGCGCCTTCGCTGCCGCCGAGGAATTTTTCGATCTGCTCCAACGTGTATTTGTCGTCCGCGCCGTTCTTCGGGAGCGTGGCTTCCGGTTCGTTGGGATACTTTTTGGCAAACCA
>JAIOPX010000243.1 GCA_021413705.1 Planctomycetota bacterium | reverse complement strand
TTTCGAGATGGGCGTGCTGGCGATTGAAGTGCTGCTCGGGTGTCTCACCGTCACCGGCAGTCTCATCGCTTTCGGCAAACTGCAAGAATTGCTCCCCAGTGCCCCGATGGGCCTGAAGAATCAAAACTTCATCAACTTCGGACTGTTGGGCGCCGCCCTGTTGGTGGGCGTCCTGCTCACGTTCTACCCCGGCCAGGCATGGCTCTTCCCGATCCTGATTCTGCTGGCGCTGGCGTTTGGCATCTGCCTGGTGATGCCCATCGGCGGGGCCGACATGCCGACAGTGATCTCGCTGTTGAACGCCTACGCGGGCCTCTCGGCCAGCATGATGGGTTTTGTCCTTAACAACAAACTGCTGATCATCGCCGGCGCGCTCGACGGCTCTTCCGGCTTGATCCTGTCAATCATCATGTGCAAGGCGATGAACCGTTCGTTCACCAACGTGCTGTTCGGCCGGATCGACGCTACCAAGGCCGCCTCGGCCGACAGCGTCTACGGCAACAAGGTGAAGAGCGCCACGGCCGACGACGTGGCCATGATCCTCGACGCCGCCCAACGGGTGGTGATCGTGCCCGGCTATGGCATGGCCGTCGCCCAGGCCCAGCACGCCGTACGGGACCTGATGACCGTGCTCGAACAGCGCGGGACCACGGTGGAGTTCGCCATCCATCCGGTCGCCGGGCGCATGCCAGGGCACATGAACGTGCTGCTGGCCGAGGCCGACGTGCCCTACGACAAGCTGCACGAGATGGACGCTATCAACCCCAGTTTCCCGCAGACCGACGTGGCGATCGTGATCGGCGCCAACGACGTGGTCAATCCGTTGGCCCGCACCGATCCGCAAAGCCCGATCGCCGGGATGCCAATTTTGGACGTGGACAAGGCGCGGACTGTGATCGTGGTCAAGCGCAGCCTCAGCCCTGGTTTTGCCGGCATCCCCAACCCGCTGTTCGCGGCAGACAACTGCCTGATGTATTTTGCCGACGGCAAGCAGGCGATCTTGGATTTGATTGGCGCACTGAAGGCGGAGTAGCGCCCCAGGCCAATCCAGGGGTTGAAGCTCCATGTCCGAAGCCGAAGAGGACCGGAGCCGCAGACTCAAGCGAGAGCGGCACGACGGTCAGTACCGATCCGCACCTAATCCTTGGAGGACTGCTTGGAGCCGGAATCGCCGGACGATGACTTGCCTTCCGATTTGCTCTCCGACTTGCTTTCGCTCGGTGGTTTGTCGGCGGCGGCGGCTTTTTTGTACGAATCGCTGCGGTAGTCAGTTTGATAAAAGCCGGAACCCTTGAAGACGACGGCGCCGCCGGTGCCAAACAGCCGCCGCAGCTTCTGCTTGCGACACTCCGGGCATTTCTTCTTCGGCGCATCGCTCATCGACTGGAACAATTCGAACTTGTGGTCGCAGGCGTCGCACAGATAGTCGTAGGTAGGCATGGAGGAGGGAGTAGGGGCTAGGGGTTAGGGGCTAGGGAAGATTGAAACTCGATGCTTAACCTGGTCCTGAGGATACAACCACTTGGGCGGGCCGCACAACGCGGTCGTGTAATTGATAGCCGGCGGCGGCTACGGCCATCACCGTATCGGCAGGATACTGCGGGCTGGGCATCTGCGAGATAGCTTCGTGGATGTGCGGGTCGAACGGCTGGCCTAGCGAGGCTTCGATCTTGGTGGCATGGTGGCGGCCGAGGATCGTTTCGAGTTGCTGGGCCACCAACCGCACTCCATCCAAAAATCCCGCCGGGGCACCCGATTTCTCGGCCGCCTCAATCGCCCGCTGCACATTGTCCATCAGCGGCAGCAGATCTCGCACCACCGGCAGCGCGGCATAACGCCGTTCCTGCTCCAGCTCGCGGGAGGCCCGCTTGCGGTAGTTCTCCAGCTCCGCCGTCATGCGCAGCAGACGATCGCGCGTGTCGTCCAACTCGGCGCGGAGTTGCTGTGGATCGCCGGAAGCGCCGTTGTCCGTCGGCGGCTGGCCGACGCCAGGGTTATCCTCAGTCAGGTTGTTTTCATTCCAATCGTTCACACGAGATCCCCTTATTTTGTTTCCGAAGCGTTATCGACGACGAAGTAGTCTCGCAGCTTCTTCAAAAAACTTTTGCGATGAGCCGAAACGTGACTCTTTTCCATCTCGGCCAGCTTGCGAATCAATTCTTCCTGTTCCTTTGGCAGCTTGCGCGGCACGTCGATGGTGACTTGCACCAGCAGATCGCCCGGGCCGCCGCCGCGGGGGTCGGGCATACCACGCCGCCGCTTAGTGAACACCTCGCCCGGCTGCGTTCCGGCCGGAATCTCCATCTCTTCCGGACCATCGAGTGTCGGCACTTCGATCGTGGCACCTAGGGCCGCCTGGGAGAACGTGATCGGCACGCGGCAAATTAAGTTGTTTTCGTCGCGGCGAAACAACGGATGCTCCGTCACATGCACCAGGCAGTAGCAATCGCCGGCCGGTCCCCCTTCGGGACTCGGCTCCCCTTCGCCGGGGATCCGTAACCGCATCTGATCGTCCATCCCCTTGGGAATGACGACGCTCAATTCTACTTCGTGACGGACATAGCCTTCACCATGGCAACCACGGCAGCGATCCTTGATCGTTTCGCCGCTGCCGCGACAGGAGGGGCAGGTCGTCTGCACGCGAAGAATCCCGCTGGATTGAATCACCTGGCCATGGCCGCCGCAGTAGCGGCATTTCTCCGGCTTGCTCCCAGCCGCCGCGCCTGACCCTTTGCAGTCCTCACAGCGGCGATGTCGGCGGAGCTTGACCGTGCGGGTCACGCCCCGGGCGGCCTCCAACATGTCGATCGTCACTTCACATTGCAGGTCGGCCCCCTTGCGCGGGCCGCGCGAGCGGCGCGAGCCAAAAATATCGCCGAACATGCCGCCGCCAAAAATATCTCCAAAGGCGGAGAAAATATCCTCGACGTTGTTGAAGTGAGACTCTCCGCCGCCGTTGACCCCGGCGTGCCCAAAGCGATCATAGCGCTGTCGCTTCTCCGCATCGCTTAGGATTTCAAAAGCCTCGGCGGCCTCTTTGAATCGACCTATGGCTTCTTGATCGCCAGGGTTGCGATCGGGGTGAAACTGCAGCGCCAAACGACGGTACGAAGTGGCAATCTCGTCCCGCGTCGCGGTTCGAGTCACTTCCAGCACTTCGTAATAGCAACGCTTGGCGGCCATATCTATGAATTATAGGTTAGTCCCCGTCAGGCGACCTAGCGCAGTTGCCTGCCGGGAGTGTCAACAAAAAAGGGCCACCTTCCGCCCAAGGCAAAAAAGGTGGCCCGTTATTTGAGCAGAGTTTCTGTTACTGGGCGCCCGATTCCTAGAGTCTGGCATCCTGCAACCTAACCACTACCGCACGCTGCCTTCAATCCGTTGCTTCTCTTTGTCTTCCTTATCCAGGTTGGTCACGAGCGCTTCGGTCGTCAGCAGCAAGCCGCTGATGCTGGCCGCGTTGACCAGTGCCGTTCGCACGACCTTCACCGGATCGATGATGCCTGCCTTGACCATGTCGGTATATTCACCGGCGTTGGCATCGTAGCCGTAGTTGACGCTCTTGTTCTGGAGCACCTCGTCGGCCACCACCGAGCCGTCGATGCCCGAGTTGTCCGCGATCTGCTTCAGCGGAGCCGGCAACGCGCCCAGGATGATATCCACGCCAATCTTCTCGTCTCCCTTGACCTTGTCGCGGACCTTCTCCACGGTCTCGGTGCAACGGAGCAAAGCTACGCCGCCGCCGGGCAGAATGCCTTCTTCGACCGCCGCACGCGTGGCGTGCAGAGCATCTTCGACGCGGGCCTTCTTCTGCTTCATTTCGGTTTCCGTGCCAGCACCGACGGAGATGATCGCCACGCCGCCGGTCAGCTTGGCCAACCGCTCTTGCAGCTTCTCGCGATCGTACTCGCTGTCCGTCTGCTCGATCTGATTGCGGATCTGCTGGATGCGGGCCTTCACGTCCGATTGCTTGCCGGCGCCGTGAACGATCGTGGTGTCGTTCTTGTCCACGGTGATCTGCTTGGCGCGGCCCAGTTGCTCCAACTTGACGCTGTCGAGCTTGATGCCCAGGTCTTCGCTGATCAACATGCCACCGGTCAACACGGCGATGTCACCCAGCAGAGCCTTGCGGCGATCACCAAAGCCAGGAGCTTTCACAGCGCACACATTGAGCACGCCGCGGAGCTTGTTGACCACCAACGCGGCCAGGGCTTCCCCTTCCACTTCTTCGCAAATGATCATCAGCGGCTGGCCGCTGCGCATCACCTGTTCCAGCAGCGGGATCAACTCGCGCAGGTTGTTGATCTTCTTTTCGTAGATCAGGATAAGAGGATTGTCCATCAGGCAGTCGCGCTCGGCCGGACGGTTGATGAAGTAGGGGGAAATGAATCCTTTGTCGAACTGCATCCCGTCCACAAACTCGACGGTCGTCTCGGTGGACTTGCCTTCTTCGACGGTGATTACGCCGTCCTTGCCTACCTTTTCCAACGCATCGGCCAGGAGCTTGCCGATCGACATGTCGTTGTTGGCGCTGATCGCGCCCACATTGGCCACGTCGTTCTTATTGCTGACCGGTTTGGCCATCTCATGCAGCTTCTCGACAGCCGCTTCGACGGCCTTCTCGATGCCGCGGCGGATCGCCATCGGATTGCTCCCGGCCACGATGTTGCGGCGCCCTTCCTTGAAGATGGCGCGGGCCAACACGGTGGCGGTCGTCGTGCCGTCGCCGGCCAGATCGGAGGTCTTGCTGGCCACTTCGTTGACCAGTTTGGCACCCATGTTCTCAAAGCGGTCTTCCAGTTCGACCTCTTTGCTGACGGTTACGCCGTCTTTGGTGACGGTCGGGCCGCCGAACGACTTGGAAATGATGACGTTGCGGCCGGTGGGGCCCATCGTCACGGCCACGGCGTCGGCCAGTTTTTCGACACCCTGGAGCAACCTGGCCCGGGCGTGATCTTCAAAGAGCAATTGCTTGGCAGCCACTGCTAGGGGTTCCTTTTAATTAGGTTTCAGGTATCAGGTATTCAGGTTTCAGGGCAGCCAGCAAGTCGTGCTGCGTGCCTTGCGGATTATTCAACAACCTTGGCCAGGATGTCGCTCTCTCGCAGGATCTTTACGTCGCGGCCATCGAGCTCCTGCTCCATGCCGCCGTACTTGGCAAAGTAAACCTTGTCGCCGACCGCGACGGACAACTCGCCACGCTTGCCGCTATCGAGCAACTTGCCGGGGCCAACAGCCACGACGGTGCCGAGCTGGGGCTTTTCCTTGGCGGCGTCGGGCAGCACGATACCGCCAGCCGTCCGCTCTTCCGCTTCCACAGGTTCCACGACCACACGATCATCGAGAGGTCGGAGTTTGATGATTTTTGCCATGATTGTTTTCCTAAATATGTGATTGATTGATTTCAAGATTCAGGCATCAGGTGTCAGGGTTCAGGTGTCAGGATTGGTCGGAATGATTGTTTCCTGACCCCTGACTCCTAGCCCCTGGCCCCTTCCTACATCATGCCGCCCATGCCACCCATTCCGCCCATGCCTCCCATTCCCATTCCGCCCATGCCACCCATTCCGCCCATTCCATGGTCGTGATGGTCGCCACCTGCGGCCTCCTCTTCTTCCTTGGGGATGTCAACGATGAGCGATGAAGTGGTCAGCAGCAACGCGGCCACACTCGCTCCGTTGGTCAGTGCTGTTCGCACCACCTTGGCCGGATCGATGACGCCGTCTTCATAGAGATCGACGTACTTGCCGCTGTCGGCATTGAATCCGTCGTTCTTTCCCTTCATCTGCCGCACGCGATTGACCACGACGGCGCCGTCGAAGCCAGCGTTCTCGGCGATCAGCCGCATCGGTGCATCGAGCACGTTGCGAACGATCTTCGCGCCGATCTTCTCATCACCCTCGAGCTCCAGCTTGTCGATCGTCTTCTCGCAACGGATCAGCGTCGTGCCGCCGCCGGCCACAACACCTTCGGCCAAAGCCGCGGCCGTGGCACTCTTGGCGTCTTCCAGCAGAGCCTTGCGCTCCTTCATTTCCGTTTCGGTCGCGGCACCGACATTGATCTGGGCCACTCCGCCGGCCAGCTTGGCCAGCCGCTCTTGCAACTTCTCGCGGTCATAGTCGCTATCAGTCTGGTCGATCTCGCGGCGGATCTGATCGACGCGCCCTTCGATATCCGACTTCTTGCCTGCTCCACCCACGACAGTCGTCTCTTCGGTGGAAACCGTAATCTTCTTGGCCTTGCCCAGGTCTGAGATCTTGATCGATTCCAGTTGGATGCCCAGGTCCTTGAAGATGGCGGTTCCGCCGGTCAGCACGGCCAGGTCGCCGAGCATGGCCTTCCGACGGTCGCCGTAGCCGGGCGCCTTCACGGCACAGACATTTAGGATGCCACGCATCTTATTGACCACCAGCGTGGCCAATGCTTCGCCATCCACGTCTTCGGCGATGATCAGCAGCGGCTTGTTGGCCTTGCTCACCGCTTCCAGCAGCGGCACCAACTTCTTGGCGTTGGAAATCTTCTCTTCGTGTAGCAGAACGAGGCACTCTTCCAACTCGACAAGCTGCTGGTCCACATTCGTGACAAAGTGGGGGGAGAGGAAACCGCGATCGAACTGCATTCCTTCGACCACTTCGACCGTCGTCTCCGACGAGCGGCCTTCTTCGACCGTGATCACGCCGTTCTTGCCGACCTTCAAAAAGGCTTCGGCCAGCACACTGCCGATCGACGGATCGTTGTTGCCGGCGATCGTGGCGATCTGCATGATCTCCTTCTTGCTCTTCTCGTCGATCTTGGTGGCGAACTTCAGAATCGTCTCGCTACAGGCCGCGACTGCCTTCTGGATGCCGCGCGACAGGGCCATCGGATCGGCCCCGGCGGAAATCATCCGCAGCCCTTCCTTATAGATCGCCTCAGCCAGCACCGTGGCGGTCGTCGTGCCGTCACCGGCTACATCGTTGGTCTTCGTCGCCGCTTCTTTGACAAGCTGGCAAGCCAGGTTTTCGTACGGGTCTTCCAGCTCGATCTCCTCGGCCACGGTCACGCCGTCCTTGGTGATCTTGGGGGAGCCCCAACACTTGTCGAGTACCGCGTTGCGGCCGCGGGGGCCGAGCGTGCTGCCGACGGCACGGGCGAGCTTGGTAACCCCGGCCAGCAAAGGCTGCCGTGCTTCATCATCAAAGACCATCTGCTTAGCCACGGGTAAGTTCCTCCGAATTGGTGAGATAGTGGTGTGAGCGGAAGGGGTTAGCCACCCGGTCTCCGCAGCACCCAAAGTTGTTGGCAAGTTTGTAGGTGTGTTAAGTAGTGTTCCGACCGACTTGGTCTTTCTTTAACCGGCGAGCGGGGTGCGTAAGCCCCTGTTTCTTCTGGCCACCCCCAATGTACGAACCGCCGTTTTGGCAGCCAAGCGAGCCGGACCAGGGGCGGTTAACGCAAGGGACGTGCCAAGGGAACGGCAGTTGCGATAACTTGCTGTCCTGCATGGGTTTTAGTAGTTTTTACTTTCTGAGGATTACAAACAAACACCCCCCCTCTCACCCCGGCGGAAAGTGCCAATTTGGCAGGCATTCCCGTATCGGCCATGTCCAATCACATTTGGAAGAAAAGGTGATGATCGACCGATTGCTCAACACGAGTGGCAAGGTTCGGCAGCTTCTGGGGATGCCCGAGGACAGCGGAATCCTCGACCTGAGCGACTTCGATTGGAAGGGACAATTTGAAGTCGTTCGCGGAGTAAAATTTGATCGCACACGCCTCGCTAGCGTGACGATCTCCACGAACTTTGTGGAATGTACTTTTGAAAACTGCGAATTCTCCAAGATTCGTTCCCACGGCCATTTTTCAGCAGCCGGCAACACTTGGCAGCGCTGCCGATTCAACAAACTGACCCTAATCGATTTGATTGCGCCCCAGAGCAGGTTTATTGATTGCGAATTCCGCGATGTTTCGATTCGCGGTTTCCATCCCTGCCAAACATTGTTCGACCAGTGCCACTTCGCCAACTTTTCAGTTGGCGGCCTGCGATGTCAAATTGTTGGAAACAAATCGATGCAGTTGCCGGAGATTGTTCGCACCGGAGCGAGCACGTTATTTCGAACCTGTCGGTTTGATAGCGGAGCATTTACTGGGTGTTACTTTGCCGACATTTGTTTCGAAAACTGTGCAGTTGCCGACACTCGATTTATCGACTGCGACTTTCGCGGTACCGTGGGATCTGATATGTGGTGGCGGCAAATTCCGTCCGGGGATCCCTTTCATGCATTCCTGCGCGTGGTCCTGCAGGGAATTGAAAAGCGATTAGGGCGCAGCAGCCGTGCTTTCGTAGCGTTTTCAGCTTACGCAGCCGACTATCAGCAACAGAAAACTCAGAGCCGGGATTTCTCCGCGTGTCTTTACGACGGTAGCGTCCCGAACAATGAGTTGGATGCAATTGAGAGCATCATTGACGACGCCGTAGAAGCATTCCCACCATGATGTGCCTGTGCGATCTCGATATATGAAATAATCCTGGACACAGGCTGTTTTCCAGAGAGGAATTGAGATGACTGCACGAAGCCTGGAACAGCGCGTTGCCAAACTGGAAATCCGCTACGCCGAACTTTTGAGGTTGATTCAGAATCGACCGTCGAGCAACTGGCGCTCGGTCGTGGGCATGTTTGCCGATGACCCGCACATTGAAGAGTTGCACGAGGAAATGCGCCGTATTCGCGATGAAGATCGCAAGTCTGCGAAGCGAGAAGGCGAAGTGTAAGTTTCAACGACTATTTCGCTTCCGCGATGGGAATCTTCCAGCGATGCTCATGCCGGAGATTTGCCCAGTACTCGCAGCGCCTCAGCACGCACCAAAGAGAATTGCTCACTTATCTCAACAAGGGACTCCAACTCAGCTCGCTCGGACTGGCTCAACTGTCCTTCGTTGTTGCGATCCATCCACTTCTGGAATCGATGGTCTGCCAGCGCGGGCAAACGTAATGCACCGACTTTTTCCACCCAGGAAACGGGAACGGACATTACAGGCTCCATGGCGGCGATCCCCAAACGATACCGTTCATTATTTTGCCCCGGCCACAACGTGCGTGCTGCCACGGCGGCCGGTTCTGGAAGTTGGCCGAATAGTGATCTCCACTTCCTGTCCGAGGTCGTTGAGGCAGCGAAAAAGACGCTCTGCGGAAAACCCTTTGAGCTTGCCTCGCATCAACGCTGAAATCTTGGGCTGATCCAAACCCATGAGCGCGGCAGCCCGGGTCTGATTCAACCCGTGGGAGGCAATCACCTGGCAAATCAGTGACGCTAGTTGTGCCTTGGCAAGCATCTCCTGCGGGGCGCGCAAGCCGAGGTCCGCAAATACATTGCCAGTACCCTCTTTCACACTGGCGGTCTTGGTTGAAGTTTTCATGGTTCGTCCTTTATTTGCCGCTGAGCCAGTCGCCATTGCTTGTGATGATCCGCCGCGGCCTTCAAGCGACTCTTGATGCGAGCGATGTCTCGCGGAGGGGTTCTTATGCCACTCTTGGATTTTTTCTGAAAGGCGTCCAACACATAGACGGCGCCAGCAAATCTCACGGTGTAAACGCCCCGGTAGGCATTGCCAACGTGGTCCTCAAAAATCTCCAGCACTCCGGCTCCGCCGAAACCCTTCAACGGCTTAGCATCAACATGCTTTTCCCCCTGCTGCGCTTGATACAGGGCATATCCCATCACACTCTTTACGTCGTCCGGAAACTCGCGAAGGTCGTCCAAACTGCTGCCGATCCAAAAAATCGGCTTCAGAGGTTCTTCACCCTCTTCGTCGGATTCAACTTGCCCTGCCGTGCCCATTATGCCAATATTAGCATATATCGGCCCGCAGTCAATTGATCTTGGAGCAATTCGCGATTTCCGACCAGTGTCAGGAGTTGGGGCCAGGGCATTAAAGTAAAGGCTGCTTATTACGCCAGAAAATGGTTGCCGCCACCGTTTCCTATTTGATATGGTGAGCCTATCTATGCCAACCAACTTTTTGCGACATCGCCGAAAGCTACGCATAATCGCTGCTGGACTCGCGCTGGCTGGCTGCATCGTGTGCCTCACAGCCTGGCAACTTTGGGCCCAGGTCAAAGGAAAGGTCATGTCCAAAGTGGGCATCACGGTCGAGATGCCGGGTAAGAGCCATCAAGGCCCGCTGCCGCAACTGACGGCGGAGCAGACGCAAGTCCGCGACCAGCTTCAAGCCGATCTGCTGAAGCTGGCCGGCGACATCCGTGAGCGCAACTTGCATCACGCCGCCGCCTACGCCGAGGCGACGAAGTTCATGGAGGATCGGCTGACAGGGGCTGGCAATACAATGGCTGGCTACAAAGTCCGCCGCCAGATCTATCAGGTCAAAGGCCGCCCCTGCGTGAACCTGGAGGCCGAGATACCCGGAGCCGCCAGGGCGAAGGAAATTGTCGTCATCGGCGCGCACTACGATTCCGCCATCGACACGCCGGGGGCCAACGACAACGGGAGCGGCGCGGTCGCTCTGTTGGCGCTGGCCGACTTGCTCAAGACGCTCAAGCCGGAGCGCACGCTCCGCTTCGTCGCCTTCGCCAACGAAGAGCCTCCCTATTTTCAGACCGACGCCATGGGCTCGCTGGTCTACGCCAGGGAGTGTCAGCAGCGCGGCGACAACATCGTGGCCATGCTGAGCCTGGAGACGATGGGCTACTACGACGACACGCCCAGCAGCCAGAAGTATCCGCCTCCGTACAATCAGTTCTATCCTTCCACGGGCAACTTCATCGCCTTTGTCGGCAACACCGAGTCGAAGCCGCTGGTGGAACAAGTGGTGGCGTCGTTCCGGCGACACGCGCAGTTTCCTTCGGAAGGAGGCGCGGTGCCTGGCAGCATGCAAGGAGTCGGCTGGTCCGACCACTGGTCGTTCTGGCAATGCGGCTACTCTGGCGTGATGGTGACCGACACGGCCCCATTCCGCTATCCGCACTATCACAAAGCGACAGACACGACGGATAAAGTGGACTACGCCCGGCTGGCCCGCGTGGTGGTGGGATTACGAGACGTGATTGTGGAGTTGACGTGCCCAGCGGCGAATCCGCCGGTCCCGCAACCACCGAAGAAGAAGTTCAGTAAGGTGAAGTAGTGGCCGCCCAAGGTTTGATGCAAAATCGCCAAGGCTAGCTTCCTTAATCCTAATCGTAATCTTAATCCTAATCCTCCGCCTTCATCCTACTCTTACTCCTCCTCTTCATCTTACTCCCTGTCTTTCTCCCAACGGGCTCTTCTGAGAGGGAGGAGCGAGGATGATTAAGATGAAGAGGAGGAGTAAGAGGAGGGAAGAGGATTAAGATTAGGATTAGGATTAGGATTAAGATTACGATTAGGATCGTGTATTCGTGCCTCTCCTGCTTTCGTGATCATGCCTATCGTCTTTGCGAGTCTTTGCGGCTTAGCGCCTTTGCGTCAGAGTTCCCTGTGCGCAGCGTTTGCTATCTCAGTGGCCTTCAGTACGATGCAGGCAAGGAGCCAGGACATGAATCAACAGGAGCTGGCCAAGCGGGGCGTTTTCATCGACATGCCAGGGCAGAGCTTTCGCGGATCGCTGCCGGAATTGACGGCCGAGCAGCTGCAGGTGCGCGATCGGTTGCGGGGCGATCTCCATCATCTGGCTGGCGAGATCGGCGAGCGCAACCTGGCGCATTCCGAAGCCTACGCCAGAGCGACGCAGTTTCTTGAAGACCGCATGTCGGCAGCAGGGCACAAGGTGCGCCGGCAGGTGATTCAGGTCAAAGGGCGTCCGTGCGTCAATCTGGAAGTCGAGATCCCTGGTGGAGCGCGGGCTGAAGAAATCGTCGTGATCGGAGCGCACTATGATTCTGCCCAGGGAACTGCCGGGGCCAACGACAATGGGACCGGCGTGGTCGCGGTCTTGGCGTTGGCCGACCTGCTTGCGACTCACAAACCGGAGCGGACGTTGCGGCTGGTACTCCTTGCCAACGAGGAGTCTCCGTACTTCGGCACCGACGCGATGGGGGCGCTGGTCTACGCCAGGGCGTGCAAAGAGCGAGGCGACAAGATCGTGGCCATGATGAGTTTGGAAACGATCGGCTACTACGATGACACTCCGGGGAGCCAGAAATATCCGCCACCGTTTAATCAGTTCTATCCGACGACCGGCAATTTTCTGGCGTTCGTCGGCAACACGGAATCGGCCGAACTGGTGCGGCAGATGGTGGGATCGTTCCGCCAGCACGCCAAGTTTCCCTGTGAAGGAGGGGCGGCTCCGGCACAGTTCGAAGGAATCAGCCGCAGCGATCAGGTGGCATTCTGGCAGTGCGGCTACCCTGGCGTCATGGTTACTGACACGGCGCCGTTTCGGTATCCGCATTATCACCAGGCGAGCGACACGCCGGATAAGGTCCACTACGATCGGTTGGCGCGAGTCGTGGTGGGAATCCGAGACGTGGTTGTGAATCTCGCAACAGCTGAGGAGACGGCGAGATAATCACCCCGTCGGCATCGCTGGCGGGAGACTGTCCGGCGTCACGCGCGTCATTTGGTGAAAGCGACAAATGGCGTCCCAGGCTTGCTGCGGGGTTTCCGCATATTCGATCAAGGCCAGGTGCTCGTCGCGGATGACTCCTTCATCGGCGAGGAATTCAAAGTCGATGACCCGGTCCCAATACTCGCGGCCAAAAAGCACGATCGGAATCTGCTGCATCCGTTGCGTCTGCCGCAGCGTCAGGGAGTCGAACAGCTCGTCCATCGTGCCGAAGCCGCCGGGGAACACCACCAGCGCCTTGGCCCGCATGACGAAGTGCATCTTGCGGAGCGCGAAGTAGTGGAACCGAAAACAGAGTTCCGGCGTGATGTAGGGATTGGGGGCCTGCTCGGCCGGCAGCGTGATGTTAAATCCGACCGACTTGCCCCCGGCCTCGAAGGCGCCGCGGTTGGCCGCCTCCATAATGCCCGGGCCGCCTCCGGTCGCCACGACAAAGTCGCATTCGCTCCCAGGCTGACAGGTGGTGGTCACCAGCCGGGCGAACTCCCGCGCGGCTTCGTAATAGTGGCTCTTGGCTTCCAGCCGCTCGGCCAGCGCGACCAGCCGAGCCAGACCAGGATTGCCCGGGTTCTCCTTCAGCGCTGCGCGAGCCTCTTCCAGCCGATGCTTGGCCACCGCCGGCTCGGCAATCTGCGTGCTGCCGAACACGACCACGGTGGACTTCACGCCTTGCTCCGCCAGCGCCAACTCCGGCTTAAGCAATTCCAGTTGCAACCGCACCGGCCGCAGCCCTGGCTGCTTGAGCAGTTCGACATCCTCCTCCGCCAGTCGATAGCTGGAAGAACGAAGAATGGCCGCGAGATTGGCCTTGGCGGCATCAGACACTATTACACATCCCCCGGCAAATGATGCCCCAGTTTGTCGCGCTTCGTCGCCATGTAGCGGGCGTTGAGTTCGTGGATCGGCGGCAGGATGGGAACTTGATCGACCACTTCCAGATCGAACCCGCCATAGATGAAGGCGTCGGTCTTCTTGGGATTGTTCGTGAGCAGTCGCACTTTGCTTAGGCCGAGATCCTTCAATAACTGGATGCCGACGCCGTAGTCGCGTGTGTCGGCTTTGTAGCCCAGGGCGTGATTGGCCTCCACTGTGTCGAGGCCGCCGTCTTGGAGCTGATAGGCTTTCAGTTTTTCCACCAAACCGATGCCACGTCCTTCTTGCGGAAGATAAACCAGCACGCCGCATCCTTCCGCGCCGATCATTTCCAGGGCCATGTGCAGTTGATCGCCGCAGTCGCAGCGGAGCGAGGCCAAGAGGTCGCCGGTGAAGCAGGAGGAATGGAGCCGCACGAGCGGAGCGGCTACTTTGCTCAGATCACCCATCACGAACACCAACGGCTGCTGGCTTTCGTAGAGCACGCCGTAGGCGATCATGCGACCGGTGCCATAGCGCGTCGGCAACTCGGCTTCCGCCAGACGATAGACCAGCTTCTCGCGCTGGCGGCGATAGCGGATCAGTTCCTCGATCGTGATGATGTGCAGATTGTGCTTTGCGGCCAGTCCGAAGAGCGCCTGCCGTGCAGCGCGGTCGCCATGCTCGTCGAGGATTTCACACAGCACACCGGCGGGACTCAGACCAGCCAGCCGGGCCAGATCGACGGCTGCCTCGGTGTGTCCAGCTCGTCGCAGCACGCCCCCCTCTTTGGCCACCAGCGGAAACAGGTGTCCGGGACGATGAAAGTCGGCCGGCTGAGTAGTCGGGTCGATGATCGCCTGGATCGTGGTCGCCCGTTCCTGGGCCGTGATTCCGGTCTTCGACGTGCGGTGGTCCACTGGGATCGTGAAAGACGTACCCAGCGGGGCCGTGTTTTCATCGACCATCGGGGACAGTTTCAACCGCTCGCACACCTCGGGCAGCACGGGCATGCAAAGCTGTCCACGCCCGGAGGTGATCATGAAGTTGACGATCTGCGGGGTGACTTTCTCGGCCGCGCAGATGAAGTCCCCCTCGTTTTCGCGGTCTTCCGCATCAACGACAATAATCACCTCGCCCCGGGCGATAGCTTCAATGGCAAGTTCAATGGTGGAAAACTTCATAGCAGGGTATTATAGAGG
>JAIOPX010000127.1 GCA_021413705.1 Planctomycetota bacterium | reverse complement strand
CATGTTTTGCTTCGTCTTACGGCCCCCCGTGGTCGAAAATAAGGATAGGCAAAATAGCGATTCGAGGCCGAACCATCGGCGCCCGTGGTCGTAAAGAGGATTGAGCAGGACAGGGATCAGAGGAGAATACGGCGATGCAAGATTCGGAACAACTCATGGAAGAGGTCCAACAGCTTGTCTGGGCTTTGGTGGACGAAGTGGCCACGGACGAGCAAATTCGCCGCCTGGAAAACCTGGTGCTCGAACATGCGGCGGCACGACGGGCCTATGTCGATTGCATGTCGTTGCACGCGGAACTCCACTGCATGTTTTCCCCGCCGCGGCCCGTGCAGCCAATTGCTATGGGAAACACTCCAGCGGCCAAAGCGCCGATCTTCAATCTCGATACGCCGCCGGCCAGCGGAAGCCCGCAGACTACTTGATCCCCATGGAGCGATGGCCGACAACTTCGCGCCTGGCTACAAGTCGCCACATGCTTTTCGTGTGAAGAGACACCACGCGGGGCGTGATGGATACTATCGGCGGTCCGCTCCGCCCGGGTCGATTGCTTCGTTCGGTCCGCCTGCCGGCAAGTTCTCCCCGCCGAAGCCGCCTTGCTGGGGAACCGCGGGAGGCAACGCCTGCCCTGGGACTGCGGGTGCGGCAGGAGCCGCGGCCGCGCCCCCCGGTGGAACTGCTGGCGGCAGTGCGCCATTGTTGGGCTGTCCGCCGGCGTTGTTGGGCGGTGGCGCCGGAATCCCGTTCTGATTGGCGATGGCGTTATTAAACAGCCGCATGTGCCGGTAATTCTCTTCCAGGCACAGCAGCGCCATCACCGTACAGTAGACGCGGCCACCTTTTTGAGAACCATGGTCTCCGGGCAGGAACCAACTCCCGTCCAAGTGATCGTTCTTGAACTGAGCGCCATGCAACACTTGTTCTGTGCGCTGCTTCCAGTCTTCCCACGGCGGGCCGCCATGTTGATACATCACCTGATTCGCATAGTAGGTGTAGTACATGTCGGAAATATTGGGCCCCTGCACTTGTAGCCGCTGCACGGCAACTTCCATCCCGGGGTGTTGGGGATGCACACCCATGTAGATCATCGAGAGTAGCCCGATGGCCGTGGTGGCCGAGGTAATCGTCGGCCCCTTTTGTTCTGGAGGCATGTAGGCGAACCGGGTGGGTATGCCGCCGTAATGCTGGTCACCTTGCATATCTCCCCCGCAGATCCGCAAGAAATTGAAGGCCCGATTTCGAATGTCCTTGTCGAATCCAAACCCCGCTTGTTGGGCGCTGGCCAACGCCATGATTTGCCAACCCACCACCGACATATCTCCCGCCTCGCCAGGATGATAGCGCCAGCCTCCCTGCGGATGCTGGCCAGCGACAATGACCCCCACTGCCCGCCGGGCTGCATCCTTCAGCGCCTTGGGGTCAATACGCAGCGCTTTGTCGAGTTTCTTTTCTCTTTCGATGGCTTTCTTCTCTTGCGGAGCAAGGGGAACGCCGTCGGCCCCGGGGGAAACGTAGTCGGCCTTTCCCAATCCACCCGGCACAGGGGCTTGTTCTTTCACCACTCCGAGCGCTTCGCAAAGGGCGATCGTGGCGATCCCATGGCCATACATCTGGCCTCCGGCTTCCACCATGCCGCCGCGCGGGCCTTGATTGGCCATGATATATTTCAGCCCCCCTGCCACCGTTCGACGATAGGGGCCTTCCAGGTGCGAGTGACCGGCGCCCAGGAAGGGGAGCAGGGCTAATCCGGTGGCGGCGATGCGGGCGTTCTTGAGATCTCCCGGATTGGGGCAGCGTGCCTGGCACTCTCCCACCCGATGCTCAAAGGCCCAGCCTCCATCGGCCAACTGATGTCGCGCCAACCAATTGAGGCCAGCATCGACGATCGGCTTATGCTGCGGATATTGCCGAAATGATTCTTCCCGGCGATAGGAGCGACCCGACAGGTGCGAATCCGTCACGCTGGGAGGGGGCGAGCTTTCGCCCGAGGCCGGAGTTTGCGGGGCAGACGGCGGAGATGACTCGGGTTTGGAATCGGTGGTTGAGCCGGGCAGGTCCGATTTGGCCTCCGTTTCCGTCTTTTCAGCAGACTTGGCTGATTCCGGGTCGATAAATTTTTGAGTCGGCAGGGCAGGGAGCGATTCTTCACGACGGGCTACTTCGGTGCGCACTATCGGGGGAGGCGCAATTACCTTGGGCGAGGTCCGCAAAACCTGCGCAGCGGGTTGCGTGGTTGCAGCTGGAGGAATGGAAGTGGCGACCTGGGTTTCATGGCTCAGCAGTGCGGCGACGGCCCCCGCGATGGCCAGCAGGGCGACAATCGCCAGCACGCCTATCTGCCATCCTGGGAACGCCGATTTCTTCTTCGAGATTGACTTGGATCGGCGAGCCACCGGAGAAGGCTCAAGTGATGCTTCGACACCATCCGTGTCGAACACCGGATCATCGGGGACGACTACCGGCATCGGCCCCGAGAGCACTACGGGGCGAGCCAAGCCCTCTTCGTCCTCCGGCAGAGCATGCCGGCCCGTTTTGGTTGGACTGGGAGGATCGGGAAGTGCTTTGGCGACTCGCAACGGACGAGGGCTGTCTGCAACAACACCCTTGGCTGCATTTGCCCGCGGATTCGTTGGATTTTCTGGCATCGACGGCTGCTCCTAAACCGCTTGGATCAAGCCAAGCAATGGCAGTGTGCCGACATGTCTGGAAATGGTTTGACAAGGCCAACTTTCGACGGAGACCACAAGGCAGCCCGATAGTCGATGGGTTGGTTACTTGATTTTAGTATACCCGATGCTCGTGTGTTAGAGCCTCCCTTAGCTTGTGCAGAGGAGGTTTATTTTTGTTTATCCAGCAGGGGAGAAAGCTGATTCTAAGCACAGCTAGCCCCGGCATGGAACGGCATTCAGCTCGGTCTCAAGTTCACAGCCCGTCGGGGCTTGTTTCGGCTCCAAGTATGTGGAATCCTAGGCGCTGCCCGATCCCTACCTCTGACGATTGCCACCGAACTTACTCACCTGGTTTTCGTCCATCGTTTTGGAGTCTCGATGACCATTTCGCCCCCCGACCTAGCCGCCGTAAATGCTGTCCTGGCCGACTTTTCCGATCCAGAGTCGGGTCGGAGCATCGTCGCAATGGGCCAGGTCCGCGATCTGGCCATTTCGGGGGGGAATTTGCGAATGACCCTGGGGCTGACCACCTATGCGGCCCCTTTGTGGGAAGAGACCCGAGCGGAGCTAGTCGAGCTGTTGAAGGCCCGAGTGCCAGGGCTTGGCGAGGTGAGAATTACACTGGCTGAGGAAAACCGTCCTCCCCAAAAGCTCGGTCAGGTGGGGGTCACCGCCAAGAGCGTCGTTGCGGTGGCCTCCGGCAAGGGAGGCGTCGGCAAGAGCACGATCGCGGCAAGTATCGCATTGGGGCTGGCGCGAAGCGGTTGCAAAATCGGCCTGATGGATGCCGATGTCTACGGCCCGAGCATCCCGCACTTGTTGGGACTGCAAGGACGGCCGGAGCTGGTCGATAAGAAGTTGCAGCCGTTGGAAGTCAGTGGCGTGAAGGTCATGTCGATGGGGTTCCTGGTGCCGGCGGACGAACCGATTATTTGGCGCGGGCCCATGCTACACGGCGCGATCACCAACTTCTTGCGCGACACGGCCTGGGGCGATCTGGATTATCTGATCATCGACATGCCCCCTGGCACGGGAGACATCGCACTGACGCTCTCTCAGTTGTTGCCACTGTCGGGTGCGGTAATCGTTTGCACGCCGCAGGATGTGGCGCTGTTGGACGCTGTCAAAGCGCTGATGATGTATCGCAAGGTGAATATCCCGATCCTCGGCGTGGTGGAGAACATGAGCTTCTTTCTCTGTCCAGACAACAACAAGCGCTACGACATTTTCGGCAGCGGCGGCGCACGGCGGCGGGCGGAGCAATTGAGCGTGCCGTTTCTGGGGGAGGTGCCGTTGCAGATTCCGATCCGCATCCACGGCGACGAAGGAAAGACGGCAGCGAACTTCGACGACCCTGCGTCCGCGCCGTACTTGGAGGCGATCTGCCACCGAATGGTTAAAAAAACAGGGTCGCCATACAGGAAAACCCTGTCGGCGACCCTTTCTCGTTGTATCTGAATAGAAGAACACGAAGGCGATCACTCAAGGCAACCTACCATCGCAGAGCCCGAAGGCTACTTCTTCTTCTTCTTGGCAGCCTTCTTCTTGGGGGCAGCCTTCTTCTTCTTCTTGGCCACAGGTCGTCCTCCGTCAAAAAGTCTTGGCGAGTTCCATCAACCTTCAGGGATACTGAGGGCTAAGAGGATGTCCCGCCATGAACAAAAGAGTCACTCTTGATCCTCACCGCAGATCGCATTCCGGGCACTCCAAGCGCCCGATCGACAACGGCCCAAGTGACTCATCCAACCCTAAGTGGAACTCCTTACTTTCATCCGATCGCAAACTCATCGCGATCGCATGAATGTAAATCTTGATGATCTCAATTTTTTCGTCAAGACCTTTTGGCAAGAATTTTCCAAATTTTTCAACAAGCGAACCGCCGCGCGGCGCGTGTTGCGCAGCGATTGCGGCGCGCGATGCAGATGCGCATTGAGGAGCGTGAAGGATGATGACGCGCCGCGCGCACATGAACAGCGATGCGCGAATCATTCGTGAAAATACGAACGAAAATGCAATTGCGAGTTGCGATTCACAGTTGCTGCACGCAAGGATGCGGCGCTGCGGCGCACTCATCAACACCCATGACTCGTGGTCTTGCACGCCGCAAAAAATGGTGCGAAAAATTTCTGAAAAAAATTCTGGAATTTTTTCTTCTTTTTCCATTTTTGATCTCGTTTCGGTTGTCGTCGCGACTTTTTGCGCGTCGTAATTCTGTCGCACGAGCCTGACGTAGAACACAGAGTCGATGTCATCTCATCGCCCTCGCGCATCAGTCGTGGTCGTCTCTCTTTGAGACAAACCGTTGGCAATTTCCGCGCACCAGCGCCGCCATCGGGGGGTATGTAACCATTTGCGCAACTGTTTGTGAGGCAATACTTTCCGACTTCTGGTAGTTCTGGAACTTCTTCGCGGTTGCCTCTTCGGAGAATCGCCGAACATCGCAAGGAAATCAAGGATTAATAGAAGGAAAGAGTGGTGCCATCGGCGAGGATGCCGGCCGGCTGAGGATGAATTTGAACTACACCTCCTACCGTGCGCTCTAGCGGTTTGAAACGCCGGAGCGAAACTCTTTGTCGCCATGTCATCGTGCTGGATAGCGGAGAGGATTCGGCGCTACCG
>JAIOPX010000242.1 GCA_021413705.1 Planctomycetota bacterium | reverse complement strand
CAGCCCGAGGCTTTGCCACAACGTGCCGATGCCGAGGATGTGACCCATCTCATGCAGGACAACGCCAAACAGCAGCCCCTGGTTTTCCATACTGGCCATGTCGGCGGAGTCAAACTGCATGGAGCCGTGATAGGGCAGTCGGCTGCCACTGCGAAATGCGTCGGGGCCGGCCTGGCCCAGGATGCCCCCCGTGCCGTCGATGGTCACGGAACTGGCGTTGATCAACAGATCGTCTACCGCCTGGCCGTTGTACGTGGCATTGGGGAGATCGCCGGTGATCACTTGTGCCCAGCGGTTGGCGGCCTGCTGGAAGATGGCCTGCTGGCTGGCGGTAATCCCGGTCATGCTCACCGTGATCTGGAAGCCGCCGACAGGGGGCGGTGTCACCTGGGTGGGGGGAACAATGGATAGCGAGTAGTTCGGATTCGTCGCCCCCGCGTTGCCGAAGACATCGATGTAATACGTTCCCGCCGCCCGACCGCTGAGCGAAATGGTTTCAGTGTTGCCGGTTCCCTGACTCGAAGTGAGCAAGGTGCCGGCTGAGTTGTACAGTCCCAGTTGCAGATTGCCCTGCGAGTTCTGGAAGCTGATGGAAACCGTGTTGCTGCTGGTGCCGGTCGCGCTGGTGGTGAAGCGGAACCAGTCGTGCGCATCGGCCATCACGAGGTTGTTGGTCGTGCTGGTGGCGGTCGGTGTGCCCAGGTTGAATGCGGTGGCCAACGTGTCGTTGTTTTCGTAAGCATCGTCGCTGGCCGCCGGCGCAGGGCCGTCGATAGACCAGGAGTAGCTGCCGCGCGACGAACTGGCATAATTCGTGACGCCAACGTAATAGCGCGTGCCCGCGGTGAGATTGAACGTCACGCGGCTGTCGGTGTTGCTGGGATACGCAAGATCGTCGTTGTAAGCCAGCCGTTGGCCGGTGGCGGAGAAAACGCCCAGCACGGTATCGAGGCTGCTCGAGGGGGTGGTGGAAGAAATGATGTAGCTGCCGTTGGCGCCGGCCGTGAAGCTGTAGTAGTCGACTTCGGTTGTGGCGATCGACGCGGAGCCACTGGCGTCGTTCTGAGCATTGAGCACGATGGCGACGGCGCTGGTCGGCACCCCAATCGCAACGGGTGGTGTACCGGCCCAGGTCAACAGAAGCCGAGACTCAAGCGATTCAAAGCTCAACCGCCGCTGACGGTTTGCCCGGCGCATTCCACGATTCGTCGATCCGCCTCTTCCAAACATGGCGAAGACCTTTCCTTACCCCGGATGTTCACACACTCCGTTGGCGCGCAAGTTCGTGGCAAAACGAAGTGTCCCCCGGGCGTAACCAATGGGGTTGGTCGCCGCCGCACGATCTAATTTGACCGATGGCAGGCAATCTCACAAGGGTGTTAGGGCTTTCTGCTCCCCCCAGTTGACCGGGTGACGGTGACAAGCAATTCCCCCACGCTAGCACCTGTTGCCGAGGATTGCGTGCAGGCGGGGGTCGGCGGGACGTACTTTTGAGCAAACGGCTCCGCTACAGAAAACCTATGTCACATTTTCCCTGTCTGCAGGGTTCGCCGCAATAAATCGTTCTGGACGCGACCGCCGCGTGCTGGAAGCCGAATCGATCGGCCAGACCTATTTGAACCAGTGTAGTGAACGCCTGATTCAGGCGGGCTGCGAGCCACAACCTGCACGATTCGCCCAGCAACACTCGCTTTCGCGGGACTGAGGTCTCCTCTGCTGGTCACCGTCACTCTGTGGTCAATATGCTGGTGAGAAATGCTCGCTAAGTTAATTCCAGCATATTCGCTACAGAAGCTCCTCACGTTTCCGGAGTCGGGCTACCGCCCTCGGCAATCCCTGTCCTTCGAGCGTCGCGAGCAACTCGTCCACGGATTTCGGCGGATTGCGGAGTGCTTCACGTTGCCGCTTCACTACGGCGCAAACCACCTCCGGCGCGACGTCCAGAAGTTCGACCACAAAAGTATCAGGATGAATGGCCTCGATGTCGAACCGAGCTAACTCCTCTGAAGGAAAATCCTTGAGATTGAAAGTTACGATGCCCTTGGCCCCGACGCGAATGGCAGCCGCCAGCACGTGCCCATCATCAGCATCCGGCAGAGACAGTGACTCGATCAAGTCTTCATATTCAGTCACGAGACAATCGCGGACAGCTTCATTCATGAGCGATCGCGTTCGCGCAATTCGCTCCGCCGACAGATCGGGATGGTCCTTCAAGACGCTCCGAGTCCATTCGTCGTGGATGGTCTCTGTCCATTTCGCCCGCACGATTCCTGCCTGCGCCAGCCGGATGAAGAGATCTCGCAACGGAGCCGGATACAGGATGTTCGCGTCGTAGATGGTCGTTGCCGGATGCTCCATCAGTACCCCAACCCAAGCTCCTGGGCTTCGGCGGTCAAGCGGTCGAGAACTTTGGTTCTGGCGTCGTCATCTTTGCGCTTGAAAGTCATCAGGTCGTCAAACCGAACTCGCCGGTACTTGCCTACCGTTCGACTGGGGAGTTTTTTCTCGTCGAGCAACTTGACCAGATAGGGCCGTGAAACATTCAACAGATCGGCCGCTTGCTGAGTGGTTAGTTCGGCGTGCGTCGGAATGAGAGTGACCGCGTTTCCTTGCGACATCTCCGTGAGCATGTGCAAAAACAGGCGCACGGCGGAGGCAGGCACGGATACCGCTTCCGACTTCTCGCCAAGGTCGAGTAGCTGGATGCGAACACTGGCCCGCCTGCCGAGTTTCTTGGCTGCCAGTTGGCGGCTGGACTCAAGCGCCAGCAATGCATCGGCCTTGGTTGGGGCCACCGTCTCAAAATTGTCGGGAGTGAGTGCCGTCATCTTCTACCTCCTGTCTAAGGACAAGAGTAGTATAGCACATTATCGAAGCAGTCGCAACAGTCGAAATACTCGAAACATGCGGAGCGATACTCAAGAAATGATCGCCGCCCATTACACCACCGCCGCCTTCACGCAATAGATCGGCGGCAGCGAGTTGAACACGCACTCAAAATCCTCACCGCCATCGCGGCCGCGCCAGAGTTGGCCCGTGGTGGTGCCGAACCAGACGCTGGGGTGGCGGGCGTCATCCAGGTCCATCGCGTCGCGCAGCACCGTGAACCAGGCTTCCTTCTTCGGCAGGCCGTTAGTGAGCCGCTGCCACTTCTTGCCGGCGCTGTCGCTGCGCCACACGGCCGGGCGGGCGCCGGGGCAGGCGCGTGTCCAACCTTCCAGTGGCACCACGTAGACCGTGTCGGGATCGTGCGGATGAACGGCGATCGGAAAGCCGAAGTCGCTCGGCAGGCCCGCCGCGATGCTCTGCCAGCTCTTGCCGCCGTCGTCGCTGCGAAGCACGCCGAGCGTCGGGTCGTCTGGGAAGCCACCGTGATTTTGCATGTAGAGCCGCTCCGGGCGGTCGGGATGGGCGGCGATCTTGTGGACACACTGGCCGAACTCAGGAAACCGGTTCGGCATGAACCCGGCCCCTACGCCTGCGTTCTCCGCCTCGAAGCTTTTTTCGTCGTCGCGGCTGGTGTAGTGGCCGCCGGTGGAGATGCCCAGGTGCAGGGCGCCGCCGTGGTGGAGAATGGTGTGCAGGCAGAGGCCGCCGTTGCCGGGTTGCCACTGTCGGGCATGGGCGTGGTCCGTGATGCCCGGCACTTTCTCCCAGGTGTCGCCGCCATCGTCACTGCGGAACAGCGACGCGGGTTCGACGCCGCAGAGAAAGTCGTTTCCGTCGCCGCCGGGCGCCAGCGACCAGACGTTCTTGAGCGTTCGCCCGTCTTCGGCGGAAAAAGCAGGAGCCGACTTGGTCGGCTTGAACTTCTTGCCCAGGTCTTTGCTCACCTGGATAGTCGTGCCGAACCAGGGTGAACTGGGGACGGCCACGACGCGCGGCGTTTTGCGGCGGCGATCGATGAGCGCTGTATTGAGCGGCTGCCCGGCGAAGAACGGCCCGCGCAGCTCGAGCTTTTTGGCAGTCGTCGATCCCTCCAAAACGAACAGCCCCTTCTTCGTGCCAACGGCTACTACGACGCGACTGGGCATAGATCATCCTCCGGAAACAGCAGGCAAGATAGTGACCACGTCGCCAGCGGCGAGCGGAGCGTTGAGTTCCGATCGCGCCAAGCAGTGGTCGTTGAGAAATACATTGATATGTGGCCGCGGCTCGCCCTGTTCATCGCAGAGGCGGACATGGACCTGCGGGTGCTGCCGCGCGAGTTCATTAAGCAACCAACGGACGTCGCCGGCGGCGATGCGGAACTCCGTGTCGTCTCCGGCCAGCGAACGCAGCTCGCTGGGGATGATGACACGGACTTCAGGGAGGGTGGTCGCCATGAGTGTGCCTAATACTTTTATTGCGGAGCCTGGGCGAACGCCTCGTTCATCGCCGCCTGCATTTGCTCGGGCGTCAGATCCTTGACATGCGTGGCGAACGACCATTTGTGGCCATACGGATCGTCCACGATGCCGTAGCGATCGCCCCAGAACATGTCGGCCGGCGGCATGGTCACGGTTGCCCCGGCATCCACGGCCCGCTGAATCGCGGCGTCGCAGTTCTCCACGTAGTTATGGAGGGTGACCGGAGTTCCCTTGAGCCCCAGAGGCGTACTCGACTTGCCGCCGCAGTATTCCGGAAAATCATCGACAAGGAACACAAAGCTCTTGCCGATGCGAATGGCCGCATGCATGATGCGTTGCCCATCCGGCGACTGCATGCGATGCATCTCCTCGGCCCCGAAGGCTTTCTTGTAGAACTCAATCGCCTGCGAACAAGGAGAACAGACGAGATGAGGAATCAGGTTTTCGAATCCTGCTGGAACTGGTTGGGTGTTACTCATGGTTCTTCTCCTTCTATTACGATTACTCCCCTCCCGCAACAAGCCCCCTTCCTGTCAGGGAGGGCTCCACATCAATGCTCCCCTCCCTTTCAGGGAGGGGCCAGGGGAGGGTCAAGAGCTGTAAATAATCTACCTATCCATTTTCTTTCATTGCCCCACGCCTCTTTCATTCAGAGACCTGGATTGGACTAACTGATTCTTCGTTCTGCAACCCTTAGTCGAATGAGGAAAACCAAAATCGACAAGGTGGGCCAAAATAATTGAATATGAGGATCCTATCTGCATGGTCCGCATCAATACAGCCAACCTGGGCGCAAAAAAAGGACACTCGACTTTACAGTCGAATGTCCTCAGTGTCGGGGCGACAGGATTTGAACCTGCGACCTTTTGGTCCCGAACCAAACGCGCTAGCCAGGCTGCGCCACGCCCCGATGAGAAGGGTTATTGTAAGCTGTTGGGAATCCTAGTCAACCGCGTTCGGGATGGTTGATTCCGATCAAAACTCACTCGTCCACCAGCACTTTGAACCCGCCATAGGTCATCCGCTTCCAATCAAACGGAACCTTCTCGGGCATCATGCTGGCCAGCCGTGGATCCTTCAGCACCTTGGAGTTCACCCGGTCGCGGTGGGCTCGCGATTTGAACACGATCCAGGAGAAGACCGCCGTCTCCACCCGCTTGAGCTTCAACAGCCGCTTAAACGGAATCCCACATGGGACGTCCAGATCGTCGCCAGCGCATTCGCGCACTTCCAAAGCCCCGTGCTCCCCCAGAGTTTGGCCGCCTGCTTCGCCAACCGGCGGTACTCAGGCAATCTTTTCTTCGGCACGGGTATGACATAGCCATCGACATATTGCATGCTTGTGCTCCCTCAAAGATGACGTACGCATTTAAGCGGTCAGGAATTTATGAAAGTCAAGCTCTCCGCATCGCCCTGGTTCGATCCGCCTGTATCACCCGCCGGCAATCGCTCCCACAATCCATAGTGGCTCATCACCCGTGGCGATGACGGCCGGCAAGGGCGTGTCGGCCGATTCGTGCGACCAGTCTTGCTCGCAGACAAAAAACCGCAATAGAGGGCGGCGTTTGTACGTGACGTGATCGCGGATCGTTCCGCACAACATGGGATAGCGGGCTTCGAGCGCATCGAGCACGGTGCGCAGGGTGACAGGCGGCTCAACGTCCAAGCTGACTTCGCTGCCGACGTTGGCCAGGGTTCGCAGATGAAAGGGAAGAAGAACGCGGATCATGCTAACGTCTGCACTTCCACGGACACCACCGGGGGGAGATCGCGGACGATGGGGGACCAGGTGTCGCCCGAATCGGGGGAGCAATAGACCTGACCTCCCGAAGTGCCGAAGTAGACGCCGCATGAATCGAGCTCGTCCACCGCCATTGCATCGCGGAGGATATTGAGATAGCAGTTGCTTTGCGGCAGGCCGTTGGTCAGAGCCTCCCATTCGTTGCCACCCGTGCGACTGCGGTAGACTCGCAGCTTTCCATCCGGCGGATAGTGCTCGGAGTCGCTCTTGATCGGCACCACATAGACCGTCTCGGGCTCATGCGCGTGAACTTGAATCGGAAAGCCGAAATCGGAGGGGAGATTGCCACTCACTTCCTGCCAGTTGTCGCCTCCGTCGTCGCTCCGCATCACGTCCCAGTGCAACTGCATGAACAATGTGCGCGGGCGGGAGGGATGCATCGCTATCCGGTGGACGCAGAAACCCACCTCGGCGGTGGGGTCGGGCATGTATTGCGATTTCAGCCCGCGATTGATCGGACGCCACGTCTGGCCACCATCTTCGGTTCGGAACGCGCCCGCGGCGGAGATTGCGATAAAGATCCGTTGCGGATTGCTGGGATCCAACAGGATGGTGTGCAGAGCCATGCCACCGGCGCCGGGGGCCCACTTGGTCGCTTGAACGTCGCGCAGGCCGGCCAATTCCTGCCAGCTCTTGCCGCCGTCGCTGGAGCGGAACAGGGCCGCGTCTTCCACCCCGGCGTAGACCAGGTCAGGATCGGTCAGCGAGGGTTCGAGATGCCAGACGCGCTTGAACTCCCACGGGTGTTGCGTGCCGTCGTACCACTGATGCGTCGTGAGCGGTTTTCCGGTGGCCGCTGACGTGTCGTAGACGAACTTGTTGCTCTCCCCCTTGGGCATGCCTTCGGGTGTGGTCGTCGCCTCTCCGGCAGGCGTGCCCGGCTGGGTCCACGTCTTGCCGCCGTCGTCGGAACGCTGAATGATCTGGCCGAACCAACTGCTGGATTGCGAAACATAGATCCGGTTGGGATCCACCGGTGAACCTTTGACGTGATAAATCTCCCAGCCGCCAAAATGCGGGCCGGTGACGTCCCACTTTTGACGCTTGCCGTCTGAGGTAAGGATAAATGCGCCTTTACGCGTGCCGACGAGAACCCGCACTCCACTCATTCATATTCTCCTTGTAGAGTTCAGAGCCGAATTGCCGCAATTCTTAGGGGAGCGCAAGCGCCGCTTTCAAGCAATCATTGAGTTTTTCCTTCGCAGCAGGCGGCAATGTACCCAACACTTGCGCGACCGAGTCCACGTACACCGTCACGAGTATCAAGCAGGACACGACGGAATCGCGGACCAAGCCTGTGGCTTTTCCATCAGACGTATTCACGTCGATGAACAAGCATGCAGGATCGCCTGCCATAGTCAGATTCTTCGTGACCTCGGCGACGACAAGCGTGCTGACCAGACCCTTATAAGTGTCAGACTGCACGACAACCGCTGGCCGTTTTTTCCCGCGTAGTCCAGATGCGTGCGGAAATCGGACCAAGATCACGTCGCCCCGGTTCATGGCTTCTCCACGATATCGTCGTATTCGTCCATATCGTCCCACCCCGACTGCTTGCCTGCCTCCCAAGCCAGTGTCAAAAGTTCTTCCCTCGACCACGGACTGTCATCGTATTCGTTCTCCTTCAGTCGCTGATATTCATCGGCGCGAAGCAAAACAAACGTCTCGTTGGTCCGAGGGTTCACGACTTGAGGCGGAGGGGCTTCCGGGTTCCCCAAAGCTAGAATTTGCTGCTCGGTTAGTTCGATCACGGGATGTCTCCTGCACTCATATTATAGAGCCGAGAGCTTCAAACCAATAGGTATTCGCTCCACGGAAATTTCTACCGAATCTTGATCGTGTACGGCAACACCGTCAGCGTTGGTTCACGAAACAGCACCTGGAGCAATTGCGCATCGGCCAGTGGGCCGGTCACAGAGGCCGGCAGAGCGTCTTTCACTTTTTGCCCTACTCGCGCTTCCACCTCCGGTCCGTCGAGCAACTGCTCGAAGAAGTTCTTGGGCTTCGGCAGGATCAGCAGGTCGGCCTTTTCACCTGCGGGGATGCCGGCCATGGTGCGGGCCGAGGCAATGGCGTCTTCCAGCGTCCCCACTTCATCAACGAGCCCGTTGGCCTTGGCTTGCAACCCGGTGAAGACGCGCCCTTCGGCCATCGATTGCAGTTTCTCCAATTCCATTTTGCGCCCGGTGGCGGCCTTGGTAGTGAACTGCTTGTACGTGTCTTGCATCAGTTGCTGCATGGCGGTCCGTTCGGAATCGGTGAACGGTTCGTTCATCGAGAAGATGCCGCTGTTCTTGCCGCGACTGACCACATCGGTGTTGATGCCCACTTTGCCCAGCAGACCGCCGATGGCCAGTTTGCCGCCGACAACGCCGATCGAGCCGGTCAGCGTGCCCGGCTCGGCGTAGATCTTCTTGGCACCCATCGAAATGTAATACCCGCCGCTGGCCGCTACGTCACCCATGCTGGCCACCACCGGCTTCTTGCATTGGACGATTTCGCGCCAGATGATGTCGCTGGCCATGGCCGAGCCGCCAGGGCTATCGACCCGCAGCACAATCGCTTTCACTTTCTCATCTTTCTCCGCCGTGCGGATCGCCTTAACGATCGTATCGCCGCCAAGCGTACTATTGCCGAAGAGCCCCTGCTCGGATTCGCCGGGCATGATCGCGCCCACGGCATAGATCACTGCGATCTTGTGCCGCGCCAAGGACATTCCGCTGGTGTCTTCGCCCGAGAGGAGCGAAATGAGTTTCATCAGGCCCGTGAAGCCGGAGAAGTCAGCGTCCATTTTTTTCTTGCCGTAGTTGCCGATCACGGTCAGCTCCGTGGCGTCGAGCGAACCCTGGATCGCCACGCGCAATTCATCCTCATACAGCACGCGATCGATCAGTCCCAGTTCCTTGGCCTTGGCGGCCGAGAACATTCCTTCGTCGAGAACCTTCTTGACATCTTCCGGCTTGAGCTTGCGGTCCTTGGCGATGGTGTCCACCATTTGGTCATACACATCGTCGATGAGTGCTTGCATCTGAGACCGCAGAGCGTCGCTCATCTCGCTGCGCATCAGCGGCTCGCCCGCTCCCTTGAACCGGCCGACGTGCAAAATGTCGGCCCGGATGTCGAGCTTCTCCAGTAGGTTCTTGAAGAACTGCATCTCGGCCCGCACGCCGGGGAGCACGAGCGTCCCCGATTCGGGCATCACGATCTCATCGCAGGCCGTGGCCAGCAGATAGTCGCCCGGCATGGCCATCTGCAAGTCGGCATACACCTTCTTGCCCGACTTGCGCGCGCGGGCCACGGAGGCGCGGAGTTCGTTGATCTTGCCGCGGCCGATCTGCGGGCTGCGGATTCGCAGCACGATCGCCGAAATGTTCTTGTCCTTGGCTGCCTTTTCCAGCCGTTCCGCCATATCGCGGAGGCTTGGTTTCATTTCCGCAAACAGTCCCGCCTGGGCATTGGTTTCCGGCAAGTCGCCGCTCAGTTCGATCGCGGCTACGCTGACCTTCTTCACGAGCTTGGGCTTGGCTGCGGCATCGTCGGCCTCCGCCGTGGCAGTGGTCCAGGAAGCTGAGCAAACGAAGCCAACAAGCAGCAGTGGTACAAAACACTTGGCGAACATGACTTATCTCCTGGCTGTTATCGTTGAGTGGGGGAGCGGGAAAGGGGGCAATTTGCAGCCCCCAGACAGCACCTGGGCAAGCTTCATTCTATCTTAGCTCTTCCTGCCCGGGCTCTGCGAGTGGTTCGCTCCCAAGGGGCGATTATTGGCTGAAAAACCGGCTTTACGTAGATGTTGGGGCAGGCGTCACAAAGGCAGGTGGAATGGGTGATTGCCTATTCTTCTCCACGCCCGGAAGGGTCGATCCTGGGTCACGGGCTGAGCATGGGTATGGCCACCCACCCCCACATTCCGAGGGACAAACATGTCATACCTAAAGCGAGTTTACAAGAATGTTGCGATTTTTCCGTTCCTTGATCGTGACCTGGAGAGAACTTTTGTTCATACTCCATAATGAACTAATCATTCTGATTATTAGAGTTCGGTGTCGTGATGTCTGCTTGGTTTTAAAACAGTTTCAGCCCCCAATCGGAAAGTCGGCCCATGACCTGCACCAGGTTGGTTCGTTCCACGTTCAACAAACACAAAAACATCTCATTGTGGTCCCTTGCCCTGTTCCTCGCCGCAGCGCTCCTGGTCTTATTGAACGGCAATGCACAGGGGGCCATTTATTACTGGGACAACAACGGCGCCGCCGCAGGCTTTGGCACGGCAGGTGGAACTTGGGGCTCTAGCGCGTTTTGGAATACCAACGGCACGGGCAATCCGGCACCCGCCGTCACGAACACCAACACGGCCGATGACGTCAACTTCGGCAATGGCGCCACGGGCCTGGCAGCCGGCACCGTATTGGTCACGGGAGCTGCCCAGCAATTCAGCACGATGACCTTCGCATCGGGGTCGGGTGCGATTTCGATTTCCGGCGGCACATTGCTCACGATGGCCGCGGCCTCGACGATCACCGTACACAACGCATCGAATGGCATCTCGACCGCATTGGCCGGCGGCGCAACCAGTCTGACCAAGGCCGGAGCCGGCACATTGACTCTCAACGGCGCGAACACGTACACCGGCGCGACGAACGTCAGCGGAGGGACGCTGGTCCTTTCATCCGTCGGCTCCATCCCCGCCGCAAGCACCACCACGGTCGCATCGACGGGCACGCTCAACATTGCGGCCAATACGGCCGGCGGACGGACGTTCAGCAATAACATCGTCCTGACCGGCGGCACCGTGCAGGGCGTGTTGGATAACATCGGCTCCGGTGGAACGATTGTTGTCGGCGACGTCAGCGGCAATGTGACGCATACGTTCACTGGCTCGGGATCACTTACGATTCCCATGGCTGTTACCGCCAATGGAGGTGTGGTCGTTGGTGGCGGCGGCGGTGGTGGCGGCGGAAGAGGAAGCACCGGCAATCGAGGCGGCGGTGGTGGTGGCGGCAGGGTCAGTCTCCTCAGCGGCTCTGCGATTGCCGGGGGAACCACATCCGTAACAGTTGGCGGCGGCGGCGGCGGCGGTGTCCAAGGTGTAAACAGCGGCACAGGTGGAGGTGCGGGAGGAACGAGTTCACTCGGAGCGATACTGACGGCTGCTGGTGGTGATTTTGGTAAAGGAACAGGGACGAACTACGCCGGCGGAGCGAGCGGATCGGGAAACGCGGGTGGTGCCGCCAGTGGGCTTTTTGGAGGTGGCGGCGGCGGAAATGGAGGAGCCGCATCGGGAACCACTCCAGGCCCAGGAACAACGGTGGCTGGAGTTACTTACGGCGCGGGCGCGCTTGGTTCCGGTGTCGCCGCAGGCGGAGCGAATACGGGAAACGGCGGTGGCGGAGGCGCTCCCGGCAATGGCGTCGCGAGCGGCGCAGGTGGCTCCGGCATCGTCATCGTCCAATATGCCTACGCTCAGAGCGCAGGGACGGTAACGCTCAGCGGGAGCATCGACCTCCAACAGGCTTCCACCTTGGATGCGTTCGGCGCTGGCGGCCTGCTGATCGTCTCAGGCATCATGCAGACCACCACCGGCCCCGGCGGCATCACGATCGCCTCTTCGAACAACCCGGGGGGCGTGATACGATTCGATACGCTGGCCAAAACTTACGCTGGCGACACCGCAGTCAATGGCGGCGTCAATTCGGCCACGCTCCGCATGGGGCTGGCCAATGCCATGCCTTTTGGCATCGGCAAGGGTAATCTGGTTCTCAATGGTGCAGGCGCCGGCACGGCCGGCACTTTTGATCTCAATAATTTCGACACCGGGGTCAATGGCCTCGATGGCACGACCGGAAGTGTGCCGGGTCAGGTCGTCAACAACAGCGGCGGCGCTTTGAAAACGCTGACCGTCGGCAATGGCGATGCCAGCGGCAGCTTCGCGGGCGTCATCCGAAACAACACCACCGGCACCGGCACGATCGCGCTGATCAAAACGGGCAGTGGCACGCAGACCCTCGGCGGCGCGGACACCTACACCGGCACGACGACGATCAATAACGGCACGTTGGTGCGCAACGGTACGCATACGCCCGGCGGCGGTGCGGGGAACTACACAGTCAACGCCGGCGGCACGCTCAAAGGATCGGGCGTCACCAACGGCGACCTGTTGGTGATCGGAGGCACCGTTGCCCCGGGCAGCAGCATCGAATCCCTCGGCGTCGGCTCGATTAGTTATGATGCCGGCCTTTTTGAATACGAGCTCGACACGGATGAGCCCAATCTGGCGATCGCGGCCGACCTGCTGTACGGCGACGACAACAGCACGCTGACCCTGCTGAACAACCCGGCGCTTAGTTTAATTGACCTGGGGAGCAATACAGCCCTCGCCCCTGGCACGAAGTTCACGCTCATTGCCTACGATGGCGTTTGGAACGGCGGGTTGTTTTCCGGCTATGCAGATGACAGCACGTTCAGTTTCGCCGGCAACACCTGGCT
>JAIOPX010000241.1 GCA_021413705.1 Planctomycetota bacterium | reverse complement strand
AATCCTGTTGGACGCCGAAGAGCGGATGGAGAAGGCCGTCGAGGTGCTGAAGAATCAGCTCGGCGGAATCCGCACCGGCCGGGCCAATCCTGGCTTGGTCGATTCGTTGCGGGTGGAAGCCTACGGCTCGCAGACTCCGCTAAAGCAACTGGCCTCCGTGGGGGCACCCGAGCCGACCCAAATCGTCATCCGGCCGTTCGACCCGAGCACCATCAAGGACATCGAGAAGGCGATCCTCGCCGCCGACCTGGGTTTCAATCCCCAGAACGACGGCCGGCTGATTCGGATCAGCATCCCGCCGTTGTCCACTGAGGTCCGCAAGAAGCTGGTGGCCCGCATCAAGGAGAACGCCGAAGAGGCCAAAGTGGCCATCCGCAACATCCGCCGCGATGCCAACAAAGCGGCCGACACGGGCGAGAAAGAGAAGACGCTCACCGAAGACGAGCGGGACGACGTGAAGAATGAAGTCCAGGAATTGACGAAGAAGTTCGAGGCCAAGGCCACCGAAATGTGCGACGCCCGTGAAAAGGACGTCATGGAGAATTAGGGGCGCTTTCTAGAGGCTACATCTGCGCAAACATCCGCAGATCATGCTCCAGTGCCGTCAGTCGCTCGGCCAGAAGTCGCTTGCTGGCGGCCAGATCGCCGCCGTCCTGGGGCGGGTGCCGGGTGAACATATAGAACTTCACTTTCGGCTCCGTGCCGCTGGGGCGGACGGCCACGTAGTTTCCCTCGGAGTTGAGATCGAGAATGACCATGTCGCCGCGCGGGCCGTCGAGGGGTTGAACCTGGCCATCGACCGTGGTGGTCAACTCCTGATAATCGCGCACGGCGGCCACTCGGAGGTCGGCCAATACGGTGGGCGGCGATGCGCGGAACCGTTGCATCAGCCGCTGCATGTCTTCCATTCCCTGCTCGCCGGGCATCGTGAGCGAGATGGTCTTCTCCAGGTGGCAGCCATACTGGACGAACAGCGCGCCGAGCCGCTGGTGGAGTGTCTGCCCGGCCGCCTTGGCGGATGCTGCCAGCTCAGCCAAAAGCATCGTGGCCACCACGCCGTCCTTGTCACGGGCATACTGCCCCACGAGATAGCCGTGGGATTCTTCCGTGCCCAATACAAACAACTCTGGCCCGGCCTCGTCCATCGTCTGGCCGATCCACTTAAAGCCGACCTGTAGGTTGCCGAGACAGCGAACTCCATAGGACTCCGCAATGCGGCGGATCAACTCAGTTGTTACGAGCGTCTTGACGACATAGTGCTGCGACGTGAGCCGCCCAGCCTCTTTTCGCTTTTGCAAGACGAAATCGGTCAGCAGGGCGCCAATTTGATTGCCGGTAAAGGTTTCCCACGGGCTGGCTGCGTCTGTCGTCAGAGGGGCGGCCGCACCTAGGCGGTCGCAATCCGGATCGGTCGCCATGGCCAGATCGGCACCGGAAGTGCGCGCTTCGTCGATGATCGAGTCGAATACAGCCGTATTCTCCGGGTTCGATACATGCCCTGGCACGTTGGGGAAGTCGCCATCGGGCTTGGCATGGGGGCCAAACTCGTGAACTTGTTTGAATCCGGCCGCTTTCAGGACGGGCAGAATCGCAGTCGAACCGACCCCATGCAAGGGCGAGTAAACGACCTTCAACTCACGAGGCCCTGAAAACGACTGCTGCAAGACGGCGGCTTGATAGGCTCGGTCCACCTCATCGGTGCAGATCACGATCTTGCCGGCTGCAACAGCCTGTTCGAACGGCACTCGCTCAATGCGATCGACCTCCATGACGCGGGAGATAACTCCCTTGTCGTCCGGCGGCACAAGTTGTCCACCGGTGGGACCATAAGCCTTGAATCCGTTGTCGCTAGGTGGATTGTGACTGGCGGTGACCATGATGCCACAGACGCACTGCTTGAAACGGACTGCAAAGGACAACTCCGGTGTGCTGCGGTACCCTTCGAGGAAGTAAACCGTATAGCCAGCCGCCGCCATGATCTCGGCGGAAAGCCGGGCAAAATCCGCCGATCGGTGGCGAGTGTCACAAGCAATGGCACAGGCCAGAGGCGCAGAACCAATCGGGCGACTGCGAAAGTACTCGGCCAATCCTTGGGCACTCTCACCCACCGTTCGGGCGTTCATCACCGCCGACCCGATGGGATACATCTTGCCGCGGCGGCCGCCGGTGCCGAACGGTATCACGTTCCAGAAAGCGTCGTTGAGCTCAGCGAACTTTCCGGCCTGCAAATCCTCGCCAACAGCGGCTCGATATTCCTCGTAGCGAGGCTCCGTGAGCCAGGAGCGGATATTGCCGGCGGCGGAAGGAGTGAGGCGTCCGGCGGCCGCGGCGGCGGCCAGGATTTTCAGCGCGGGTGCAGTGTCGGTGCAGTTCATGCGGCATATTTTGGCAGGAGAGTTGGAAATCGGACAGGGGGTTGTGTGGCGGGCAACGTGTAGTGGGGCGTTGCTTGCCTCAATAAACTTGTCTACAACACTTGCGGCCCAAAAAACCGCGGGGCGTTGCCCACGCCGCTAAACATGTCAGAACTTATTATCAGCGTCTCTGGACTGCGCGGCGTCATGGGGGAAACCCTGACGCCGGAGATTGCTGCGCGGTTTGTCGCGGCGTTCGTCGCGGATTTGCCCCCTGGCCCGATTGTCATTGGCCGCGATGGCCGGGCGAGCGGGCCGGAATTGGCCGAGACCATTGCCGCCGGGTTGGTTGCTCGCGGACGCGACGTTCTAGACGCCGGACCTGCAGCCACGCCAACAATAGGCGTTCTCGTCCGCAGCCTTAAGGCCGCTGGGGGAGTACAGATTTCCGCCAGCCACAATCCGCCACAATATAACGGACTCAAGCTGTTTTCAGCCGAGGGACGTGTCATCACGGCCGCTGCCGGACAGAGAGTGATAGAGCGATTTCGTGCAACGACGGCTGCCGCTTCATTCGCCGAGGCTCTGGGTGCCGTCAAGCTCCTCGACGATACCACTACAGCCCACTGGGAATTGATCCGTCCCTGCATTGACCTGCAACGTATCCGCCAGCGTCGGTTCAAAGTGTTGTTGGACGCCAACCACGGCGCAGGGAGCGTCATGGGCAAGCGGCTTCTCAACGAACTTGGGTGCGCGGCGACCATTGTCGGCGGGCCGCCGGATGGTATGTTCGCCCATCCACCGGAACCGACAGCCGACAATCTTGCCGGCATCTTGGCCCAAGTGCGTGCGAGTGGCGCCGACATCGGGTTCTGCCAGGATCCAGACGCCGATCGGCTGGCCGTGATTGACTCGGCCGGACGATATTTGGGGGAAGAAACCACGCTGGCCATCTGCGTTAACCATGTGCTGCGAGCACACCGAGGGCCGATTGTAACCAATTGCTCGACCAGCCGGATAAGCGAGGATTTGGCTGCCAAACATGGCGTCGCATTCAGTCGCTCGGCCGTTGGCGAGGCCAACGTGGTGGATGAAATGCTGCGAAGCGGGGCCCTGCTGGGTGGCGAAGGGAACGGAGGCGTAATTGATCCTCGCGTCGTGCTGGTTCGGGATAGTTTTATTGGCATGGCGCTAATCCTGGATGCGATGGCTGTCCGTGGACTGACTGTAGCGGAACTGGCCGCTGAGCTGCCGCAATACGCCATGCATAAGGACAAAGTCACGCTGTCACGCGAAATGCTCCCTGCCGCATTGGCCGCTCTGGAAAAACACTTCGCCGGTGCCAAGGTTGACCGGCTCGATGGCCTACGGCTCGACTGGCCCGGCCGTTGGCTCTTGATCCGAGGGAGCAACACAGAGCCGATTGTCCGCTTGATGTCCGAGGCCGCTACGGCCGCCGAAGCTGAGCGATTGTGCCGGGAAGCGGGGGTCGTACTGGTAGGTCAGGCTATTGCCTGACGATTGCCGTTCCAACGGGCGGACTTGTTTTGGTGAAAGTTTGCTCCGACGTGATGTGAATTTCGTCAGGCAATAGCCTGACCTACTTTTTTTCTTCCTTGGCATCCGTCGGCGCTGGCTCGGCCGGCTTGGGTGCTTCTTTAGCGGCCTTGGCGGCAGCTACCACATCATCGAAACGGGCCGCAAGCCGCTCGACCATATCGCGGCGTTGGGTAGCAGCGAGTTCTTCCTTCCCACCGGCAGCAGCACGCTGTTTGATCGCCTGAACTTGCGGAGCAATTGCTTCCAGCGCCTTCTCAACCGCGGCAAAGTCGATCTCCTTTTGCCGCAGTAGCTCTCTCGCTTCGCGGGTCTTGCCCAAAATGTCCCAATACGGCTTGGCCAATTCACCCAGCAGCTTGTCCACGTCGGGAGGATCCACGCCAAGGATTATTCCCTCGCCGGCTTTCAGGTCGTATGGAACGCTCCAGGCCGGTTCGATCCGCCGCAAAGTCGGCTCCTTGGAATGGACGGGGCCAAGCAATTCGACAAGTCGAATCTGCGGACCAAAGTCAACTCGGGCCGAGCGTTTTTCCGGCTCGTCTTTGTTTTTCTCGGAAGTCCGCTTATCGACCACCATGATGTAGGTTGGCTTGCCAGGACCGCCTTCGAGGTAAAAGTCTTTCTCCAACACCAATGGGCTGGCCAGCATCTGCGGATCGAGCTTCTCCACGATCATCCCGACCGTCGCCTTGGCTTCTGGCTTCGGGGCATCGCGGCCAGGTGCATGAATGACACCGGGTGAGCGGCAGCCCCAGACGCGGGGACCGAAGATTTCCGCAACTGATTTGTTGATTTCCTTGGCGTCCGAATAGTTCCACTTGTCCACAAACCAATTGGGACGGTTGGGCGTGTAGGCGAAGCAAACCACGCCCTGGGCGCCGTAGGCCAGTGCCACGTAGTGCTGAAAACGCATCTCGGAGGTGCTGCAGGGGGTCACCCAGATCGGCCAGAAGGCCATCTTGTGTCGATTGGAGTTGACCAGATCGCGCCCCATCCCGCTGCAGTACGAGCGGCGCGCATCGGGCCCGTGGCCGCCGTTCTTAATCATATAGTTTTGCGTGCTGAGAATCCGCATCGGCGTCCGGGCCTGGGCGGAAGGATCGGGATTCTCGGAGATATACGGGATGAGATGGGGGTCGAGGATCTCGGCCTGCAATTTCTCCACCGGCCACCGGAAAGCGACGGGAAGAATTTTCACATTGCCAACCTTGGCCGCCGGCTCCAGCATCCGAGCCGAGTCGATCATCACATTAAATCCAGCGCCCATCGCCTTGCGAAGGTACTCTTCATCGTGGCCGCCGCCCCCTTTACCGTGAAAGCACCAGCCCACGAGCGGATACTTGTCGATCCGCTGAAATCGTTGCATGCATTCAAGCGGTGGGTGGAGAAAATCCTTCGGGCCATCGAGCCCGGCCGGCGGGCCTTTGGGCTTCTTAGGCTGGACGGGTTCTGCAGGCTTGGATGCGTCGGGCTGCTTTTCGTCGGCCTTGGCTTCGGGATTTGCTTCCTCTGACTTCGGCGCGATGGGTGGTTTATTTGCGGAAACAGGTTCGTCACCGAAACTCCGATGCACCACACCAATAAACACAACCAGAATCGCCACGACAGCAACAAATCGCGGACAGACAATACGATGGGAAAATCGCATGAATGGCTTTCTTAAAGGCGGGTCAACGGGCGGGAGCAGCGCAGCCGAGTCACAGGATTGTAGCCCATTATAGTTGGGAAGTTGCCGAAGAATCTACTATCCCAAACGCAATTGCATCGTGTGCAAAGTGCGATTGAAAGGGTCGAGTACCAATCCGAGGATTTTCAGTGTGACAACGCCCAGCAGCGGCTCATCGCCAGGTTCGCCGAGAATCACGGGTGTGTGCGCTTCCTGACCGGCCAACGCAAGATGGCATTCGGAGATTTTGCGATCAAGGGCCGTACCGTCAGCCATTGCAAAAGTAGCCGATCGCTTGGGGGTCAGCTCCAGTTCCTGCCAGACATCGTGAGGCAGCAGCGAATAGGTAGCGCCACTGTCAACCAGAAAGCGAACATCCCGTTGTTTGCCCGTGGGACCACTGACGTGACCTTCGACGAATGTGAGTCCCAAGGCTCACTCCTCCTCTTCCTTCAACTTCGCCAACACGCCAAAATCTTCGAGCGTCGTCGTATCGCCAACTTCGGCCTTTCCACTGGCAATATCCCGCAACAGTCGCCGCATGATCTTGCCGCTCCGTGTCTTGGGCAAACTGGCAGTGAAGCGGATATCGTCGGGTTGGGCCAGCGCGCCGATCTCTTTACGAACGTGCTTTTTCAACTCGTCCTTAAGCGCCTCGCTCGGCTGGGCGTCGCGCAACACGACGAATACGGCCACAGCCTCACCCTTCAGTTCGTGCGGGCGGCCGACGGCGGCGGCTTCGGCCACTTTCGGGTGGCTCACCAGAGCGCTTTCGATTTCGATTGTGCTGAGACGATGGCCGGCCACATTGAGTACGTCGTCGATCCGGCCCATGATCCAGTAATAGCCGTCGTCGTCGCAGCGGGCGTTGTCGCCGCAGAGATATTTGCCCGGGATTTTGGACCAATACTGCTGCTGATATCGCTCGTCGTCTCCCCAGATGCCGCGCAGCATCCCGGGCCAGGGGCGCGTGATAACCAACATGCCGCCGTGGTTGCGCTCCACCGGCTGACCCGTCTCATCGACAATTTCCGGCACTATACCCGGCAGCGGCTTGGTGCAGCTTCCCGGCTTGGTGGCAATCGCGCCAGGTAGCGGAGTCATCATGATGCCGCCGGTTTCGGTCTGCCACCAGGTGTCCACGATCGGACATCTCTCGCCGCCGATCTTGCGGTGATACCACATCCACGCCTCGGGATTGATCCCTTCGCCCACCGTGCCGAGTAGACGTAGACTGGAAAGGTCGTGCTTATCAACCCAGTGGTCTCCCCACTTGATGAATGCCCGGATCGCGGTGGGGGCCGTGTAGAAAATGCTGACGCGGTTTCGCTCGATGATTTCCCAAAAACGGCCTTCGTCGGGCCAGTTGGGCGCCCCTTCATACATCATCACGGTGGCGCCGTTGGCCAGCGGGCCGTAGACCACATAGCTGTGGCCCGTAACCCAGCCGCAGTCGGCCGTACACCAGTAGACGTCCTCGTCCTTCAGGTCGAACACCCAGCGAGTGGTCATTTTGGTGTAAAGAGCGTATCCGGCCGTGGTGTGCTTGATCCCCTTCGGCTTCCCTGTCGAACCGCTGGTGTAGAGGATGTAGAGGGGCGCTTCGCTATCGAGTTCCGTCGCTGGGCAATCGGCTGATGCCTTGTCCATCTCTTCGTGCCACCACAAGTCGCGGCCGGCCTGCATATTCACGGGCGTTCCGGTTCGTCGCACGACAATGCACTTCTCGACCGTGGGGGATTTCTTGAGCGCCTCGTCCACGGTTTCCTTCAGCGGCAATTGGGCGCCGCGGCGGAAACCGGTGTCGGCCGTGATCTGCAACTTGGCGCTGGCGTCGTTGTTGCGGTCGGCAATGGCTTCGCCGGAAAAACCGCCAAAAATGACCGAATGGACGGCACCCACCCTGGCACAGGCCAGCATGGCAATGGCCAGCTCGGGAACCATCGGCATGTAGATCGACACTACGTCGCCGGGCTTAATACCCTGGCTTTTCAGGACGTTGGCAAACTTGCACACTTCGCGATGCAATTGGAGGTAGGTCAGTGTGCGCTGGTCGCCCGGCTCACCCTCCCAGACGAGTGCCGCCTTGTTCTGGCGTGGCGTGCCGAGGTGAACATCAAGACAGTTGTAGGAGACGTTCGTGGTGCCGCCGACAAACCACTGCGCAAACGGAGCCTTCCACTGCAACACCTTCTTAAACGGCTTGAACCAATGGAGTTCCTTCTTGGCCAGATCGCCCCAAAAGCCCTCGGGGTCGGCTTCGGCTTCGTCGTAGAGGGCCTGATAGGCTTCCAGCGAGGGAATGAGTGCTTCGGCAGCAAATGCCGCAGGAGGCGGGAAGACTCGCTCTTCCTGCATTACGGTGTCAATCTGGCCGGAGTGCTGCTGCGCCATAGAACGAACCCTCGAAATGGGAAAGCCTGGGGACAAGAAAAATGGCTTAGACAAGGCCAGCCACGGCCCGCCTAAGCCGCAACGCATCAAGAGTGGGTGATTTTAGCGGGTGTTTAGCGGGGGAGCAACGCTCCCCGATTTGCGTGGCTCAAATAGGCTGGGCCGCACCCATTTTTTGCGGGAATCTAAGGCGCCGACCGTGTATTCGTCTGCTCCAGAACCTTCAATTCATCGACTGCGGCACTTATCAATTCGTGCCGACGATTTGCATGACAACAATGACGGTATTCTTTCATGATGCAGTTTAGCCGATCACTTACCATCAGATCCGGGTACTCATCAAATGACTCAAGGTCCACAAGTAGCGAGGCATACTGTTCTTCGTATCCGTTGTGGCATAGGTCTTTAACATCATTGCAGAGGTCTTCACGAATTCCATCAAATAGGAAAGCGCCAGAGATCGAACTTGCCGCGATGACCTCGAAGGGCGAGTGAAGAAAAGTTCCCCGAATTCCATCACAATCAAGTTTCTCCATGTCAACGGTTCCGGAGATCATGCGACGGTCATGAGAAAATGTGCCCGAAAACGTCCATTGCCCGTTTTGCGACCACCGCTCGCGGATAATTATCCAGCCTTCCGTGGCGTGGATTTCCGCAGTTGCTTCAAGCCCAAAACTGATATCATGGATTCCAATTTTCCGGGCGCAGATGCTCGCGTACGCCGATGTCTCCCACACACTTCGGCTCGATTCTTCAACATGATCAAACCCAATACCGATTGGTATCTGGCGCTGCCTTTTCCATAATCCTAGCAAAACGGGTTGCTGGACCAAGATGTGGCCCGAGAACCAGAACTTCAAATCGCGTGTGTGTAGCATCAACGGGCGCACCAGAACAGGGACGGGGTACGCTCCGCGTACCCTACTTTGCGGTTGCCTTCATGGGTTCTACAAACTCCGCTGCTTTTGCCGCCGCTTGCCCCACCGTCATTTCCCCGTCCTGAATCCACAGACGATAGCGAACCGTCAGCGGCTTTTCCGGCGTAGCCTCCGCGACGAAATAGCTCCCGAATCGTCCGTAATCCCGCTCGCTATGGCGTGCCGGCTTGGGATTGGCCGGATGATCCATGTAGAGAACCGTGTATCGCTTTCCGGCCACCACCATGCTCAATGCCTTCCATGGGATGTTAATGCTCTGCTTCGACTCTGCGCTCTCGGGCTTGTTCTGATTCCAATTCCGAAACTTGCCCGGCTCTCCTTTGCCGTCAGGACGAAGATAGTAGGTTTCCCCCTTGGTCGAGGCGGCTACTTCTTTGGCGGCTCGAAAGTGAAACCCGGCGTGTTGGGGATCGCCGTCGAGTTTGACGGTACCGTGCGTGGGAACCAGCGTGGAGACGAAGTCGATCATCGTCCCGCCCGGTTTTTTATATACAGTCAGCTCACGATGCTCCGTGGCGAACGTCTTGCCATCGTTGCCATTCCAGGCAATCTCCATTTTCTCTCGGGCCTTATCGGGGCAGGCTTCCAATGCCTCCGATTTCTTAAAAAGCTGATGCGTGCCCTTGGTACAATGCCAGATATCGGCCTGCTTTCCATCGTACGTGACGCGAGAAAAACCATAGAAGATCCCGCGATGATGGGGAAACAGTTGCTTGGCATCCCAATCGGTCAGGAGCGTCTTGCCGGCTTCGTTGCGCAACGCGAAGTCGGCAAGTTGCTTGGCATCCCAATCGGTCAGGAGCGTCTTGCCATCGGGAGAGTAAACGTGATGAAAGACCTTGAAAGTCGCTGTTCGTCGCTCTGGCGACGAATCAAGCAGTGTGGCAAGCATGTAAACGGCTCCAGGGGGTCGTTTAACAATACTCACCGCGTCGAGACACGGCAACGGCTAGAAGGTTTTTGGGCTTCCTTGAGGATGCCCCCTGCTATGCCCCCGGGCAGAGCCCGGGGCTAAACAGACGCTGTTTCCCAGTTTAAGTGCATTCCGGCCTGATCTGCCGGGCGGTCGCCAAAGCTAATCCCCAGGGCCCTGGCGGCTTGCACCGCGTCGCTGTTGATGTCCACCCGCGACAGCCGGTTGACGGCATCAATGATCGGCACGCTGTTCATTGCGGGGGGATGATAGCAGATCATTTCGCCAAACCGCTGCTGATGTACCAGACGCACGGCGTGGGCGCCAAACTGCGTGGCCAACACACGGTCGAACGTGGTCGGGGGGCCGCCACGTTGGAGGTGTCCCAGCACGGCCACCCGGGTTTCGCGGTGTAGCCGGCGTTCGATTTCCGCGGCTACCACGCCGCCGATGCCACCCAGCCGGGTCTGCCGGCTGAGTTGCTCAAACTCACGGGCCACAAAACCACCATCGGGCAATTCAGCCCCTTCGGCCACTACGAGCAGCGTAAATCTCTTCCCCTGCGATTCGCGATGCAAAATCTTGTGGCACACGTCGTCAAACGTCCACGGTATCTCGGGAATGAGGATGACGTCGCCGCCTCCGGCGATGCCCGCATACAGTGCGATCCAGCCCGCGTGCCGTCCCATCACTTCCAATACCATCACCCGCTCGTGGCTGGCCGCGGTTGTGTGCAAGCGGTCGAGAGCGTCCGTGGCGCATGTGACGGCGCTATCGAAACCGAACGTAAAGGCAGTCGCAGAGAGATCGTTATCAATCGTCTTCGGCACGCCGACCACCGGGATGCCATACTCGTGAAACTGCTGCGCGACTGCCAGCGAACCATCGCCGCCGACGCAGATCAATCCGCACAAACCAAGCTGCTCAACCGTGTGTCGTACCCCTTCCAGCAAGGCGGGATCGATGGCGATCCGCTGTTCGACACCTACGGTAGCGGCAAATCGGCCCTTATTCGTCGATCCAAGGATCGTTCCTCCCCGGGTCAGAATGCCCGAGGTATTGCGGTTGGTCAGCGGCACATAGCAAACGGGATCGACAAGACCTTCGTATCCCTTGAGAAAACCGACGCAGTCGTAGCCGAGTTGACCGGCGGCTTTCGTGACACCCCGAATGACTGCGTTCAGTCCGGGGCAATCGCCCCCGCTTGTGAGTAAGCCAATGCGTTTCTGATGCATGGTGAGACCTGCGCGGTGGAAGGAAAGGACGACCATTCCGCAGTGGAATGGCCCGATATACCTTCGGTTGTCCCACCCCAATCAGGGAAGGAAGTGGAAACAACGCGCCGCCTCAAGACTCTATGGTGACTCGGAGAAGCGATTGCGCCAAGTGGGCGGTTTAGCGGCGTGGGCAACGCCCCGCGATTTTCTTCGTGGCGCTATGACGGTAAAAGTTGCGAACCACGGCAACGCGGAGAGAAAATCGGGGAGCCGACCACTTCGTGGTGCCCGTCCCCCGCTAAACACGCAAAAACCAGCGGACAAATTCTGGCACGCCTTCGTCGAAAGAGACTTTCGGGCGATAACCCAGCAAACGCTCGGCCTTGCTGAGGTCGGCATGGGTGACCGGCATCTCACCAGGCTTCTCGGATTGAAAGTCGATTTGCGCGGGCTTTCCGATCGCCTGTTCGAGCCGAGTAATCAATTCGCGAACGGCAATCGGCTCGCTATGACCCAAGTTGATGCACTCACCAACCGCCTTGTCCGCTGTCATCGCGGCGAACAATCCATCGCAAATGTCGCGGATATGCGTGAAATCACGACGGATCGTGCCGTCTCCAAAAAGTGGCAAGGGCCGTCCCGCACTGATGGCCGCGGCAAAGATTGTCATGGCCAGGTCCGGGCGCAGCCGGGGACCATAGACGCTAAAAGGACGGATGCACACCACAGGTGTTCCGTGAAGTCCGTGATAAGTGAGGCCAAGGAGTTCAGCGGCTCTTTTGGTCGCTCCATACGGGGAAAGAGGAACGCCCAGCGGCGCATCTTCACAGAAGGGAGCCGTGGCCCCACCGCCATAGACCGTCGAGCTGGATGCCAGCACGAACCGCTGCACAGGAAAAGCCCTGGCGGCCTCCAGCAACACCAGCGTTCCTTCCACGTTGTTCTTCTGATAGAGCAAAGGACGCTCGACACTGGGCCGAACGCCGGCATAAGCTCCCAAGTGCATCACTTGCTCAAAGCGATGCTGCGCGAACAGTGCCCGCATGGCCTCACTGTTGCAGAAATCTCCCTCGACGACCGTGACACGCGAGGACGCGGCAAACTCGGCAATGTTGCGCCGTTTCACGGCCGGGTCATAGTAATCGTTGAAACTGTCGAGGCAGACGATGGGAGCGTCGGTGTGCGCAAGCAAGTACTCAATGAAGTGGGAGCCGATAAAACCGGCTCCGCCGGTGACGAGTATGGACATGGCTTACTCCGTCGCTGGGAAAGCGTCCCATCGTACTCCATTCAACGCCAAGCGCTGAAGGGCACTTTGAAGCGACGGGAAAAACAGGGCGTAGGCGACGATTCGCAGGCAGGCTTATCGGCCTGTCCAGTTACGAACCCCTAGCGCCATCAGGATGCGCACCGCCTGCCATGCCTCGCCACGGTTGATCTTGGACGCCCCCCGCTGGCGATCGACAAAGGTGATCGGCGTCTCGCCGAAATTGGCCCCGGCACGCTTCAGCCGCCAGAGGATTTCTTCCTGAAACGAATAGCCGCGCGAGCGAATCGTGTTCAGGTCGATTTTTTTGAGCATCTCCGTTCGGTAGCAGCGATAACCGCCGCTCACGTCGTGGGGCTTCAGGCCCAAGAGCACCCGGGCGTAGACGTTGACCCCACGGCTCATCAAATGCCGCACAATGGGCCAGCCCTCGATCTTTCCGCCTGGAATGTAGCGAGAGCCGATCATCACATCGCGGGGCGGCCCACCTGGCGGGGCCATACCCGCCACCAGCGCCGGCAGGCATTGGGGATCGTGGCTGAAATCCGCGTCCAAATTGAGCAGATACGTGTAGTCATGCTCCATCGCATAACGCATCGCGGCCATAATCGCAGTCCCCAGCCCCTGCTTGCCGGCGCGGTGCAGGCATTTGAGCCGCGGCTCTCGCTGGGCCTGCTCATCGCACCATTTGCCGGTGCCGTCTGGAGAATTGTCATCCACGATCAGCAGATCGCACTGCGGGGCATGACGAAAGATAGCCTCGACCAGCAGGGGGAGGTTTTCGATTTCGTTATAGGTGGCGATGGTGATGAGCAGTGACATGTTCAGCGCTGGCGCTCGTACCACGCTCGGTAGTACTCGATCGACCGCTTGATTCCTTCGTCAAAATGTACTTGCGGCTCGTATTTCAACAGTTTGCGCGCCAGAGTGATATCGGCCATACTTTCCCGAATATCGCCAAGGCGAGGATCCGCAAAGATGGGCTGCACGTCGGTGCCAAGATATTTGTTGAGCGTGGCCAGCATTTGCAACAACGAGACGCTTCCGCCGTTCGCAAGGTTGAAGCTGCGGCCGGAGGCGTCCGTGGCGTCCGCCGCCAACAGGTTGCCATGCACTACGTTGGCCACAAAGGTGAAGTCTCGCGATTGCCCGCCATCGCCGTAAATCGTGGGACGTTTCCCTTCGATCAAGGCCGTGATGAAAATCGGGATCACCGCCGAATAAGGACTCTTGGGATCTTGGCGAGGACCAAAGACGTTGAAGTATCGCAGGGCTACCGTCTCGATCCCGTACGTCGCCGTGAAAGCCTGGCAATAGTATTCCGCCGCCAACTTAGCCGCACCGTAGGGAGAAATGGGAGCCGGCAGGTCGGTCTCACGCTTGCTCGAGTTGGGTTGATCGCCGTAGAGACTGCTGGAGGCCGCATACACGATCCTTCGCACGCCGGCCCGCCGGGCTTGGTCCAAAAGAGTCACTGTGCCAGTAACACAGGCGGCATTCGTATCGAGAGGGGCCTCGACGCTCCGCGGCACGGAAGCCAGCGCCGCCTCGTGAAATACGCAGTCAACGCCACGAACTGCTTTGGCCACCAACGGTACGTCGGTGATATCGCCTTCGATCAATTCGACACGATCCGCAATGTGGGCCAGGTTGCTCGCATGGCCGGTGCTGAGATTGTCCAAAACGCGAACTCGGTCGCCGCGCTCGACCAATGCCGTGGCGATGTGTGAGCCAATAAATCCTGCCCCGCCGGTGACCAAAAAAGTCCGCATGCACAAGCCTCGAATGGGTGGAATGATTGCCGTCTAGCGATTGTGCCCCGCCGCTGTATTCTACGTCACCCAGGGGAGCGCGAAAGCGGGCCAATCGGGCTGAATTGCAGGACTTCGCCTCGTCCCGGCCACACCCTGCACGGTCGTGCATTACTTACCTTCCGCAGCACCCGTCAACAGACATCCTGCCACCTCGGTGCCGCTACGGCGGAGCCGCTGGATGGCTCCCGCGGCCTTGGCTGCCGAAGTTTGTCCGGCTTCCACCAGAAGGACGGCGGCATCGCACGCCGTCAGGACGTTCTCCGGGATGACCGACAGCGCCCCCCCCACCACCAACACGATGCCAAAATCCTCTTTGCAGGCCTCGATCAGCCTGGCGACGGCGACTGGATCGGCTTCAAAATCGTGCGGCCCGGATGGAAGCAGGCAGAGTCCTGCCGTGCTGGTTTGTACGATCTGATCGCGCCAGGAAACGAATCCAACCATCGCCTCGGTCAGGCTGCCGATGGCGGGAACCTGCAACAGTGTTGACAGCCGGCGTTTCGGCCCCATGTCGATCAACAGGACAGGATCATCCAAACGATCCGCCATGACTTCTGCCAATCGGGCGGAAAGGACGCAGTGATCAAGATCTTCGTCGGTCCACGCCAATACCAAGGCCACGCTGTTTTTGTGGGGCAACGCCGAGAGAATGCTCTCGCAAGCCTCCCGGTAGGGGCGCTGTTGCGGCGGCAAGAACGGAACTAAGGCAGGTCGTCTGAATCCTTCGGCAGCCGTGTCCCGTCCCACTACCCTGCCCCGTCGATTCGGCCGGCCAAATCCTGGCAGCCGCACCGAAACTACCGGCTCATCGGCAGTCTCGTCCGACGTTTGCCGCGGAGCTTGAGTCTGCTTGAGGTCAGCAATCTGAACGGGAGCGGAGTCATCAACGGGAATGGTGTCATCCATTCTTGGGAAGGATGCGAGCAATTTGCCAACACCAGCTTTCAGCACCTCCGTCGCCCTGGGGAGCTCTTCCTTAACTGGAGTTGCAGGAAGACTGCCGCTTGCCGGACTCGAAAGGTCGTGCGTCGCTGGCAGCAAAGGCTCCGTGGCGAGTGCTGCCACCTCCGTGACTATTTCGTCGGGAGTCGTCGTCGCTGGAATAACTTCAACCGCAGGCAATTGCGGCTCCACGTCAAAGTTAGCCTGACTATCTTCCAGAGCCTCCGCGAATGACGGAAATTCCTCGACGACAGGATCACACCCTAGGGATTCTTCGACCGCACATTCATCCGTTAGCTCGATATTCTCCGACTCCTGATCATCAGCAATCAGGGGCTCCGATGTACCTGCAAAACCCAGATCGGGCCATGGCGCTGAGTCGGCATATCCTGTTTCTGTTTCATGCGTCACCGCAGGCCAATCGGTAGATTGCGGAGCCCAGTGCCCCGGATATTCCGCCTGTGGATCGTAAACAATGTCCCCGGGCCAGACGCTTGACTCTTGCGCAGGGAGCGAACTCTCACCGGCAGGAGCTTCCTCAGCGCGCGGTTCGAGATGTGCATCTACGGTGATCGTCGCACCGACCGTGTCGCCACGGGCTTCAATCCGGCGAAGTGCTGCGAGGAGCCGACTCATAATCGTTTCTTGTTCGTTAAAGCTAAAAGACTGCGGATTGCGTCACCTGGTTATTTGTCGAAGTTCACTGTTTTCGCATCCGCGTGAACAGTTGTCCGAAAACTCGTTCGCGCTTGGCTCGTTGCCGGGGCTTGGCGGTCGCCGGTTGTTTCTGCACGGGAGCTACGGCCGTTGCGGTAACGGCCCAGCCGGAACTCTCACCGGGATAGTACGAAGGCGAGGGTACAACCTCTTCCTGTACGACATCGTCGCGGTCACGCGATCCCAGGCTAGCGAAGGATTCTCGCATCCCGGCGTCTTTTTCTGCCTCGACAATGGGAGCGGTGTTAAACGGCCCGGCGGCGAATCCCCGCATGGGAACAACCTGCGGCGTGCTGGGTGGATCCGGCAGAACGGGATCTTCAACATACGATCCGCGAGGGGTGGCCAAACTGGGGCCTTGCATGATCGGAACCGGCACCCAATCATCGACATCGTCGCAGTCCGGGCCGGCAATCCCCATTGGTGCGGTAGACGCTTCGTCGGCTTCGAAAGACTCCGTCGGATGCTTGACCCGCGGAATAATGGGGTAGTCGTCGTAAACCGCATCCAATTCGACATTGGAGCTATCGAGTACTGTTTCCCCAGCTTCTTCCGATTCGTGGTGGCCTGCCGACTCAGATGGAAAGCTCTCGTATGACGCTTGCATGTCACCAAAGTCAAGTTCCACTTCGGATTGACTAACTCCAGTCGGCACATAGTCTTTCTGACTTCCTGCCGGGTTCAACGGCACAGGGCTAGCCGTGTCATCCAATTCTTCATCCAGTGAGCCGAACTCAATGACCATTTCAGACTTACCGCCGACTGCCCCTCGATCATGGCGCTGCGAGCTCGCCTGCCCTGACGGAAACGGAAGCTGCTGCAAGTCGGCCCAGGCCTCTTCCACTCCCTGAGCATGAAGTTGCGTTACGCCGCCGGCTGCGGCCAAGAGCAACGCGTAGTCACAGACCTGATTGATTAATCGCGGCACGCCGTCAGTGGTGTGATGGATGGTCGCCAGAGCGTCGTCTCCCCAGATTGCATCGGGGTCGCCCCCCACAACCGCAGTCTGTGCTCGCACATATTCCTGCGTTTCGGCGGCCGAAAAGGGATGCAATGTCGAGCGAACCGAGATACGTTGCTGAAACGCCGTCAATTTCGGATGTGCCAATCGCTCTTCCAGCGACGGCGCTCCAGCAAAGACTAGCCGAACACGCGATTTCCCCTGCCGTACGACATTGCTCAGCAATCGCAGTTCCTCGAACAATCGAGCGGGCAATGTCTGAGCCTCGTCTACGATCAGAAGCAATCCTTCCGACGGATCTCGACCAGGTGCAATTCGGTCCAGAAGCGCAAGACGCATTTCCCCTTCATCGCGCCGCTTAAACGGCAGGCCCAGTTCAAAGAGGAGTCCCTGCAACAGCGCCTTTCGCGATGTCAGAGCGCCCCCTGAGAGTAGCACTGGTGTGAGCGTATTGCGAAATTGTTCGGCCAATACCTGACACAGCAGTGTCTTTCCGGTGCCGGAAGCACCCAGGATGACTACATACCCTTCGGCCCGCTCAATACAACGGGCCGCGGCCAGCCGAACAGCCTCCGCCGCCTGGCCAGGGTAATAGCGGTCAATCCGCGGCGAAGCCGCAAAGGGCCGCTCTCGCAAATGAAAAAATGATTCGTACATAGGTCATGGTCTTAGGCGTTAGTGAGCATTCAAAGCACCGGCCCCCCAAAAGCAGCCGGCAAACGGCGAACTCCTTCGGCCAACCCGGAGAGTGGATCACTGACAATCTGGGCGGCAAACTCGTGATTCCGTAGCGCGACGATCACCATCGCCGCCAGAAATATGGCCAAGGTGGCCTCGCTGGCCAGAAGCACCCAGCGGCTCGAAAGGTGGCTGACTCGTGGGCGACCGGAGATGACTTCGCCGGCATCGGGCAGCGAGCCGAGCAGACGCACTTGCAACAGTTCCTCAACATCCGCCGCACGATCGATCGTGCGGATGGCGCCGCCAATCAACAGAGTCGCACTGCCGACCACAACTGCGATGGCCAGGGCCACCAGCAGACTGGGGAGCGACGTGGGTCGAGGAACCCGCCTTGCGTTTTCGGCCGCTTCGACGCGCCACAACTCGCGGGCCGGTTGGGCGAGAGCCAGTCGCCGCGCCTCTGCGGCTTCGCGCGCTAGTGTATCGTGGCGGTCCTTCTTCACCACCACGCTCCGCTCCAAGATCGCCAACTCTTCCAACAATTCTTGCTGCTTTTGAGCTAACTGTCGTTGTGTCGCCAGTGCCTGGCTGTCTGCGGCCGACGCCTGGCCAGGCGACTTGGCCGGCGCAAGGCTTTTATTTGCATCGTCGATCTCAGCTTGCAATTGGACGATCTGATCGCGAACGAGTTGATAGTGCGGGTGCTCAGGCGTCATGCTGGCAAGCAACTGCTTGCGTACAGTCTGCAGTCCTTCCAAGCGGCTGTCCAATTGGCGCACTCGTTGACGCAGGGCAGCTTCCGCCTCGCGACTGGCTTCCGTGGGGGCTTCCGCGGGTGGGATCGCTGGAACCTGGGAAGCCAACGGTGCGGTCAATATCTTCTGATGGGTGGCAATAAAGGTATCGCGCTTGCGACGGGCCTCGGCCAGGTCTTGGGCGGCAGAAGCCGTCGCCTGCTCCGCGGCGGTGGCGGCTTGCTGGCTCGCGGACGAACTACGGCCGACGCTGGACTGCGTGCGAGCGGCCTGCTGCGCCAGAGCATTGACCAGCCGCAGGGTGGGCTGCTGCTCGGTTCCCGTGAATGAAATATTTATTGTGGCGACCCCGTCCACTACTTTGGAGCGCTGGACGGTGAGGCATCGTCGGATCTCAGTGATCGTCGTAGCGGTCTGGATACGTGGCTTGGCACCCACAACATCGGTTTCCAGCCGCAGGCCCGCATCACTGGCGGCCTGGCGGATGGTTTCGCTCGTGGTCAGTACACGTTCGATTCCGCGCGCTTCTTTCTCGATCGCTTGCGATGGCTGGCCGTCGGTTTCTTCGGTGGTCAGCGTAGCATAGATCTGCGTGCTGGCGATGCTGAGACGTAAAAGTCGGCGCGGTAAGACCTGTCTTTCGGATCGACTTTGCGGGGTACGAAAGTTAAGTCCCGTCGGCACAAGTCGTTAGCTAGCAAGACGTTTGCTGTAAAACGGGAGGAGCCAGGTTGTTTAGCGATGTGGTATGTAAACACGCGGTAGTCAGCCCGCCGCAAAAGATGAATGCCGGATATAATCCAAGCATGAAGCCCACCATGTTTCGCATCAAAATCTGCGGCATCACCACCCCCGAAGATGGCCAACTTGCCGCCGAAGCTGGCGCCGACGCCATTGGCTTGAACTTCTATGCAGGCAGTCCGCGATGCGTCACGGAGGCCATGGCAAAGGCAATTATTGATTCGCTGCCGGCCGGGGTGGCCAAAGTGGGGGTGTTCGTCAACATGCCGCCCACCAACGTGGCGGACATTGCCGATCGTCTCCAACTCGATTGGATCCAGTTGCATGGGGACGAGCCTCCAGAGGCGATCGCTGAACTTGCACCCCGACGTGTGATCCGCGCCCTGCCTTGCGGACCGGGTGGATTGAAAACCGTGGTTGCATTCTTCCAGCACTGCAAGGCGTTGGGTTCCATGCCTGCAGCGTTGCTAGCAGATGCGGCAGCCGGAAATTCCTACGGTGGCACGGGACGCACCGCTGCTTGGAGTGAGCTAGTGCTGCCGCGAGAGTGGCTCCATGGCATCCCGCTGGTTCTGGCCGGAGGACTGACTCCCGAGAATGTGGCTAAGGCTGTGGATACTGTCCAGCCTCAGTCGGTTGACACAGCCAGTGGTGTTGAATCGGCACCGGGGAGGAAGTACGCACCGCTTCTTAAGTCATTTGTCAGCGCCGCCAAAGCATCATTGAGAGTAGATGCTGGAATCGCATAGAAATCTCGTTACACTTGCGTATTGCCAACGGGACACCGTATCATTGAGGGCCGTTACCGGCCACGAAACATGGCCCATTGAAGACCATTAACCACCCCACCCATTAGTGGGGCACTCCGTTCCCCTAAGGAAAAGTACTGTGGCACAAGTCGTCTCTCAAAAACTCCCCTACAAGGTCGTTGACGTCAGTCCCAAAGAGTTTGAAAAGCTTGCCGACTGGGGCCGTAAGGAGATCATGCTGGCCGAAAACGAGATGCCAGGCCTGATGTCTTTGCGCCGCAAGTACGGCCCATCCAAGCCGCTGGCCGGGGCCAGGATCGCCGGCTGCTTGCACATGACGATCCAGACGGCCGTGCTGATCGAAACGCTCACTGAACTTGGTGCCCAGGTCACCTGGAGCAGTTGTAATAAATTCTCCACCCAGGACCATGCCGCAGTGGCGATCGCCAAGACAGGCGTTCCGGTTTATGCCTGGAAAGGAATGAGCGACGAGGAGTTCGATTGGTGCATTGAGCAATCGCTGTACTTTCCTGACGGCCAGCCGCTGAACCTGATCCTCGACGACGGCGGCGACCTGACGGCCATGGTCCACCAGCGGTTCCCGGAATTCCTGGACGACATCCGCGGCCTGTCGGAGGAGACGACCACCGGGGTGCATCGCCTTTATCAGATGCACCAGCGCGGCGAATTGAAAGTGCCCGCCATTAACGTCAACGACTCCGTGACCAAGAGCAAGTTCGACAACCTCTATGGCTGTCGTGAATCACTAGCCGACGGCATCAAGCGGGCCACCGACGTGATGGTCGCCGGCAAGGTAGTTGTCGTCGCGGGCTACGGTGACGTCGGCAAGGGATGTGCCCAATCGATGCAGCGCTATGGCGCCCGGGTACTTATCACCGAGATCGATCCAATCAATGCCTTGCAAGCGGCCATGGAAGGGTACGAAGTGACCACCATGGAAGAGGCTGCTTCGCAGGGCAACATCTTCGTCACCACCACCGGCTGCCGCGACATCATTCGCGGAGAGCACATGAAGGTGATGAAGAACGACGCCATTGTTTGCAACATTGGCCACTTCGACCTGGAGATCGACATGGCCTGGCTCAACGGCCAGAAGGACGTGAAGTGCGTCAACATCAAGTCGCTGGTCGATCGCTACACGTTCCCCGACGGGCACTCGATCCTGATCCTGGCCGAAGGACGGCTGGTGAACCTGGGATGTGCCACTGGACACCCTTCGTTCGTCATGTCCAACAGTTTCAGCAACCAGGTGCTGGCCCAGTTGGCCCTGTGGCAGCATCCGGAAGATTACAAGCTTGGCGTTCACGTATTGCCCAAACAACTGGACGAAGAAGTCGCCCGGCTCCACCTGGGCCAGTTGGGCGTGAAACTCACCAAGTTGACCGAGAAGCAGGCTGAATACTTGGGTATTCCGATCGACGGTCCGTACAAGCCGGATCATTATCGGTATTAATTCACAGGTCCTACCTCGGCGGCCCTCGCTTTGATATGACAGTGAATTGGCGGCGGACCCTTGCATGGGCCGCGGGAGTTTGCTCTGTATCGTCCTCCAGCCTCACCCTTTCAGTCTCCAGCCTCAACCATGCCTGATATCCGCCCCATTCGAGGACTCCGTTACGATCCAGGGCACGTCGGGTCACTGAGCAACGTGATTGCTCCTCCCTACGACGTGATCGACGCTACCCAGCAGACGGCCCTATACGACAAGCACCCTGCCAATGTCGTGCGGTTGATTCTCAATCGGGATGAACCGGGAGACCAGGAAGGCTCGAATCGCTACAGTCGGGCGGCTCGATTCCTCACGGAGTGGCGGCGTGAGGGTGTGCTGCGGCAGGAGTCCGATCCGGCCGTCTATGTCTATCACCAGATCTTCACCGAAGACGGGGTGACCTACACCCGGCGTGGGTTCCTCTGTGGTTGCGTGCTGGAGCGGTTTGGCGAAGGAAAAATCTATCCCCACGAGCTGACCATGTCCGGCCCCAAGGCCGACCGGCTATTGCTGACACGGGCCTGCAAGGCGAATCTGAGCCCGATCTTTGGGCTGTATCCCGACGACGAGCCCGGCGCCCAACAACTGTTGGAAGACGCAATAGCTGGGCAACCGGCCATGGAAGCCACCGACCACCTGGGCGTGGTCCATCGCCTGTGGGTCGTCCGCGATGCCCGTGTGCTGAGCCGGCTCGAAGCCGTGCTCGGCCCCAAGCCGTTGTTCATTGCCGATGGACACCATCGCTATGAAACGGCCTGCAACTATCGAGACGAGCTGGCGAAGGAAGGAAAGCTCACGCCAGGTCACCCGGCCAATGCCGTGCTGATGATGTTCATCAGCATGAGCGACCCTGGCTTGATCGTGCTGCCCACGCACCGTCTCTTCCGCGGCGT
>JAIOPX010000293.1 GCA_021413705.1 Planctomycetota bacterium | reverse complement strand
GCGCTTTCGCGACCGCGTCTGGCGGACGTGCTATCGGCTGATGGGTAATGCCGAAGATGCCAACGACGCGGCACAAGATGTGTTCGTTCGATTGTTCTTACACCGCGACCGGTTTGCCGGGCGGAGCCGTTATTCGACCTTCGTCCACGGCGTCGCCCTGCGAACCTGTCTGGCCATGCGGCGGGCTCGCTCGCGGCGCGAGCGGCGCGTTTCACTGGGAGACACGAGCCTGGCTCCGGGCCACGGCGGATCAGAGCAAGGACTGCGGCTCGACCTGATGAAGATGCTCGAAACGCTCGACGAAGAAGATCGAGCGATGATGATCATGAAGCATGCGGAAGGGCACAGTTACGAAGAATTGGCCGAACTGTTCGGCCTGAGCGAAAGTGCCTGCAAAATGCGGCTCAGCCGCGCCCGAGAGAAACTGAAGCAGCGATTTCCGGAATTGTCACAAGAGTAAAGGAGTAATTCGGAAGTCGGAGGTCGGAAGTCGGAATTGAAGTCTCCGACCTCCGACTTCCGACCTCCGACCTCACCATGCCCGACCTGTTCGACCAACTTGCCGCCAGTGATGTGCCGCCTGCCCCTCCGCAACTGGAGCGGAAGGTGCATCAGCAGCTCAACCGGGCGCTCTTGGCCCAGCATCTGTGGGACTTTGCACTTGGCGCCATGCCGTGGCTGTTTGCGCAGGTATTGCCGGCCATGCTGGCGGTGATTTCGGTGACATTATTTGGCCGTTACCCCAAACGCCCGGGCGGCAACGAACCTTAGTGGAAGGACACACTTCCTGGCGCCGTGATGATGAGGTCTGTTGAAAAGCAGGCCGGCAGATTACGGTGCCCACGAGAGTACAACCGGGATTGAAGCGCGGATCCCGCTATCAAAAACCGTGCGGTATTGAAAGCAAGTCTTTTCTCAAGAAGGAGAAATCCATGTTCGCACAAGCTCAACCCGTTACCACGCAGTTTACCGACCAAGTCGGCAAGACGGTGGGAGACTCGACTAATGCCCTAACTCAGGCGTTTCACAACGCCTGGACTCAAAGCGCAGCTTTTGCTCCCAAGCTGTTGGCCGCCATGGTGTTGTTGGTCGTCGGCTACTTGGTTGCGAAGTTCGTCGGCCGGGCGATTGTGAACATCTGCGAGCGAGTCGGCTTGCAGCGGGCGGCGGAGCGCGGCGAGTTGGCGCAGTCGATGCGCCAGGTCGGCATCCAGCGGAGCGTGCCGCAAGTGATCGGCGCGATCGTCTTCTGGGGCCTGATCTTCGTGTTCTTGATGGCCACCTTCAGCGTGTTGGGCCTGACGGCATTCGATGCCTCGATGCAGAACGTCGTCAACTATATACCCAAGGTGCTGGTGGCCACGTTGTTGGTCGTGATCGGACTGTTGGTGGCCACGCTGTTGCGGGGCTTCATCGCCACCAGTGCTGATCGGGCCGGCTTGACCTATGCCCAGCATTTGGCCGACGGCGGTTACTATGTGCTGGCCGTGGTCACGTTCTGGACGGCGTTGGCGCATTTGGAAGTACCGCTGACGTTGCTGACCAACGTCATCCTGATCGGCGCGGGCGGCGCCGCGGTGGCCTTTGGCTTGGCCTTTGGGCTGGGCGGACGCGACGTGGTGAGTGGCATTCTGGCCGGCTACTACCTGCGTCAGCGGATGCAGTCGGGTGACCACGTGAAGGTAGGCGCGATGGAAGGGACCGTCCGCGAAGTGGGTCCCGTGGCGACGATTGTCGAGACGATGGAAGACGGCTTGATGCACCGTCACAGCGTGCCAAACACGAAGATGCTCAATGAGGCGATTCGGTAACCGGGCGATTCGGTAGGGATCGACTCGGATTAGATGACGAAGTAAAGTGGACAGCCCTGGGGTCGCGCAAGCGGCCCCAGGGTTTGTTTTTGCGCAGCTCAAAATTCTGCGAGGTACTTTTGCATGAGCAATTCTTGGTCTTCAGTCTGTCGTGGACGCACGATCATTCTGGCGTCTCTGTTGTTTCTCAGTCTCTCATTTTCTGTCTCGCTGGCCAATGCCGAAGAGAAGATTCGCGTAGCCTGCGTCGGGGACAGCATCACCAAAGGGGCCGGGGCGGCTAAGGGAGAATCCTATCCAGACCAGTTGGGCAAACTACTGGGTGAGCGATATGAAGTGCGCAATTTCGGCGCCAATGGCGCAACGATGCTTAAGGGAGGAGACCGGCCGTATGTCCGGCGAAAGGAACTGGGGGCGGCACTGGCCTTTAAGCCCAACATCGTCATCATCAAACTGGGCACTAACGACGCCAAGGCGAAGAACTGGAAGCACAAAGCTACGTTTGCGACCGATTTGAAAGCTCTGATTCAGCAATTCCGCGCGTTGCCCTCGACTCCAAAGATTTTCGTCGGCAAGCCGACGACCGTGGCCAAGGACAACTTCGGCATCAGCGGCGTGGTCATTCGAGATGAAATCTGGCCTCTGGTGGATCAGGTTGCCAAAGAAGAAAAGGTCGGCGTGATCGACTTTGCCGCACCGCTGGCCGACAAGCCCGCGCTCCTTCCCGACGGCGTCCATCCCAATGCCGAAGGATATGCCCGGCTGGCAGAAGCTGCGAAAACAGCCATTGTTGAGAAAGCAACGCCGTAATTCATCGGTGGGAGTTGCGGCTTCGGACTGCTGCGTTAGTCCTGATGATTACTTGGAATCTCCCGGCCCAAAGACAATCCGGGCGACGATTCCTACGATCAACAGAATGACTGCCGTAATGCAAAAAACGCCGACGATCGCCTGCCACATGGGGTCGTCTCCACTGTTGGGAGAATGGCACCGTGGCGGATCGCGGCCGCGCGTCGCCAGGGCGACTCTTTTTTCTCCTTGCAAATTATACGCGGGTTTTCCTACGGTTCGACAAGAATGGTCGAACTGCAGCGATGGGTTGGCATTTTCGCCCGTAGCAAGATGCCCCCGCCAGGATTATGATGAACCGCCGTGGAGTGTACGTGCTCCGCATCCACATATAGGACGGGCTTCCTAGCCCGTCGCCCACTACCTGCCGAAGACGGGCTGGGAAGCCCATCCTACGAGGAAAGACTCGGGCAGGAAGCCCATTGCCACTTGAATCCCGCCTATGCCTCCCGCCACTAGTTCTTTGCCTCGCCCCAGTACGACGCCATTCTCGATCAACGGGCGGACCTACACTCCCCCAGCCCGTCCCATCGCCGTGATTTGCATCGACGGTTGCGGCGATGAGTATCTCAGCACGTCGATCGCCTACGGCCGGATGCCACATGTGGCGCGAATGGCCGCGGTGGGGTATCGCGGATTTGTCCGCGGTGCGTTGCCATCGTTCACGAACGTCAACAATGCGGCGATCGTCACCGGGCTGCCTCCGTCCAAGACAGGCATCGGCGGCAATTACTTCCTCGACCCAGACACGGGCGAAGAAGTGATGATGAACTCGTCGCGCTATCTGCGCGCCGAGACGATTCTGGCCGCTGCCGCCAACGCGGGCCGCAAGGTGGCCATGGTCACCGCTAAGGACAAGCTCCGCGAAATCCTCTCGCACAACATGCGCGGCATCGGTTTTAGCGCCGAGAAGGCCAACCAGACGACGATGGCCGTCCACGGCATCGAGAATGTCGAAGAACTCGTCGGCTGGCCGACACCGAAGATCTACAGCGCCGAGGCGAGCTTGTTTGCGCTCAGGGCGGGAGCCTGTCTCGTGGAGCGCGGGTTGGCGGATTTCCTCTATCTGTCGCTGACCGACTACATGCAGCACACGTATGCACCCGAGGCGCAGGAGTCGCTCGATTTCTACGCCGGCATCGACGCGGAGATTGGCCGGCTACTGGAACTAGGGGCAATTGTGGCGGCCACTGCCGATCACGGCATGAACGCCAAGGCCAAGGCCGACGGAACGCCGAATGTACTCTATCTGGAAACGCTGCTGACTCAGAAATACGGCCCCGGCGCTCGTGTGATCTGCCCGATCACCGATCCTTATGTTGTGCATCACGGTGCGCTCGGCTCGGCGGTGACGATCTATCTGCCGCCGGATTGGAACGTGGCCGAAGTGGGGCGCTGGCTGTTGGAAATGCAGGGTGTTGCCGAGGTCTACGATCGGCCTATGGCGGCGCTCAAGCTGGAACTGCCGGCCGATCGGATCGGGGATCTGTTTGTACTCTCGACGCGGGACGCCGTGCTGGGACGCACGCCGCAGCAGCACGACCTGTCGGCGCTGCACGGCTCGCTGCGTTCGCACGGCGGGCGCTATGAAGAGATGGTGCCGATGCTGCTTTCCGGGCCGCTGACACCTGAATATCGAGTTCGCGCGGCGGGCGACCCACGCAATTGGGACATTTTTGATTTTGCCGTCAACGGAGTAGCGAGATGAGTACGACAACCGCCCCCAGCAAGGTTCGCGAGTGGCCCTGCTATATCGCCGGCAAGCCGCTGACGACCGGCCGCTGGCTCGATGTGCATTATCCTTACAATGGGGAATTGGCGGGCCGCGTGGCCATGGCCGGCCGGGCGGATCTCGAAGCGGCGATCGCCGGCACGCATCTGCCCAAAGAACCGCTGACGCGCTATCGGCGCTACGAGATTTTGGAAACGGCGCGGCGTCTGCTCGGCGAGCGGACAGAGCAGTTCGCCAATTTGATCCGTAGCGAGTCTGGGCTGTGCATCCGCGAGACGCGGTATGAAGTGGGCCGCGCCCAGGACGTGCTGCAGTTCGCGGCCATCGAGTCGCTCAAAGACGACGGGCAGATTTTTTCCTGCGACATTTCGCCGCAGGGCAAGGCCCGCAAGATTTTCACGCTCCGCGAACCGCTGCAATTGGTGGCGGCCATCACGCCGTTTAACCATCCGCTCAATCAAGTCGCGCACAAAGTGGCCCCGGCCGTTGCGGCCGGTGCGCCGATGATCCTGAAGCCGTCGCACAAGACACCCCTCTCGGCCATTGCGTTTGTCGAGTTGCTCTACGAGGCCGGGCTGCCGCAGCATCTGCTGAGCGTCATCATCGGCCCGCGCGACGAAGTCACCACTCCGCTGGTGCAACATGACAAGGTGGAATTGGTCACGATCACCAGCTCCGTCAATGCCGGCAAACAAGTGGCCAAAACGGCCGGCTACAAAAAACTCTGTTTGGAACTTGGGGGCAATTCGGAACTGATCGTGTTGGATGACGCCGACATGGAGATGGCCGTCGAACTAGCCGCCGAAGGTTGCTACCGCAACTCGGGGCAGCGCTGCACGGCGGTCAAGAGGCTGTTAATCCACGAGAAGATCTTGGACGAATTCACCGAGAAGTTTGTCGCCAAGACGAAGGAGTACATTTGCGGCGACCCGGCCGATCCCAAGACTAAAGTGGGAACAGTAATCGACGAAGAGGCGGCCATTTATCTCGAACGGGTTTACAAGCAAGCGGTCAAAGAGGGCGCCAAACTGCTTTATGGCGGCCGTCGCGAAGGAGCCCTGCTGGAGCCGACGGTCATCGGCAACGTGCCGCGCTACACGGAAATGGTGTGCGAGGAATCCTTCGGCCCGCTGGCGCCCATCATGAGCATCCGCGACGTGGACGATGCCATCGAACTGGCCAACGCCACGGCCTTTGGCCTCTCAAGCGGCGTGGTCACGAACAACCTCGACTCGGCCATCCGGCTGGTGAAAGGAATCCGCACCGGGACGGTCAACATCAACGCCGTGCCGGGTTACCGGATCGAAAGCTCACCGTTTGGTGGTGTGAAGGATTCCGGCCTGGGCATCAAAGAAGGGGTGATTGAGTCGATCAAGTATATGACGAATGTGAAGACGTTTTCATTGCCGTGGTAGTTAGACTCTCAAATGTTTGGGGGAATTAGCAGACGGACAATTTAAACAGGAGGGAGCAGAGGAAGCAGAGTCATTCAAATGGACGAACTCTGCTGCCTCCGCTTCCTCCTGTTCAAAACTTTGTTTCATTGAATAACAATTACCGAGGTTTCCGTGGACGCTGATATACCTTATCTGTTGCTGACTCCCGGCCCGCTGACCACCACGCGCACTGTGCGGGCTGCGATGAACCAGGATCTTTCCACCTGGGACGTGGACTATAACTCCATCGTCCAGGAGATCCGGGCGCATTTGGTGCGGCTGGCCACCACGAAGCCGGGTTATACCTCGGTCCTCATGCCCGGGAGCGGCACGTTTTCGGTCGAAGCGATCCTCGGCTCCGTCATTCCACCCGATGGCAAGGTGCTGATCGTCAACAATGGCGCTTATGGCGAGCGAATGGTGCATATTGCCAAGCGGCTGAAGATTGCCGTGGCCCCCATCGACCAGTTGGAGACCGAAGCCCCGGACCTGGAGCGGATTGAAAAAACGCTCTCCACCGACACTGCTATCACGCATGTGGCGATGGTCCACTGCGAGACAACCACGGGGATGCTTAACCCTGTGGCCGAGTTGGGGCAGCTTGTCGCCCGGCACAAGAAAAAATACATCGTGGACGCCATGTCGAGCTTCGGCGCGATTCCGCTCTCAATGGAAGGGCTCAACGCACAATTTGTAGTTTCCTCCGCCAATAAGTGCATCCAGGGCGTACCCGGCTTTGGCTTCGTGGTTATGCCGCAGGCAGAGATCGAAGCGACTAAGGGTTGGGCTCGCAGCCTGAGCCTCGACCTCTACGACCAATGGCGCGAGATGCACGAGAAGGGAGGCAAATGGCGCTATACGTCACCGACACATGTGGTGAATGCTTTCCGGCAAGCTCTGGAAGAGTTGGAGGAAGAGGGAGGCGTCGCGGCCCGGCACGCCCGGTACAAGGAGAACCACCGCCGACTGGTGGCCGGCATGAAAGGTCTCGGCTTCCGCTGCCTGCTACCCGACGCGCTGCAATCGCCGATCATCACGTCGTTCCATTTTCCGGAAGACAAGCGATTCACGTTCAATGATTTCTACGATCGGCTCAAACGTCGCCGGTTCGTGATCTACCCTGGCAAGGTCACCAACGCCGAAACATTCCGCATCGGCAACATCGGGAACGTGTTTCCGGAAGACATGGACCTGTTGGTTCACGAGATCAAGTCGGTGATCGGCGAGATGGGGGTCGGACTCCGAGGGGAAATCGGCAGCCTCGCGTGAGCAGATGGTAAGAACTCAGGCGGTTGTTTGTCACGGTTTAACTCCCTGGCGTCAATATTCATGAACGACGACGCAACCGCATCGAACTCCGAGAACAATCCGTACAAAGCACATTCCGCAGAAGTGCTTGCGCCCGCTGTCGTCGTGCCTGCCATCGACGTCCCCCTGATCGGCCGCGACCCCAAGTACGAACGCTGGCGATGGCAGGTCTTCTTTATCACCTGGCTGGCCTACGGCGGTTTCTATCTCACCCGCAAGTCGTTTTCCGTGGCCAAAGTGTTTCTCAGCAAGGGCTCGTCGGCTTGGTCGATGGCTGACATGACCCTGGTGGACACGGCCTACCTGACCGCCTATGCCGTGGGGCAGTTCGTCTGGGGAGTTTCGGGCGACAAGTTTGGCACGCGTAAAGTCATTCTCCTGGGCATGATGGCCTCGATCATCACGGCGACAGTGATGGGGACCGTCTCCGGCGTGTGGATCATGGCCGCGCTGCTGTGCGTGCAAGGACTGTGTCAATCGGCCGGTTGGGCGCCGCTGGCCAAGAACGTGGGTGAGTTCTTTTCGCAGGGTGAGCGGGGGCGCGTGATGGGCATGTGGTGTACCAACTATGCCTTCGGCGGATTCGTTGCCTCCGCTCTGGCCGGCGCGGCGGCAGACCAGTGGGGATGGCGTTTCGCATTCTGGATTCCAGCAGCCGGACTGTTTGTCGTCTGGTTGTTGTTTTATTTTCTGCAAGTCAACAAACCGGAAGACGTGGGTTTGCCGCCGATCGAGCAATATCATGGCGAGCTGCCCGCGGTCATCGAGCCGGGGGATCTTCCGGCCAACGAGCCCGAAGGCTCCTGGGCGGTAGTGGCGGAAGTTTGTAGCAGCGGCATGGTGTGGCTGCTGGGCGCAGTCTATTTTCTACTCAAGCCGACCCGCTATCTCGTCTTGCTCTGGTCACCCCTCTATGTCAATCAGCGGCTGGGCACGGGGGCGGCAACATCGGGAATCCTTGGCAGCATGTTCGACCTGGCCGGGCCGATCAGCGTGCTGTTGGGTGGCTATCTTTCGGACAAAGTGTTTCGCACGAAAAGAATGCCGCTGAGCGTGATGTCGCTGATCGCCGTGGCCGTGCTGATGTTCTTTTTCAATAGGCTGCCCGACACGCGACTGGGCCTGGGCTTAGGTTTCTTCGCGGTCGGGTTTTTGCTGTATATACCCGACTCGTTGGTCTCTGGAACCGCGGCGATCGACTTCGGCACCAAGCGGGGCGCCTCGACGGCTGCTGGCATCATCAATGGGTGTGGGTCTGCGGGAGCCGTTATTGGCAATCTCTTGCCCTGGTGGATGGAGCGAACACTTGGCAAGGGTGTGTACATTTGGAATCATGTGTTTATCGCATTGGCCATTTCGCTGCTGCTGGCGGGTTTGTTGTTGTTGCCGCAATGGAATGCGCTGCCGCCCGCGGCCAGAGAAGCGGCCAATAACAACTCGGGAAAAGGAAAGAAAGCATGACCCCGCTAGCGGCCGATGACCGCCACCGGATCGAGGCCCTCGTAGCTAACTGCCGCGACAACCACAGCCTGCCGCGCGCCTTCTATGCCGACCCGCAGGTCTATGCGGCCGACCTGGAGCAAGTCTGGCGGCGCAGCTGGCTGTTCGCCGGGCATAGCTGCCAGCTCATCCAGCCGGGTGATTACATTACGCTGAGCGTGGATGCCGATTCACTTGTCGTGCTGCGGGACGACAATGGTGAGGTGCGAGCATTTCACAACGTCTGCCGCCATCGAGGCACGATCCTCTGCACCGAGCCGGCCGGGCGCGTAGGACGGATCGTCTGCCCTTATCATCAGTGGACGTACGGCCGCGACGGGGCGCTGATGAGCTGCCGGGGAATGCAGCCCGAGATCGACAAGTCGCAACTGGGTCTGTTTCCGGTCCACACGCGGGAGATGGCAGGGCTGATCTACATCTGTCTGGCCGATGAGCCGCCCGACTTTGAGCGTGCGCGAACACTGATGGAGCCAATGGCCAAGCCGCAAGGCATGGAGCGAGCGAAGATTGCCGCGGTGCGCGACTATGAAATCAACGCCAACTGGAAGCTGGTGTGGGACAACAACCGTGAGTGTTATCACTGCAACGTGAACCACCCACAATACATCCAGGCCAACTTCGACCACTACAACGCCGACGACGCCACCGAGCGGGTGCGCGAAAAAATGGCCGCCGCCACGGCCCGCAGCGAAGCCAAATGGGCCGCCTGCGGTCTGGCCGTGACGCATCGCCAAACCGGCATGGCTTCGTTTCCGGATCCAGACCAGGACTGTTGGTACTCCGCCAATCGCACAGCGCTGGTGGACGGCTGGGTGAGCGAATCGCTCGACGGCCGGCAGATTGCGCCGCTGATGGGGGACTACCCTGACGCGGACGTCGGGACGCTGCGGCTCCGCACGGTCCCCAACTTTTGGAACCATTCCAGCTGCGACCACGCCGTCAGCACACGACTGCTACCGGGCGGCCCGCAACGGACCTTGGCGCAGGTGACCTGGCTGGTCCATGCGGATGCCGTTGAAGGGCGCGATTACAAAGTTGAAGACCTGCTCCCGTTTTGGCAGCTAACGTCCGAGCAAGACTGGGAATTGTGCGCCGCCGCGCAACGCGGCGTGCTATCAAGCCGCTACGAGCCGGGGCCACTTTCGACGTATAAGGAGTACAATGTCGAGGCGTTTCGGAAGTGGTATTTGATGCAGTTGGGGAAACAGTGAATACGGGTGCCTGGGACAAGCGAGGCGCCGCCCCAGCAGATTGGCGGACGCATACATGGACATCGAAAAGAAAATCATCATCATCGCCGGCCCGAACGGGGCAGGCAAAACGACCTTTGCCAAAGAGTTTCTCCCACACGAAGCAGACTGTCCCACGTTCATCAATGCCGATCTGATTGCCGCCAGCCTTTCCCCCACCGCGCCCGAATCAGTCGCCATACCCGCAGGGCGAATGATGCTGGACGAAATTGATCGTCGAGTGGAATCTTGTGAGACCTTCGCCTTCGAGACGACTCTCAGCGGTCGAAGTTATGCACGGCGCATTCCCTCGTGGAGAGAAGTGGGCTACCATGTTAAATTGATTTTCCTGAGCCTGCCGGATGCTGAGCTGGCCATAGCACGTGTCGCGAGGCGCGTGATCGAGAAAGGGCACAATATTCCGCCAGACGTGATTCGACGACGCTTCCTCAAGGGGCGTGAGAACTTCGAGCTATTGTATAAGCCATTGGTCGATTCGTGGATCGAATACAATAATGGCGGTGGAATTCCCATCGCTGTTGACGAGGGTTACAGATTATGATCGATGAATCTCGTCCCAAGAGTCCTGACCCCGATATCCAAGGCTCATACTCCGCCATCCAACGTGCGGCAAAACTGGTGCGAGAACGTGCTCGCATCAATGGAACGCCGCTCGTTTACTGGCGCGACGGCAAAGTCGTCCTCGAATACGTGCCGAAGGATGAGCCAACGTCTGACAACGCACAACAAGTAACATGAACCCAGCCGTCCCGCGATTTCTCCCCTCCGACCTTGCCCCCGCCGAGTACGTCATCATCGGCGGCGGTGCCGTGGGTTGTGGCGCGGCATATGCCCTGGCCAAGGCCGGTCACACCGATGTCCTGGTCATAGAAAAGCAATCAGAACTTTGCGACGTGACCAGTTCGCAAGGGGCGGGCCTCTGCGGTCAGGTGCGCAGCTCGGCCGAGCGAACGCGGCTGGCGATGGTTTCGGCCAAGTTGTTTGCCGATCTTCAGGCCGCCGGCGGGCCGGCCACACCCAACTGGCACGCGGTAGGAAGCCTGCGACTGGCCAACACGGATGAGCGTGTGGCGGAGTTCGCACGCCTGAAAGCCGTCTGCGATGAAGTGGGCCTTCAAGTTGAGCTGATCGACATTGCCCGAGCGAAGCAGCTCTGGCCAAAGTTGACGTTCGAGGGGATCCGCGCCGTGTTGTGGTGTCCTAGCGACGGCTACATGGACCCGCGGAGCGTTGTGCGCACTTATGCACATTACAGCCGTGAACTGGGTGTGCGATTTATCACCGATACGGCCGTGGAGGGGATTGAACTGCGTGGCGGTCGCGTGGCGGCGGTGCGCACCAGCCGCGGCATGGTCGAGTGCCAGAACGTGATCAACGCGGCCGGGTCTCATGCCTATCACGTCGCCAAGTTGGTTGGGCTGGAACTGCCGATCGTACCCGTGCGGCACGAGTATTTTGTCAGCGTGCCAATGGCAGGGTTGAATCCGGAACTGCCGGTGGTGCGGATCCCGGACATCGGCCTCTATGTCCGCGCCGACGGCCAGGGTTTGTTGGTCGGCGGCTGGGAAGAACAGGCGCTCTCCAAAAATCCCACCGAGTTCGGCCTGACCGACGAGCCGCCGCTGACGGCAGACGAAGCCGTACTGAGCGATTTCGCCCGCCGGCTGGAGCCTCTCATTCCCGGTGTGTGCGGAGTGGCATCATCGCGCGTCGCCAAAGGGTGGCCGACGTTCACACCGGACGGCCGCTTCATCGTCGGCCGCAGCAGCCGTGTGCCAGGTTTCATCATGGCCGCGGGCTGTAACGCACACGGCATCAGCGGCTCACCCGGCCTGGGGCAGCATCTGATCGAGGCCCTGTTCAGCGACAATCCGTCGCCGTACGTTAGGAGCCTCAGTCCCGATCGGTTCAATGAAATGAAATGGGACTGGCCGACCGTGCGGCAAGCGGCAGAGAAGATTTATCGGGAGTATTACGGGATTGGGTGTTGAGCAAGGAACCTCTCCTAACGAACCAACCGCCCTCTACTAACTAATCAACCTCCCCTCCCAATCACAACCACCCGATCACAATTCCCAATCTCAGCCCCCCTCCCTTTTAGGGAGGGGCCGGGGGAGGGTCGAAAAGCAAAGGTTCGCACTGGATTACATGAAAGGCTCCTCTCCCAACCTCTCCCCAAAGGGGAGAGGTGTGTGAGTGGGAGAGGCTCTCCCAAAGGGGAGAAGGATTTGAACGCGAGAATACAACGTGGATCAAAACAAGCAACATCGGCTCCCTCCCGAGAAAACCGAGTTTGCTCGACAACTGCGCCGCAACGCAACGCTTCCGGAACGTATGCTGTGGGATTGTTTGCGTGCCAAGCGAATGCATGGAATCAAGTTTCGCCGTCAGCATGTCATTGGGCCGTATGTCGCGGACTTCTACTGTGCCGCTGCATCGCTCGTGATCGAACTCGACGGCGAAAGTCATGGTGAGCAAGTGAAATATGACGAAGAGCGAACGAAGTATATGGAGCAGAAAGGCTTCACCGTGGTGCGGTACCTGAACGAACAAATTCTGGGTGATCTTTTTGAAGTTGCGGAAGATATTTTTCGTAGAGTGAGCTTTGCCGCGAAGACCCTCCCCCGGCCCCTCCCTACAAGGGAGGGGAGAGGGAGGGGAGGTGTGATTAGTGGGCTTGGAAGAGAGGGATCGAGTGACGAGTGAATCACTTCCACAGAGTGCCCGGGCCGTCATCGTGGGGGGCGGAATTGTCGGCTGTAGTGTCGCCTATCATGTCGCCGGTTTGACCGGCTGGCGCGATACCGTCGTGCTCGAGCAGCAGAAAGTCAGCGGCGGCACGACTTGGCATGCGGCTGGCATGGTGGGCCGGCTGCGCGTCAGTAAGAGCATGACGGAAGTCAACAAGTATAGCGCGGAGCTGTATGCGCGACTTGAAGCTGAAACAGGTTTGCCAACTGGCTGGCGTGAGACGGGCAGTCTCATGGTCGCCCAGACGGCCGAACGAATGACGCAGCTTCGCCGCACGGTGGCGATGGCCGAACTGTTCGGCGTCGAAGCGGCCATGGTGGATACGAAGTTCGTGGCCGAAAAGTGGCCGTTGATGCGGGTCGATGATCTCAAGGGCGCCGCCTGGATCCCCGGCGACGGCAAAGTCAAACCGGAACTGGTCACTAAGGCTCTGGCGGCCGGCGCGGCCCAGCGCGGGGCCAAGTTCTGCGAAGGCGTTCGCGTGTTGCGATTGCTGCGCGAGGGGAATCGCGTAGTCGGAGTGGAGACCGATCAAGGCACCATCCTGGCCGAAATGGTCATCCTCTGCGGCGGCATGTGGGCACGGCAGCTTGGGCTGGAGTGCGGGCTCGACATTCCGCTCTACCCTGTCGAGCACCACTATGTTGTCAGCCCGCCAATCGACGGCCTGCGAGACGATCTGCCCATCGTGCGCGACCCGGACAGCATGACCTACTTCCGACCCGACGGCGACACGATGTGGCTCGGCGGTTTTCAAAAGCGGAGCACGCCGTGGATTGTCGATCGCGTGCCGGATGATTTTAGTTTTCAACTGTTGCACGACGATTGGCCAAAATTTGTTGAGCCGCTCGAAGCGGGCAAGCACCGGCTACCCGTGCTGGCCAGGCAGCCGTTTGCCAAGTTCATCAATGGCCCTGAGAGTTTTACGGCGGACAACAATTTTCTGCTCGGCCAGCCGCCGCGGCTCGATGGCGTGCTGATCGCGGCAGGGTTCAACTCGGCCGGCATCGCCTGTGCCGGCGGCGCAGGGCGGCTGATTGCGCAGTGGCTTGAAACAGGCGAGGCGCCGAGCGATCTCTGGTCGGTCGATCCGCGCCGCTTTGGCCCGCTCGGCAATAACCGGGAGCTGCTGCGCGACCGCGTTGCCGAAGCACTCGGCTGGCACTATCAAATGGCGTGGCCCAATCGCGAACCGGAATCCGCCCGGGGCGTGCGCCGTTCGACGCTCTACGAAACGCTGGCCGCCGCCGGCGCGTGTTTTGGCCAGAAGAATCTCTGGGAGCGGCCGTTGTGGTTCGCCCCGCGCGGCAGCAAGCCACAACTCGACTACAGCTTCGGCCGCCAAAACTGGTTTCCCTACTCGGCCGCCGAGCACCGGGCGGCGCGCGAGCAAGCCGCCATCTTCGATCAGACCACGTTCTCCAAGTATTTTCTCGAAGGGCCCGACGCCTGCCGCGCGCTGCAATGGCTCTGCGCCAACAACGTGGACGTCGAACCAGGGCAAGTCGTTTACACGGCCCTCCTCAACCGCCGCGGGACGTTTGAAACCGACCTGACGGTGATCCGGCTGGCGTCTGATCGCTATTACATCGTGACTTCGACCGCCCAGACGGTCCATGACTTCGACTGGATCGCCCGCAACATGCCCCCCGAGTCGCGGGCGACGCTCACCGATGTGACCGGCGCCTACGGCGTGCTGGGTGTGATGGGCCCCAAGTCCCGCGACATCCTGCGGACCGTAACCGACGCGGCGGTAGACAACGAAGCGTTCCCCTTCGGCACCGCGCGGCGGATCGACATCGGCCAGACCGTGGCCACGGCAGTGCGGATCACCTACGTCGGCGAACTAGGTTGGGAATTGCACCTGCCCATCGAGCAGATGCCCGCGGCCTACGCCGCGTTGTGGGAAGCAGGCCAACCGCAAGGGCTGGTCAACAGCGGCCACTACGCAATCAACTCCCTCCGGCTGGAGAAAGGCTACTGCGCCTGGGGAGCCGACATCTCACCCGACGAAACACCACTGGAAGCGGGCCTCGGCTTCGCCGTCGATTTCAACAAGGAGTTCCTCGGTCGCGAGGCATTGCTCGCGCAGAAGAAAGCCGGCGTCCGCAAACGGCGGCTGGTATTCGTGCTCAAAGATCCGGCCCCGATGCTGTGGGGCGCCGAGCCGATCTGGCAGGACGGCCGCAAGGCAGGCTACACCACCAGCGCCGCCTACGGCCACACGCTCGGCGGCGCGGTGGCGATGGGTTACATCAAACTGCAACCCGGCCAAACTGCCTCTGATCTCAAAGCTTGCCGCTTTGAGATTGAGAATGATGGTCAGCGCTATGAAGCCGCCGCCCATCTGCGCAGTCCGTATGACCCGGACGGCGTACGGATCAAGGCCTAGTAGGCTCCTTCTGCCGGAAGGTGCCTGGGTACGAGGTGCCGCGCGAAATCATCAAACATGTCCGATGAGCAATTTTCGCCCGACCCGCGCCCCAGTCCACGCCCGGCAGGCGTTGGCCTATTTCACGAAAACACAAACCCGAAGCGCCAGCGAGGGGAGTATCTCCAGGCCCGGAGGGCCGAAAGATAGTAGCCCAGGGCCAGCCGATGCGAGTACCACGAGCATCAGCGCCGCCCTGGGTAACGGCCCCCATAAAATCCTTCGCCGAGCCTGGTGGTGGCGCCGTCGCCGCCACCAGGCTCGGCGAATGTGTCTCTCAAGCGAGGCAACGGGAGGTGATCCTTGCTATTGGCCTGATTGATTCGCCCGCAGCCGCTACAATGGACATTTGCGTTTAATAAGGGTTCGCCATGCACCGCTTCCCATACATCGTCCGGTTGCATGTTGTTGCTCTCATTCCTTTCTGCGGGTGATTGCATGAGACAGATCATAGAAGATATCTGCCGGTATCTGTCATCGCCAAAACCAGTGCCTGAAACGCTCATCGCGGCCCACCGTGAACTTGAAGACTTGGAACTACGATTCATTTGCCTTGAGCTTGCCAGTTGGTGGGGACGCACGACGCTTCTCCAATCGCGCCATCCTTACTTGACAGTGCCACCGGTGGCGACATGGTCCAAAAACCTTCAGACAGCAGTAAGCGTTACTCCTGAATTGTGCGCAATTGTCCGCTCGGAAGGTGACCGCTACTGGTTTGCGGAGCAACTGACTCGCGAAGAGATTCAAGAAATAAACGCTTACGTACAAGAGCATTACCGTCCACGGTTAATGACATGAGTTCATGTGCAGTCGCAAAATATGCGACGTGCCCTCATGCCTCGCTAAACGTGGCTGCGATTCGTCTAAGAACAGAAATTGCCGACTTGGGACGAAGAATCCGTGACCACCGGACTTGGCCCTATGCCCAAAGGCGGTGCGACGGCGGGCGTCTGCCCCGCAGACCGCACCGCCGCCGCACACGACCCTGGCTTGCTTCGCGATGGACGTTGATAAAGCAATCGGAGTGCCAACGTCCGGCATACCGAGGGAGCCTCAACGTAAACCGTATCGCTGCAACTAGTTGCCTATCGGAGGCAGCTTTGGATCGCGACGTTTCGTCGGTTGAGTTATCTGGCAGATCATGGACATTCTCTGCATGGCCGCGTACAGTCGATGCACACCTTGGAGGCCAGATAGCGTGTCCCTTTTCACCCCTGCCGATCGTCGTTTTGCCCAGGCTGTCAGTTCGCTGGCCTACTGCAATCCGTTCCTCCCGGAGCGAATCGAGTGGGAGCGGGAGGCGCTGGGAGATGAGTTTGAGGACACGCAGCCCTACTGGAGCCGTCAGGTGGGGATGGATCAGGAGCGGCCCAATGTGTTGCGGCTGGCCGAGCGGGTTGAGCAGTTGGTCGCCAGATCTTTGCCGAAGATACAGAAGCAAACACCCAGCCAGGAAGAGCTGACGCTCTATGAGGATCTGGTTTGCTACTTGCTCTACTATCGCTATTGGATCGAACTGTCGCAGGCACTCGCGCCAGGTACGACCGGGGTCACCTCTGCCGGCAAGCTTCGCTGCTGGAAGCCATTTTTGGCCGACTACCAGGAACTCATGTCGCCCGGCGGAAAGGAACTGCCGACCTCGCTGGAACCGGCGCACTTGCTGGCCTGCCTGTTCCAGATCCGCCGCGCGTTTCATCATGTGTTCGACTTTATTGTCGGCGGCTCAGCGCCGGCCGGGCGGCTGCGGGCGGCCATCTGGCAATCGGTGTTCACGCACGACATGCGGCGCTATCGCCGCGTGCTCTATCGACGAATGGGTGACATCACCACGCTGGTCACGGGGCCTTCGGGCACCGGCAAGGAACTGGTCGCCCGCGCGGTGGGGCTCTCGCGCTATGTGCCACTGGACCCGGAGCGCGAGCGATTTGGCGTGAATTACAACGAACTGTTTCATCCGCTCAATGTATCCGCGCTCTCGTCAACGCTGGTTGAGTCGGAACTGTTTGGCCACTGCCGGGGTGCGTTCACCGGCGCGGTGAGTGATCGCCGCGGCTGGCTGGAAACATGCCACGCGCTGGGCACGGTGTTCCTGGACGAGATCGGCGAAGTGGATGCGACGATCCAGGTCAAGTTGCTGCGCGTTTTGCATAGCCGCATGTTTCAGCGGTTGGGGGAAACGGAGCCGCGGCGTTTTGAGGGAAAAATCATCGCCGCCACGAATCGCGATCTGGCGGCCGAGATGCAGGTCGGCCGGTTCCGCGAGGATTTTTATTACCGGATCTGCGCCGATATGATCACCACGCCGAATCTCAAGGAGCAGCTTGCCGGCTCGGCCGAGAACCTGCGCGACTTGGCGCTGTTCATCGCCCGGCGGGAGTCGGAACCGGAAGAGGCGGAACCGCTGGCCGACGAAGTGGTCGCCTGGACGGAGAGCCACCTGGGCTTGGACTACGCCTGGCCGGGCAACATTCGCGAGCTGGAACAGTGCGTTCGCAACGTGATGATCCGCCGCGAATATCATCCAGCCCAGTCGGTCAGCAGCGGCGCCGCGGCCGGCGCCCTAGCGGGAGCGATCGAGGCCGGGACGCTCTCGGCCGATGACTTGCTGAAACACTACTGCACGCTGACGTATGCCAAGACCGGCAGCTACGAAGCGACCGCCGAGCTATTGAAACTCGACCGGCGGACGGTGAAAGGAAAGATCGACGAGGAATTGCTGGCTCGGCTGCAGGATGGCCGTGATACGTAAACTCGCAGGGCGGATCTGTTTTTTCCTTCCAAAACTGCCTCTGGGCGTAAGCTACACTTCCAAGGAACCTTGCCATTCCTTGGGAGAACCTAGCCGATGCCCGCCGCAATACTCACCACGCAAACGCCTGAAATAACCCTGGCCCCGACACCAGTTCGCAAGCCGCTCAAAGGGCAAAAAGCGCTAGTCACCGGTGGTGACTCGGGCATTGGCAAAGGAATCGCTCTGGCCCTGGGTGCCGCCGGCGCCGATGTGGTGGTCAATTATCACAGCGACGCAGCCGCGGCCAACAACGTGGCGGACGCGATAGCGCAGCTCGGCAGCCGGGCGCTGGTCCATCAGGCCGACGTTTCGCAGGAAGAACAGGTGCTGGAAATGTTTCAGCAAATGTTCGATGAACTGGGAACGATTGACATTCTCGTCGCCAACGCCGGTTTGCAAAAGGACGCGCCGCTGACGGAAATGACGCTGGCGCAGTGGAACGCCGTGATTTCGGTCAATCTCACCGGGCAGTTTCTTTGCTGTCGCGAGGTGGTGCGCGAATTCAAGCGCCGCGGCGTTGTGAAGAAGGTCTCTTGCGCAGCGGGGAAGATTGTTTGCGTCAGTTCGGTTCACGAGGTCATACCCTGGGCGGGGCACGTCAACTACGCCGCGTCCAAGGGAGGCATCAACATGATGATGAAGACGATCGCCCAGGAAGTGGCGCCGCATCGGATTCGCATCAACAGCATCGCCCCGGGAGCGATCCGCACTCCGATCAATCGGGCCGCCTGGGACACGCCCGAGGCGATGCACGATCTGCTGACGCTGATTCCCTACGGGCGGATCGGCGAGCCGTCCGACATCGGACGCGCGGCAGCTTGGCTGGCCTCAGACGATTCCGACTACGTCCACGGCACGACACTGTTTGTGGACGGTGGGATGACCTTGTACCCCGGCTTCGCCGACGGCGGCTGATAGTATCCATCACGCTCCGCGTGATGCCGCAGGGTGCAGTGGGTGGCGAGGGTGCCATGCCCACGCCAGAGCAATGATTGATACTCGTAGCGTATCCGGGTACGAATAAAGCCGGTGACCACGTTCGCGCGGGCATGGAATCTGCGGGATGGATTTGCCCACCGATCATGCCCACGTGAATTGCTTATTGGAATTCACTCGTTACGTTCAGCTTGTACCATTCATGGGCCACCGCCAGACGTGGGCACGGCACCCAAGATAGCACGACTCCCTTATCCTCTGGGCAATCGACTCTCTGCTACCCGACAATTAAGATAGAACCCCGTGCCGCGAACCCTGGTGAGGGTACGGTATGTGGATCGTCAACTTCAGCAGGCGTTCGACTCGATGCGCAACTTGGTACCTAAGATTGCCTCGCTTTTGCTTTGCACGGGGCTGGGCTGCGTGCTCACCGACACCGTGCTCGCGCAAGCACCGGTGACATCTCGCGGTGCTAGCGCTACCCAGCGACCATACGGTATCAACGTCCGCGCTCCGTGGACGACGTCGCGGATCATCGGCTCTCCTGAACCGCCGCCGCCATACAAGGCCGAACGGGCGTTTCCGCAGCTCACGTTCGACCATCCGCTGTTGATAGCGCAGGTGCCCGGCACCAACCGCCTTCTGGTGGCGCAGGAGGGGGGAAAGATCTTCACCTTCCCCAACGATCAGGCCTGCGCCAAGGCAGACCTGTTTATCGACATGGACACCGAGTATGCCCCGATCTGCAAAGTGAAAGACAACAAGGCGATCGAATGGGTGTATGGTCTGGCCTTTCATCCCAAGTTCAAAGAAAACCGCTACGTCTATATCTGCTTCGTGTTCGAGATTCCATACAGCCGGTTCAATCCGGTGCCCGGCACGCGCGTCTCGCGCTTCCGCGTGACCGACACGGATCCGCCGCGCGTCGATCCGTCGAGCGAGCTGCCGATCATCGAGTGGAAAAAGGACGGTCACAACAGCGGCTGCCTGGTGTTTGGTCCGGACGGATATCTTTATGTCGGCACCGGTGACGGCGGCGGCGCAACGCCTCCCGACTATCTCAAAACCGGGCAGAGCATCGATGACCTGCTCTCTTCCGTTCTTCGAATTGACGTCAATAAGACCGAGGGCAAACTCAACTATGCGATCCCTCCCGACAATCCATTTGTCAACGTCAAAGGCGCTCGCGGCGAAGTCTGGGCCTACGGTTTACGCAATCCGTGGCGGATGAGTTTCGACCGGGCCAATGGCAACTTCTGGGTTGGCGACGTGGGCTGGGAAGCCTGGGAGATGGTCTACAAAATCGAGCGCGGGGGGAACTATGGTTGGAGCGTGATGGAAGGGCCGCAGCCGGCGCAAATCGACGCCAAGCGCGGCCCCACGCCGATCCTTCCCCCTACCGCCCAGCACAGCCACTCCGAGGCGGCCTCCGTCACCGGCGGCTTCGTTTATTACGGCAAGCGATTGCCGGGACTCAACGGCGCGTACGTCTATGGCGATTATGAAACCGGCAAGATGTGGGCACTGCGCTATCAGGACAACAAGGTCACCGAGCTCAAAGAAATCGCCGACACGAAAGTTCATATCACGTCATTCGGTGAAGATATTGACGAGCAAATCTACTTTGTTGGCTATGAAGGAACGATTCATCGGCTCGTCAAAGCCGAGGGCGCCGATCTTAGCCGCGACTTTCCGCGCAAGCTGAGCCAGACCGGCCTGTTCGCTTCCATGCACGATCAGAAGCCGGCTCCCGGCGTCGTGCCGTTCTCGATCAATGCGGAAATGTGGTCCGATGGCGCGTCGGCCGAGCGCTGGGTAGCGCTGCCAGGAAAGGAAGCTGCCCGGCTCGACGGCCAGCCGCCCCCTTTTCCCACGGGAGGCGTGCTAGCCAAAACGCTGTCGCTCCCGACTGTCGATGGGCGTCGGCCGGTGGAGACGCAAGTTTTGCATTTCGACGGCCAGGTGTGGCACGGATACAGCTATGCCTGGAACGAGGAGGGGACCGACGCCGCGCTGGTCGGCAGCCAGGGTGAAGCACGGACTCTGAAGATTGCCGATTCGGCCAACCCGGGCGGCGCACGCACGCAGACTTGGCACTTTGGCAGCCGGGCAGAGTGCGTTCGCTGTCACAACAATTGGGCGCAGTATCGATTGGCTTTCTCGATGCCGCAGTTGAATCGAACTCGGAAGTACGAGAGCGGTGTCGTGGATAATCAACTGCGCACGTTGGCTCACATCGGGCTGGTGCAATTGCCGCCGCACACGCTCAATGCGATGAAGAAAGCGGAGGAGCCAAAGTCAGCCCCCGGAAGTTCCGCGGTGGACCTTGTATTTTCCACGTTGCCAAAATTTGCAGATCCGCACGACGGCAACGCGAACATCGAGGCGCGAGCCCGAGCCTACCTACACGTCAATTGCGCCCATTGCCATCGCTATGGCGGCGGCGGAACAGCGTCGTTTCAACTTCAACATGAATTGCCGTCATCGGGTACTGGCATCATCGATCGCCTGCCAGCTCAAGGAACCTTTGGGCTCGACGACGCAAAAATCATATCTTCCGGGTATCCTCAGCGGTCGGTGTTGTTGTATCGCATGTCCAAGCTGGGTGGCGGGCGCATGCCCCACATTGCCTCGGATGTGGTGGATGTCGATGGCGTGCGGTTGGTGCGCGACTGGATTAAGCAATTGCCCAAGCCGCTACCCGTGGAAGCCGATGCGCTCAAGAAGTTGGCGATTCCAGGGTGGCCCGCCGACCAGCGCGCCGCACTGCTGACGACACTGCTGAGCAACCCAAGCGGTGCGATGTGGTTGTTGGAAGCGCTGGACGCCGGCGGCTTGCCGCAGCCGGTCGTGCAGGACGCCATCGCCAAGGGCTGCGGCCATGACGACTCCCGCATCCGCGATCTTTTTGAGCGGTTCCTCACGGAGGAATCGCGGCCGAGGAGGCTGGGACCGCAGATCAATCCGCAGGCCTTGCTGGCTGTGAAAGGAGACGCGGCGCGCGGCCGGGAACTGTTCGCCGGCCTGGCCAGCTTAAGCTGCCGCAATTGTCATCAAGTAGGCAAGACCGGTGGCCACGCGGGCCCCGCGCTCGATCAGATTGGCAAGAAATATAACCGGGCTCAGATTCTGGAGAGCATTTTGGAGCCCTCCAAAACGATCGACGAAAAGTTCATTACCTATTTGGTGGTGACCACCGATGGCGTCCCATACACTGGAGTATTGACGGATCGCAACGCTGAAGGGATCGTCCTGCGCGACGCGGCCGACAAGTCGATTAAACTGCGTCATGTCGAAATTGAAGAACTCACTCGACAACGACAGTCGCTGATGCCCGACGGCCTAATCGGCGAACTGACCGCGCAGCAGGCGGCTGATTTGCTGAGTTATCTGGAATCGTGCAAGTAGTGCTCGCCTACTCCAACCGCACATTGTCCAAGTAGAACGTCCGTCGTTCCGGGGGCTGGATGGCAAAAAACTGCAACATGCCCATCCGCGTCATGTCCATGCGTCGGCCCCGCGGAGCGGCGGCTACTTCGGACAGCGGGATGCGAATCTCGTGACGTCCGGGTGTCAACCGCAAGGGGCGGTGGAATCGATCGTTATGCTCACCATTGTGGTGCAGATCTTGCAATTTGACGTAGAGTTCCAGCGGTTCGGCAGGATCGTCTCCTTTGACAATCGGCTCCACGTCGATATCGAAAACCAACTCTTTGTATCTCGACCAATCAGGGGGCGGTTCGCTCAGCGCCACGCCAGGGTACTGGCCAGGGTGTAAGTCGACTTTCAGCGCCCAAAGCCCGTCCGTAGCGTGCGCCGCGACTCGCTCGATGTCTGCTTCATTGACCCACCAGCGATCCGGCTCATGCCAACTTTCAAACGACGCCAACAGCGGCATCTGGCGAGATTGCTGATAGCAGTCCCAAACCGCGGATAGAGCATCAAGTTCGGCGGCCAACACAATGGTTACGCCCAGGATAATGACGAGCGTTTTGCGTGTCAGCGTGAATGCCTCCAGGGCCATGCCAATCAGCACTCCTCCGGCGGCACCGATCGCGTCATTCAGAGCATCGTGCCAAGACTCGCCGCGTCCCACAAAGTCCTGGGCCACTTCAGTCGCTGCACCAAATACAGTCAACAGCAACCACACTGCAGCTGCTGCGGGCAGCCTGCCGAGCCCCAGCCGCCGCGCCACTCCATAACATCCTAGCGCCACCAGTGCAAATGCCGGAGCGTGAACCAAATCGCCCAGTGCGCTGGCCAGGCGGCCATGCAACGGTAGCGGAATCATCAACGCCCAGAAAAGCAGGCCGATAACCAGCGGCATGATCCATAACAAAAATCCATAACCGGCCGGCCGCGTGGCGTTTGGTTCTGAACAGTGGGGCGGGGAATCGTGCATGGAGGGATAATGGCGCAGGAAGTGTGCCTGCTACGTTGGGAGCCTTTGGGATAGAGTATTATAGTCGATGAGAAAGGTTTGGTTCAGTACTCAGTACTCAGTACTCAGCAGCCCAGCAGCCCAGGTATTTTCCGCAATGTGGTCGTCACGTCTGTTCTGGAAGTTGTTTCTCTCCTACGCTGGGCTGAACCTGCTCAGCGCCACGGCATTCGTGCTGATCGTTAGCGATCGGTATGAGAATCAACTGGCCGCGCAACGGCCGCAGGTCGGCGCAGCGGCGGCAACGGTCGGCAGTTCGCCGGAGGTCGCCGTGCGTGAAGACATTGCGTCCATGCGCCGCCGAATTTGGGCAGTAGCCGGAGCGGTCAGCCTGGCCATGCTGGGACTCACCTGGTGGGTTGTGGCCCGGGTGACAAGCCCGGTCAAAACGCTTAACGAGGCCGCGCAGCGGATCGCCGAGGGGGATTATGACCAGAGAATCTATGTCTCGAACCGGGACGAACTGGGCCAACTGGGAGACTCGTTCAACCGGATGAGCCAGCAGATGAGCGCCCGCGTCAATCAGTTGCGCGAAAGCGGCCAGCGGCTGGAAACGGTGCTCCGGGGCATGATTGAGGCGGTGATCGCAGTCGATGATAGGCAGCGCGTGTTGTTTGCCAACGACGCAGCCGGCAAGCTCCTCTCTTTTTCACCCGAGACTGCTGTGGGACGACCATTCTTGGAGGCGGTGCGCCAACATGCACTTCACCAGGCGACGGCCGACGCCCTGGCGGCACGAGCCACAGGTGGTGGAAATAACAGCGCAGCGACGCGGCGGCTCGAAATCACGCTGGGCACGTTGCCGCCGCGGATTCTCTCGACACATGTGGCCCAACTCCCCGGTGTCCCTTGCCCTGGCGTGGTCATGGTATTGGAAGACATCACCGAGTTTCGACGCCTGGAGAATCTGCGGCGCGACTTCGTGGCCAATGTGTCGCACGAACTTAAGACACCCCTGAGTTCCATCAAGGCCTACGCCGAGACGCTGCTGGCCGGAGCGCTCGACGACGCGGACCATCGCCGGCAGTTTGTCGCTCGGATCGACGAGCAGGCGGATCGGCTGCATCAGTTGATCCAGGATCTGCTGAGCTTGGCACGGATCGAATCGGGAGCCGAGGTGCATCAGATTGTGCCGGTGCCACTGGGAGAATTGATTCAGGAATGCCTGACACAACACCTGCCCGCCGCTGAGACCAAGCAGATTTCCTTAAGCTGTGAACGTACACGCCGGACGGGGGGCGCGTGACCATTCGATCGCAGCCTGACGAGGGGTATGTGCTGATCGAAGTGCAAGACACTGGCATCGGCATTTCAGCCGAAGATCAACTCCGCGTCTTCGAGCGTTTCTATCGCGTCGATCGTGCCCGCTCCCGCGAACTGGGAGGCACGGGGCTGGGCCTGTCGATTGTGAAGCATCTCGTTCAGGCCTTCGGCGGCAGCGTGAGCTTGCAAAGCACGCCGAAAGAAGGAAGCACGTTCACGGTGCGCCTGCGAGCCGCGACCAATGGCGAGCGGGGGGCGTAAGCCCCCTGTTGGTTCCCGCGCGGCAAGGCGGTAGATGTCTGCACCCAGCCTTCACGCCGCATTCATGCTTTCTTCACATCGGTCGGGTACGGTACTGGTGCTGAAACTTTCCCGGCCGCTAAAAACCGCTTAACACTTCCCCTTTCCCCTGGCGCAAATTATGATTCTCTCAGCGACCCGAGGACCAAATTACATGCCCCAGCCGACAGTGTTGATCGTTGAAGACGACCGGGCGTTGGCCGACGTATTGGCCTACAACCTCAAGCAGGCCGGCTACGAAACGCTGCTGGCCCGCGATGGCCAGGACGGCCTGTCGCAAGCCGAGCTGCGCCTACCGGATCTGGTCGTACTCGATCTGATGCTCCCCATTGTCGATGGACTGGAAGTTTGCCGCCGCCTGCGGAGCAATCCGGCCACGCGCGCAATGCTGATCCTGATGCTCACCGCCAAGTCGGAAGAAACCGACCAGGTGGTCGGGTTCAGCGTCGGGGCTGACGACTATGTGACCAAACCGTTCAGCGTCAAAGTGCTGCTGGAGCGAGTACGGGCATTGTTGCGCCGCACTCAGGCCGAGGCCGACGAACGGGAGATTGCCGTCAGTCAGGCGGTGCGCATTGACCGCCGCCGCCATCAGGCCACGATCGATGGTGAAGCCATGGAGCTGACGCTCAGCGAGTTCCGTTTGCTGGACGCCTTGGTGCGCCAACCGGGTCGGGCCTTCAGCCGCACGGAGCTGATCGACTCCGCATTAGGAGACGATGCTTTGGTGCTCGAACGCACGATCGACGTCCACATTCGATCGCTACGCAAGAAGATGGGACAACACGCGGAACTGATCGAAACAGTGCGCGGCATCGGATATCGCTTCCGTGAAATGCCCGTATAGCGGCTTGGGCAATGTCCCGCGCATCTCTATGAACGTCGGACATCACCCCCTCTTTAGGTGTATCATTGCGATACATTTCTGCCGCTTTATTGGCAAGATCTATCGACGCCGCAAGGGTTTACGATCGTGTTAATTGGGGCAAGCATCAACCAATTCTATTTCATGAAGATTGTGTTAACGCACGCTGACGCCCGCGGAAAAGGATCTGGAATGTGATAGCATAGGGAGTGTCGCAGCCAGGGTGAGTGGCCAACTTTTCTAGCCCTAGCGACGACAACAACGCTGCAAGGGAGGGGATCCCGCGCGGCCGGCGCCGAATCGAAGAGCAGTCTTGCTCAGGCGCAATCAGGAGGACCGACCATGAGTCAGGAAGTCAATAACTTGGTAACCTGCGAATCGATCCAACCCACGTTCGTCCGCCTCTACGCCAGTCTGCAAGAGCAGAGCGTCGGGGTGTAAGCCGGTTCCCATCTTTCATTGGGAAACGATACGGCGATAAACCGCCAACGTCGCTTGGGCGGAATGCTCGTCGGTATGAAGGGCTCCCACACCTGCCTGCCCTTGCCGGCTCAATGCTTGGCGGCGTCCCGAATCGGAGAGTATCTCAAATAGCGCCGTCGCTAGTCCTACCACATCTCCCGGCTCGAACAGTTCTCCTCCGCCTGTGCTGGCGAGCAACTCCGGGAACGCGCCGTGCCGCGGTTGCACGACCGGCACGCCTGCGGCTAGAGCTTCCAGCACGTAGCGTCCCTTGGGTTCCCGATAGACCGTCGGCACGCTCAGCAGATCAATCTCGCGGAGAAACTGGAGCTTGGCGGCGAGGTCTGGAGTACGATTCACGTCGAGCGCGTCCGCGTACCCGGCTTCGGCAAGCCGTTGTTGTTGCCGGCGAAAATAATCCTCGTCGTCCGGCCCCAGCCACCCGGCCACGCGCAATCGAGCGGCCGACATGCCGGGCATGGTGCGCAAACGGATGAATGCCTCGACCAGGACGTGCAATCCTTTGGCCGGACAGATGCGAGCCAGGAAGCCGACTGTGGGTGTGGACGTCGTCTTTGTGAGCGGCACGGCGCTAGCCGCCGGTCCTGTTTGGCCTTCGCCTTCGACACCGGTGGCTAGCGCCACTGCGCTCAGGGAAATCCCCAGTGGGACGACATGAATCCTCTCCGGCGGAATCTCAAACCGCTGCGACATCTCCGCAGCATAATATTGGCTATGCACAATAAAACCGTCTACATCCCGGACGATGCGCCGCAACTCGGCCTGCACCGCATCGTGGTAGGCGGGCGTCAGTGCATCCAGGAACAGGTCGTCCCCTTGAAGCGTGACAACAATCGGCACCCCCAACTCGCGTTTCACTGTCGGCAAGCAACCGGCGATCAACAGGTTGCTAAAATTAATCACGGCTGGCCGCGGCTGCTTAGCCAGCCACTCGACGAGCCGCGCAACGTCGGCCCGCTGGCGCCCATGCTCTCCGCGAACCATCGACAAGGTGAGCGCGCCAAGCCGCCGGGCATCGGTTCGGATAGCCGTGCGAGAAAGCATCCTCAGCAGCGCCGGCCGATCGAGCCAGCGCGATAGAAATTGCGGCAGGCGATCTGCCAGCGGCACCACCTGCCTGAGATAGACGCTCAACCCGCCAAAAAACACTTGCGGGATGCTCTGGTCCGGCTCCTCGGTCAACAGCGGCGTGTAGAGGGGCACGAGCGTCACGTCGGCCCCTTGCCGCCTCAGGGCGCGGACGAGCATGTTGTCGCTCAAGCAACTGCCGCAATACATTCCCCCGGCGCCAGGGCTGAGGTAGATCACGCTGAGGGGGGATGGAACCATAAGCAAAGCCATTTTGGGGCATGGCGGCAATTTGGGAAAGCCGCGACAAGCCCATGGGGTGGGTCAGCAGCGGAAGATTGGTCTTCGGCCCTGCCGCAGGGATTGCTAGAATCCGCCGCCCATAAGCTCAATCACCGAGGGGCGCCATTGCCCCGCTGGCCAAACTCCTGCATCCATGATGACTATGAAATCACGACTTATCCATGGTCTTGGAATCTGCATCCTGACGATCGGAGGCGTGACGTCGGCCGCCGCACAGCAACCGGGCCAGGTCGAACAGCCAATGGCCCCGCCCCCAGGCGCCGTACCCCCCCGCGAAGGCCGTCCACCGGAGGCACGACCCGCGGCCGCACCCTTCACCCTCACTGCCGAACAACAGGACTATCTCGATCAGGTGTTGTCGGCATGGGAAGCACATACTTCAAAAATCAAGACTTTCCGTTGCGAGTTCACCCGTTGGACCTATCAGCCCGGCTTCATTCCGGCCGACCATCCTCAATTCAAGGAAACAGCGGGTCTGCAAAGCGACGGCGAAATCAAATATGCCGCCCCCGACAAGGGGACGTTCAAGGTAAACGAGATCCGCCGGCTGAATGTCGATACCGGCAAATACGATGTGACGAAGGACGAAGTCGGCGAACACTGGGTCAGCACCGGCGACGCCATCTACGAATACGACGCCAAGCTGAAGCAGGTGGTCAAGCGGCCGATCCCCCCTGAGATGCGCGGCAGGGCCATCAGCGATGGTCCGCTACCGTTTCTCTTCGGCGCCGAAGCCGAAAAGCTCAAGCGGCGCTACTTCATGCGGATCGTAACCCCCCAGGAGTTTTCCGAAACCGAGATCTGGGTGGATGCCTTTCCCCGTTTCCGCGGCGATGCGGCCAACTTCAAGCGTTCCGTGCTGCGGCTGAAGCGGGAGACGTTCGAGCCATTCGCCATGCGGCTCTACGATCCGGGCAATGGCTATTCGTCGTACGAATTCCGCAGCGTGCAGATCAACGACAACGTATTGGACAAGATTCGCGACGCCTTCAAGCCGCCGCTGGTACCTTGGGGTTGGCGATTGGTTGTCGAAGACAACTCAGCCAGCCCCCCACCACCAGGCGATCAAGCCCAGCGCCCGCCCGTGGGCCGACCGCGACAATAGCCTGTCGATTCAATCCGTTTCTAGGGCGGACAACGGCAACGTGGCTAACGCCATTTGCCCTGCGAGTAGGGCGTCGTGGTCCAGTTCCTCTAGCGGATTGACGCTCTGTTGCAATGTCGTCCACGACTCAACGGCGACGTCCGTGGTGGATGTCACGTAATCAGCGGATTGCACCACTGGCTTTGCTTCAGCCTCCAAGCCAAACAGGGGCGGCTTGGATCCGGCATCGCCCCTCCCCTTCCCCGCTTGAGTTGTTGCCGTTTCCTTACGCGGCTCAACCGATCCCAACAGTCCCAATCCAACCAAGAGCGATGCCGCCACAGTTGCTGTTCCCAGCACCGTCCACGCCCGGCGCAGCGAACGTGGTCGAACGACCGCCGTTTGATGCGCTGAATGGCACTCTCGCCTGTCGTCAACGGCCTCCATGATCCTGTCGCAAAGAAGCTGACTGCCTTTCGAGCGCTCGCGCGCACCCTCACACTTCAGGCGACGAACCATCGCCTGCTCATCTGACCGATCCGACTTGTCAATGGGCCGTTGCATCGACCTTCTCCAAAGTAGTTTGATGTGCAGTTCCCGCGACCACCGGTCGCGGCTTGATGAGTTCTTGATAGTGCGGCAACAGACGTCGCCGGGCACGGAACATGACAGCTTTCACGCTTGCCGGAGAGCGCCGCAATACGCGAGCAATCTCGGCCACCGGCAACCCTTCCACGTAAAACAGCCAGAGTGCCGTGTACTGTGGCTCGCTCAATACGGCAGCCGCGATCTGCCAAAGCTGCTGGCGTTCTTCGGCCACGATCATGGCTGCGGCTGGATCGACGGCCGGATCAACCGTTCGCCCTGAACTCGACAAGGCCGCCATCCGGGCGATTTCCGCGGCCGCCTCACCCGTCTTGCGGGCTCGTTGCGACTGACGCCGATGATTGATCCACAATCGCCGCCCGATCGTGAACAGCCAGGTACTGAGCCGCCAGTCGGGATCATATCGATCGAGCTTTCTGTAGGCTCGAACGAATGTCTCCTGCACCACATCCTCCGCATCCTCGCGTGAGGCCGCCAGCCTCCGCAAATACCCATAGAGTGGACCGTGCATCCGCAACACGATCAACTCGAAACTGGCGCGGCATCCCCCCTGTGCGGCGACGGCCAGTTGCTCGTCGGATCGCACATCCAGGGTCGGCACATCCGTGGTCAATCGGCAATGGTCCAGCTTTTAGTCCTCATCGTCATCTTTGTCCTTCGCCCCCTTCTTACTCTTCTCACCCTTTGCACCCTTCTCACTCTTTTCTTCCGCCCCTCGGAGCTTCTTCCATTGGTGCATCTTCTCGTGATGCTCCACCATCAACTTCGCCACATCATCTCCGCTCCCTTGCCATTCCAGGACCACGGTGCTTCCCGCCACGGCCACCTTCACGCCGCGGAGCATCTCACCGCGCTTGTCGTGATCGCCGAAGCGCAACTGAGTCAACGCGCGAAAACCTTCCACGACATCTCGCACCTTGTCGGCCGAATCGGCGTTGGGGGCCACTAGCAAGCCTTGCGAGAAGACCTCCGTACCGCTCTGGCCGAAAGCGAATGCAAGTTGCTTGCTGCGGCGGATCACTGCCAGATGGAAGGGTGTCTTTTCTTTGTTCATTCCAACGCCGCGGACGAGTACAAAGGTTCCCTTCCGCGGAACTTCGGCCAGGGACGATTCGTCAGAGAGGGCGTCCGCCTTTCCAGCCAGCACGTCCAGCGCGGCCGTCAATTGCTTCGCGTCTCGCGAGAAGAGCACAGCATCGCGTCCATAGATGGCTCCGCTCACCTGATGCTCGTGCTTTTTTCCTTTTCCTTCGGTCCATGAATAGACCGTCACGTCGCCATGCTCTTCGGACTTGTGATCAGGATGCTTTTCCTTGAGCTTGGCCAGCAGTTTCTTCGAGTCGATATGCCCGGCCCGAAAGATCGCCACGCCGCTGTGCTCCACGAACTTCGTATCGTAGAGAGTCACGCTATGCATGTCCTTGGTCGGATCGACGCCGGTATCCTCCTGGAACTTCTTGATCTTCCGCTGGGCGTCTTCGTTCCCCAGGCATTTTTCGCGGAACACGCCCCCGAGTTTCGACTCGCGCATGGCGTCGAAATCGACATGTGCGACCCATTTGGCGCCGGCTGCCACGTCCTTGGTCTTCAGAGGGGCGGCATCCAGCGGCTGAATTGCCAGCAGACCTACGATAGCAACCAAGCAAAATGCGATACGCATGAAAAAACCTCCGGTTAGGCGTGTACGTATTGTAGGCAAAAGACACCTACTTATACACACGCCGACCGGAGGTGGTTGCAGGTCTTTTTTCCCGTCGCTCTGCGTTATTTCGCCGCCACAGCGATCTTCCGGGGCCGGGCTGCCGCTGCCTTGGGCAAGTGGAGCGTCAACACCCCATTGGCCATCTCGGCGCTGATCTGCTGGGCATCGATCTGATCGCTCACCTGGAACGAACGGTAGTAGTCACCCACGCCATACTCGCGCGAAAGATAGGGGGTATCCGCCGGTAGTCGATCGGCCACGCGTCCCAAGATTGTTAGCACACCGTCGTTAAACTGCACGTCCACGTCGTCGGGTCCAACGCCTGGCATGTCCGCCAGCACCGTCAAATCCCCTTCGCGCTCCACAATATCCACGCGCGGACGATAATATCGCCCGCCGCGCGTATATTCGATCGACGCCACGTCGGCGTTTCCATTGTGCTTGTCTACGTTCTTTTCAACATCAGTGTTCATCGTTGATCTCCTTCTGGCATTACCCTACATTGACTTTGATCTTCTGCGGCTTTGCTCCAGCCGCCTTGGGTAGTGTGATCAGCAGCACGCCGTTGTTGAGCGTGGCCACGATCTTTTCCCCTTCGACATCGATCGGAAGCCGCACAACGCGGCGGAAATCGCCGGCTGGCCGCTCGCAACGGTGTACGGTCTGTCCTTCTGGAGTCGGGGTGATACGACCCTGGATCGTCAGTTCGCTTCCTAGTACGGTCAAATCCAGATCGTCCGCCTTCAGCCCAGGCAGCTCCGCTTCAACCTTCAAGGCGTCAGCTTCTTCCCAAATGTTCAGCGAAGGATAGATCCCCGAAGCTTTCGACTGGCCTGCAGGGGTTCCTCCGCCGTCGCGGAACAAACTCTTGTAGACCCGGTCGAACTCTTCGCGAAGTTGCAGCAGCGGGGCAAAAGACTCAGTGCGTAAACGAACCATAGCTCGGGTCTCCTTTCGATGGGTAGGCACAACCGGCCCGAAGCGCGAACGAGGTTATTGTCAAACCTCCCTGGCGCTGCGAACTGGAAAGGTTAGATCGCCTAAGTCTAGAAAAGCAAAGGCTATGCCAATCACCCAGAGCGATGCGCTAGCCTATAGCACGACGCAGGTTGCGTCCTGCCGCTGCACGACCTGCCAATCCAAGCGGCTGCCAATCTGGCAGATACCCTCACTTTCGCATCCAGAATGACAATTGAATACCAAGATCGGGTCAAATTTGCTATAAACTCCGCTGTATTAAGGTGTTGCGCTTGCAATCCGCCCCCGCCGACCACGGTTGAGGGCTAAGCCTGCTCGGGCTATACTTCAATGTTTATTATTTGCCCCATTTACGCTGACGGCTCGACCTATGGGGGTTGGGTGCTGCTGGCGCTAACCCCTGTTTGATGGTGTCCGACCGAGCATGCGTTTCACGCTGATCGACCGCATCATCGAATTGGTGCCCGGCGAACGAATTACGGCCGTGAAAACGGTTTCGCTGGCCGAAGAATATCTGGCGGATCATTTTCCGCTGCTGCCGGTATTGCCTGGCGTGTTGATGCTGGAGGCTATGACGCAGGCAGCCGCATGGTTGTTGCGCAGCGACGAAGACTTTGCCCACAGCATCGTGGTGCTCAAGGAAGCGCGCAACATCAAATATGCGGACTTTGTCGAGCCGGGTGAAAGCCTGACCGTCACGGCCGAAATGATTAAGTCGGGGCCGCGCGACGCTGAGTTCAAGACGCAGGGCGTGGTGGATGGCAAGGTTTGCGTCAGTGCCCGGCTGGTCATCGAACGCTATAACCTGGCCGACGAAAATCCTGACGAAGCGGAGATGGACGCCTACAACAAGATCAAGATGCGAAAGCTGTTCGCCACATTACTCGGTTCGCAGCCGGCTGCCGCTTCGGTGGCGGAGACTGCTTCCTAAGCTGGGTAGGGTCGGCGAGTAAGTCTTCGCCATGATGGAGTTTCAAGTTTAACCTGATTTCAAGCGTGGAGGATTCATGTCGATGCTTACGAAGGAACAAATCTTTGACAAGGTGCGCACGGCGCTCGTCGATGCGTTGGGAGTGGACGAGGACGAAGTGAAGCCCGAAGCCACGTTGGTGGGCGACCTGGGCGCCGAGTCGATCGACTTTCTGGACATCGTGTTCAGGCTGGAGAAGAGCTTCGACATCAAAATTCCGCGCGGCGAGTTGTTCCCCGAGGACATTCTCACCAATGCGGAATACGTGCAGGACGGTCGCATCAACCCTGCCGGGTTGGAGCAACTCAAGAAGCGGATGCCGTTTGCCGACCTCTCCGGCTTTGAAGAAAACCCAGCCGTGCAGGACTTTGCCACGATGTTGACAGTGCAAGACATGTGCAACTATGTGGAAACCAAAGTAAGCGCGGGTTAAGAGCATTGAGCGGTCAGCGATCAGCGTTCAGCTTTCAAGAACGCCCGGCTGACTGCTGAAAGCTGACCGCTGAAAGCTAACATCCATGCGCTGGTTCTGGTTCGATCGATTCACCGAGTTCGTCAGTGGCAGCCACGCCACGTCCATCAAGAACGTGTCGCTGGCTGAAGAGCATGTGCATGACCATTTTCCCGGCGCCGGGACGATGCCCAACTCGCTGATCCTCGAAGGACTGGCCCAGACCTCGGGAATGTTAGTGGCGGAATACTACGATTTTCGCGAGCGTGTGATCCTGGCCAAAGTTCCCAAGGCCCGGTTCCACGCGCGGGCCGTGCCCGGCGACACACTGACTTACCGGGCCAAGATCGAGTCGATCGAGCCGACCGGGGCCAGGGTCATCACCACTAGCCACATCGGCGATCGATTGCAGGCGGAAGTCGAAATCCTGTTCGCCCATATCGACCAACATGCGCCGGTGCGACAATTGTTCGAGCCGAACGATTTTGCCAAGATTCTGCGCAACTTCGGGCTGCTCGCTGTGGGCCGCAAGCAGGATGGCAGCCGCATTGAAATGCCGCCTCACCTGGCCGAAGCCGAAGTTCGTTTCCGGGGTGATTTGGTTTCCCAACAACGGGATTAAGTCACCAATCTTTCCCGAGGAGTTCTCTCATGCGTCGTCGCGTTGTCATCACCGGCATCGGCTGCGTCACACCCATGGGTGCAGGCGTGGAACAAGTTTGGGGCGGCCTGAAGCGCGGCGAGTCGGGCGTCGGGATGACGACGCTGTTCGACGCGAGCAACTTCCCCACCAAGTTCTCGGCCGAAGTCCGCAATTGGGACATTACCGACGAAGGTGAAGACGCCGAACTGTGGAAGAACCGCGGCCGTCATAGCCGCTTCGCCGCCGGCGCGGCCAAGCAGGCGGTTCGCAACGCGGGCATCCTGGATCGCAACGACTTGGATCCCGTCCGCTTTGGCGTCTATCTTGGAAGTGGCGAAGGCCAACAGAACTTCAATCTCTTCACCGGCATGATTCTCGAAGCGCTGGAAGCGGACCGCGTGGACGTGGCTCGCTTCATCTCCGCCGGGCTGCGGGTGCTAAACCCCGTCGGTGAGGCCGAACAGGAACCCAACATGCCGGCCGGGCACTTGGCCAGCATGTTCAACGCTCAGGGGCCTAACGCCAACTGTCTGACTGCCTGTGCCGCCAGCAGCCAAGCCATCGGCGAGGCCACGGAACTGATCCGCCGGGGCGATGCCGATGTCATGCTCTCCGGCGGCACACACAGCATGATCCACCCCTTCGGCGTCACAGGTTTTAACCTGCTGACGGCCCTCTCAACGCGCAACGATGCGCCGCAGAAAGCCTCGCGTCCTTTCGAGCGCGATCGGGACGGATTTGTGCTCGGTGAAGGGGCCGCCATGGTCGTGCTGGAAGAACTGGAGCATGCCAAAGCTCGCGGGGCGCAAATCTATGGCGAACTCTGCGGCTACGGTTCCACCGCCGATGCTTTCCGCATTACGGATACGCACCCGGAAGGGCGCGGCGCCATCAGTTGCATGAAGATGGCCTTGGAAGACGCCGAACTGACGGGTGAAGACATTCACTACATCAACGCCCACGGCACCGGCACGGACGTGAACGATAAGGTCGAGACACTGGCCATCAGGCAGCTCTTCGGAGAGCGGGCCTATAAGATTCCGGTCTCCAGCACCAAGAGCATGTTGGGCCATCTGATCGCCGCGGCCGGCGCCACGGAACTGATCGTTTGCCTGATGGCCATCCGCGACAATGTCCTGCCGCCAACAATCAACTACGACACACCCGATCCCGACTGCGACTTGGATTATGTCCCCAATGCCGCCCGTGAAGCCCGCTGCGATACGGCGTTGAGCAACAGCTTTGGCTTTGGCGGGCAGAATATCTCGCTGATTGTGCGGCGGTTTAAGAACTAGCCCAAAGCGCCAGTGGGGGTTTTGCCCAACTCGGCTGCCATGGCACCCACGCCGTTTTATGGCTATGATCTATCTTACGTGGCCCACCATCGTTGGTCTCGTAGCGTGTCTCCTCGAAAGCCCATGCATTGACCACCGTTGAGCGCGCGCCGCAAAAAACCCATCGCACCCGGCACGGCCAGGTTCCGCAGGAAGTCGTTCCCTTTCGCATCCTGTGGCCTTATTTTATCGGCGTGCCGCTGGTCCACGCTCTTTGTTTGCTAGCATTGCTCCCCTGGTTTTTCAGTTGGACCGGCGTGGCGCTGCTCTTCGCTGGCCACTATTTCTTCGGCATGTTGGGCATGACTGTCGGCTACCATCGGCTCTTGGCGCATCGCGCGTTCAGTTGCCCCAAGTGGTTCGAGCATTTCCTGGCTGTGCTGGGAGTCTGCTGTCTGCAGGATTCCCCCGCCCGCTGGGTGGCGATCCACCGCAAGCACCATCAACATTCTGACGAGCAGGCCGACCCGCACAGCCCGCTGGTCGGATTCCTGTGGGGCCATTTTGGCTGGCTGATGTTCGAGAACCGCCATCTGAGCCAGGCCGAGTTCTACGATCGCTATGGCAACGATCTGCTTCGCGATCGGTTTTACTTTCGCCTGGAAAAGAACGCCGTCTGGGTATGGGTCTACCTCATTCATGCCGCGCTGTTCTTCGTCGCCGGTCTGGCGATCGGCTGGGCCGTCAGCGGAGAGTATTGGCAGGGGGTTCAGTTCGGACTCAGCCTGTTGGTGTGGGGAGTCATCCTGCGCACGGTCTTTGTGTGGCATGTGACCTGGTCGGTCAATTCGCTGACTCACATCTGGGGCTATCGCAACTATGCCACGCGCGAGAATAGCCGCAACAATTGGATCGTCAGTCTATTGGCCCACGGCGAAGGTTGGCACAACAACCACCACGCCGAACAAAAAGCCGCCGCCCACGGCCACAAATGGTGGGAGATCGA
>JAIOPX010000292.1 GCA_021413705.1 Planctomycetota bacterium | reverse complement strand
TGCAATTGATTTCGTGGACCAGGCCGATAGCCGGGGCTGCATCTGCGATGCGCAGCCCCCGCCCGGCCAGAATCTCTTCATAAACGCGCGTGTGCAGGTCGGTGAACCCGTCCGAAAATTCCAACTCCTCGCCGTCAATGGTCATCGATCGGTAGGCAAACTTCCCTGCCGCCCGGCAGGCATCGGGCAGATCATCGCCATCGGTCGAAAGAAACCAGCGCACACGGGCTGCCGGCAGTTCCAGCAGTCCGGCCATCCGCCGGGGGGACTTCAAATGCACCTCGCTCCGCTCGGGAGCCCCAAAGAGCCAGAGCAAAATGTCGAAGAAATGGATGCCGATGTTCATCGCCACGCCCCCGGACTTTTCCGGCGATCCCTTCCAGGAAGCGTCGTACCAACGTCCGCGGCGCGTGACGTAGGTCAGGCAAATCTCCGCCCTCTCTCGCGCCGCCGATGCCAGCAGTTTTTGCCGTAGTTCGATCAAGGAGGGAATGAGCCGCAATTGCAAGACAGGATGGACGCAACGGCCAGATTCCGCCTCCAGTTCGCTCAAGGCATCCAGATTCCACGGCGAGATGACCATCGGCTTTTCGCAGATGGCGTGCGCCTTCACCCGCAATGCCAGCCGCACATGGGCGTCGTGCAAATAGTTGGGAGAGCAGATGCTGACAAAATCCACCCGTTCAGCCTCCGGTCCCCGACGGCGTTTTTCCAGAAAGCGGTCAAACCGTTCGATTTCCGTGAAAAACCGCGCCTCGGGAAAATGGGCATCCAATCGCCCCACGTTATCGTGCGGATCGACGGCCGCCACCAGTTGATTACCGGTCCGATAGATGGCCTCCAGATGCTTGGGGGCAATGAAACCGGCAGCGCCAATCAACGCAAAATTCATGATGCAACTCCAAAGACGAGAATGGTGCAGGCACAATCTATGTGCCGTTGCAAGCAACGATTTCCGGCGGGGGCGTACTTTAGTATTGCTGGAGGCTGTTGCCCAAGAGCAGAATAGTGCTGCCAGACTGGGTAATCTATAATTTTGCGTCGGGCTTGCTGGTACTGCTGGCGGGCAACTGCATTGATATCAATCTGAGATACTGCGAATGTTCTTCTCCACTGTTGAGCTTCCCGAGCCGTTTCGATCGGCGTTGGCCGCAGGGGGAGCGGCGACCGTCTGCGATTGTGATGCCGCTTCGCCCGAGGCTCTGTTTGGGCGAGCCCAGGCGCGGATTGCGGTTGGACGTGATCTGGAGGCCCGAGCGGATCTTGTGGCGGCGACTGGTTCGCTCCCCGAGGCCTGCCGCATTGAACTGGCCTGGCTCGATCTGCGTGCCGGTATCGCCGGAGGACGAGTCGCCTCGGCATTGCGAGAACTGGCCGAGCAACCGACTCTGCCGATGCGGCTCCAAGCCAGGGCGTGGCATGTGCTCGGTTTAGCGGAGGGGAAATCGCGCAGGACTCCCGCAGCCGTCGATGCCTTGCTCAAGGCGGCCCAGCTTTATCGCGCGGCGGGGCTTCGGCTGGCCGAGACGCAGGTTTTCGACACGCTGGGAACTGTGGAAGCAGCCCGTGGTCGGCTCGACAACGCGCTCCACTTCTACGCCATGTCGCTGGTGGACAAAGCGCTGCTGGGGGATCGGGCCGGCATGGCCCTGACGCTGGGTAACATCGGCCGCGTGCATCTGCGGGCCGGCCGCTATCAACAAGCTCGCGATTGCTTTGAGCGTGATCTGGAGATGGCCGTAGCATCGGGTGACGATCGCGGACAGGCGCGGATGTTGGAAGATTTGGGCCGAGCATTGCTTGGCCTTGGCGATCTGGCCGGAGCAGAGCAGCAGTTGACCCGCTGCCTGGCTCTGGCCGATGCCGAGCATTTTGAAGATTTGCAGTTCTTCGCTCGCAAAGATCTTGCCCTGACACGATTGGCCCAGCATCGAATGGACGAGGCGGAAGCAGAATTGGCGGCGCTGCGGGCGTGGTTGCGGCTGGAAACGGAACCGTACCTTCGGTTCGTTTTGGAGGCGGCCGAGGGAGAAGTGCTGCTGGCGCGGAACGATCCTCGCGCGGTGGAGATTTTGGAAGACGCTGCGGATGGGTTCGCCCGGGCACAGCTCCCCGACTTGGAAATCTCCACTCGAATAGCGCTGGCCAAGGCATTGCTGGCACAGAAGTTGACCGCCTTGGCCGAAGAGTCGCTCCTACGCGGCATTCGCCTGGCCCGCAGCGACGGCTATATGCGCTATCTGCCGGTGCTGAACGAAGCCATGGCGGAAATGGAACTGGTGGAAGGAGCGATCGAGGAACAATCAAGGGCGATCGAGGCTGGGCCAAGCGCGGCGGAGTCAAGCTACATCGTTCGCGAGCGACTCGGAGGCGGAGCTTTTGGCGAGGTCTTCCGGGCCTATGATCCACAGCGCTGCCAGGAAGTGGCGGTCAAACGGCTGAAGCTCGATCGGCTGTATGACGTCTCGCAGCGCCGCCGGATTTTGGCATCGGCCCGCGTCGAATTGGAAGCGGCTTCCCGGGTGCGCCACCCTGGCGTGGTGCGCGTGTTGGCCTTGGGGACGGAACCCGACGGCGTGGCCTATGTGGTGCAAGAGTTCGTGCCGGGCCGATCGCTACGGGCGCTGATGCCGCAGGACGCCACGAGCGATCCTGGGATGGTGCTTAAGCAGTTGCAGCAGATTGCCGGCGCCCTTTCGGCACTGCACGAAGCCGGCGTGATACATCGCGACTTGAAGCCCGAGAACATTTTGGTGCGAGAGGATGGCTCGCTGGTGTTGGTCGATTTTGGCATTGCCCATGTGACGGGCAGCCGAGTGACCGACGCGGACCACATCGCTGGCACGGTGGCCTACATGGCGCCCGAGCAAGCGGCCGGCAAACGGCTCGACGGCCGTGCTGATCTCTATGCCCTGGGCGTAATCGGCTATGAGTGGCTCACCGGCACTCGGCCGCTGCGCCCGCGAGGAGAGAGTTTTCGCGAGATCGCTAAAGACTTGGCTTCGCGCGAGCCGCCTCCGATTACGGAATTTCGGCCCGGCTTGGAAGCTCGAATAGCAAACCTAGTGATGGCACTGATGGAGAAAAACCCACGGCGCCGGCCTGGTTCAGCGGCGGAAGTGGCGGGATTGTGTGAAGAACTGGTGGTTTGCGATCAATGAATTCTCGTTCTCAACGACGCGTCGTCTTGGGGTGGGTCTTCTTTTTTATAGAGACTGCCTGCTTCTTGCTAATCAAGGGAAATCGCTCGGGGTACTCAATGGATTCTACCGCTAAGTCAACATCTAGCTCGGGCCAATGCAAATGATGTGGCTGAGGAAGCTCGACGGAAAGCAATTTGCCGATGGGAACATCTTGAAACCAAGGAAATCGCTCAAAAGGCAAGAACAATTCCCGATCGTCTATCAAGATCCAAAAGCCGTGCCTGGAGACGTTTGTCACTTCAACGTCCGAAGTGGGCTTGCCACGCTTCACGGATTTCATGTTCGTGTTCCAGTATGAGTTGAAGGGCTACATTGAGTCGTTGCTTGCTTAAGCCGTGATTCACAGCCAGTTCAACGGCTGGTTCGAGCCAGAACTTTGCCTCGCCACTGGTATGTTGGACGTGTACATGCATTCGAGGTTCTTCTCGCGAGAAAAAATAAAATCGCAAGCCGCGATGCCGAAATACTGTGGGACTCATATTGATGGTAGGTCAGTTCAGGAGTCTAGTAAATCGGCCCGGTCCAGGATCCTTCGTGCCATGGCGCGCCATAGAAATGTCCGCCCCGGCAGGGCGGACCTACTTCAACACCGCCCGATAAAGCTTCAAGTCATACGGAACGTCTTTCTGCAATCCCAGCACGAAGATCACCATCTCCGAGCCAGCCGGAACTTTGAACGATCCGTAGGCGGTTGGATTGCCCCGTTGATCGCTTACCAATTGCACCAGCCGCACGCCGTCGCGCCGGGCCGCCACCACGGCGATCTTGTCATCGCCTGCTGTAGACACGAACAGGAAATAATCGCCGGCCTCCTTGAGGGTCAACTCGATTTTGCTCACGGCCGGCTGGCCTGCCGAAAGCGGCTCGGGCAATGTGCCGGAACTTTCCGACGCGATTTCCGTACTTACGGTTAGGGCGGGCAGCGTGATAATCTGCTTCTTCCAATCTTCTAGCAGTTTTTCCAAGCGATCTTTCGGCGGCACCCTGGTGCGGGCGGCGTGAAACAGTTTCATCGCGATTTTGGCCTCGTCCGCATCAGACGTGACATTGATCGCCACGTCCGCGCCTGAGTGACCGTCGAAAGTAAGAAAGCGAGCCCAACGGAAGTTCGTGGGGGAGCCGTTGATCGTTTGCTCCTTGTCTTTATCCTTCTCGACGACCCGCACAAAAACGGGACTCTCGCCAGACGCGTCATAGGCCATGAGAAAACATGGCCCGGCGGTGGCCAACTTGACGTCCGTCTTGGCTGTGGGCTTGGCCTCCAACACGCGATCCACGAGCGTCTCGAACTTCACGGTGTAGTCGCCACTGCCCGACTGCGTGTCTTTCCAATCGGCGATCGTGTTGTTGGCAATCCGATCGCGGACTCCCTTGATTTCGACTTCCACTACGTCGCGCGGCTTGAAGTTCTTGGCGAGATCTTGTTTCCAGCGCGCCAAGCGAGGCACTTGCTTGCGGATCGAGCTGCCGTCGAGCAGCTCGCGGACTAAATCCGCCCGCTGCGCGAACGCGATGTTAGCGCTCGAGCCGATCCGGCCACGGGGTGTAATGCCGATCACGTTGCCGGCATTGAGCACCGCCACCACCTGGCCGTCCCGATTGATGATCGGGCTGCCGCTGGCTCCACCCGTGGCCGGCAAGGCGTGTTGTACCAACAAGCGCTGAGCGGAATCGACGTTCGCATCGCCAAAGTAGTCCGTCACCGATGAAATGTAAGCCAGATGCCGTGTCGGCGTGGGGGACTTGGGATTGACGCCGCCAATGGCCAAGCCTTCCATCGGGTAGCCAACATATCCGACAGGGTAGGTCGGCCCGATTTTGTCGAGCACTTCCTGAGGCGCTACAGGCAACGACTCCGCCAGACCTTCGTTGTTTTCCAATTGCAGCAGGGCCACATCGCAAGCAGGTCCGGCCGAATTGATCGACTCGGCGCTAATGGGGCTCCGTCGCGCGGTGGGGTCGTAGCCTGCCCAGAGCCGCTGAAATTGCGCA
>JAIOPX010000291.1 GCA_021413705.1 Planctomycetota bacterium | reverse complement strand
TCGTCGGTGCGGGTCTGGGTTATGACCGGCGAGGCCTCGGTCTGGCCATAGGCAATTGTCAACTCGCGTGCGCCAAGACGGTCGATCACCTGTCGCATGATCTCGATCGGACAGGGGCTCCCCGCCATGATGCCCGTCCGCAAGGAAGAAACGTCGCGCGATGGCAGTGACGGGTCTTCCAACTGAGCGATGAACATGGTCGGCACGCCGTAGAGAGCCGTCGCCCGCTCGCGCTCGATGGCGGCGAGCGTGGCATCGGGGCGGAACGACTCGGCCGGAATGATCATCGCCGCACCATAGACCACCGCGCACAGCGTACCCAGCACACAACCGAAACAGTGATAGAACGGCACCGGAATACAGATTCGATCTTCCGCGGTCATCCGCTGACACGCGCCGATGTAGTACGCGTTCAGTAGCAGATTGCGATGGCTGAGCGTGGCGGCCTTGGGGAAGCCGGTCGTGCCACTGGTGTACTGAATGTTGATCTTGTCCGTCGGGCGGCAGGCGGCGGTCAACGTGTCGAGTCGGATAGGATCGTTGTACGGCTCTCCCAGCGTCAACATTTCCTGCCAAGTCAACGCGCCGGGCGGAGCCAGATCGTCGATAGTCACGACCGTTTTCAGCTTAGGGAAATCGGGCGCGGCAAGCTGCCCTGGCCGGCAGCGGCGCAACTGCGGACAGACCTCGTCGAGCATTTGGAAATAGTCGGACGACTTGAACCGCCGCACCAAAAGCAATGCCACCGCATCGCACTGCTTCAGCACATATTTCAACTCGAAAGGCCGATAGGCGGGGTTGATCGTGACGAGTACCACGCCGATTCGCGCGGCGGCCATTTGCATGATCACCCATTGCGGGACATTCGTAGCCCAGATCGCCACATGCTCGCCGGGCGAGCCCGGTCCACTTCGGCCGCGAATTCGCGATAGCTGGCCCGGTAGCCAAGCTCGGGAAATACGAGACAATCGGCATCGCCGCGACGGGCCGCGGTCGCCGCCAGGACTTGGCCGATCGTCAGGCCGTCTACCCAGGGTTTGCCAGTTGCATCCGCCATAAACCGTGCCGGTTGAGATGAGTGATCCGCACCTTGATTCTTGTCAGCCAACGACCCGCCGGCAACTTTCGGGTGGCCGGGACTGGAGACGAGCCTCCGGCGAGGCGAAGTCCCGGTTTCGCCGGTTTACTCGCGAGCATCATTCCCACAACGGCTCCCCAAGCGCCGCCGCCACCGGCACGAAAATCAACAGCGGTATCCAAGCGGCCAAGGCAGGGCTGATAGTCAAGTTTTCCCCTAGGTAATGGCAGCCCATCGTAATCCCCATGAACATCCCGACCACCAGTACACTCAACGACGCGGCCAGCAGCGGATTACGATTGTCCCGCGACAGCACCAGCGGCAATCCCAGCATGAGCAGCAGCATATCCATAAACGGCTGCACGAGCCGGGAATGAATCTGCACGCGCACGCCCGAGCCATAGTCCAGGCTCGGATTGCGAAGCGCGGAAATCAACTCCCAGGTGGAGGCATACTTCTTCCCACCCCGGCCTCCAGAAAGCTGGTCGAAGTCGACCTGGCTCACCACAAAGCATTCTTTCTCCTGGAGCCACTCGGCATCGTGCGGGGTGATGACGACAGCCTGCTGCCCCAACTTGAGCGACGGCTGTTGAGCAATGTCGGCCGGTTGATGAACGCCCGTCAGGAGATAGCCGGCGGCATGGTTTGCGTCAGCGGCCTGATAGCTGGCTCGTTGAGCAGTCAACTGACGGCCATAGTGATCCAAGCCTCGAGGGAGAAAAAACGTCGGACGATCGATTTCACGCGAACGAAGGATGACGCCTTGGCCGCTTAAGAGAATATCGGTCTGGTTGTCGTAGACAGGACGGATATCGCGAACATGTTCGGAAGCGAGGTCTTGGGCGTTGTAGCTCAGCTGCTGCCGGAAGCGTGGAATTAGCAGTTCCCGATTGGCCGTGGCCACCAGCGTAATCAGAATCCCCGCCAACAGAATCGGCCGCACGATGCGCCCTTTTGAGATGCCAGCGGCCTGGAGAGCCGTCATCTCGTTGTGCCGCCGAAAGGCCGCCACCGTGAACATGGCCGACATCACGATCAGTAGCGAACTGGTGATATCGAGAAACGGCAAGGCCCGCTGGGCATAGTAGCTGCTCACCACCCGGATCAACCCGCCATGCTTGACCGCGTGGCTGGCCAATTCGTCGAAGTTATTGACCATGTCCCCGACAATATACAGCCCCAGGAAGCTGGTCAAAAGAATGAACAGCACCCAAAGAAACTGGCGCAGCAGATAGCGGTCCATGGTGAGCATGAGCGGGGAGCATAGGGTGGCTGGAGGCTTTGGGTCAAGGCGAATCGCATTGGAGCGGTTTATGGGTTATCATGCACCGCTGAAAGTTACGATATTGCGTTCTCGATGGGTGAAAGTCTCTTATGAAAACCGTGGGCAGCAGCCGGGGTTTGTTGTTCATTTATGCAGTGACGGTGTTCGTCAGTGCGTTTCTGTTATTTCAGGTGCAGCCGCTGATCAGTCGGCGGATCTTGCCCTGGTTCGGTGGCAGTCCGGCCGTGTGGACTACCTGCATGCTGTTCTTTCAGTGCGTGCTGTTTCTCGGTTACGCCTACGCCCACGCAGCGCATAAGCTGGCTCCCAAGTGGCAGGCCGTGGCCCATCTCGTACTGCTGATGGCAGCGCTGGCACTGGCGCGAATCGACCCCTCCCCCTCTTGGAAACCTCAAGACGCGGGTACGCCAATGTGGCGGATCCTGATGTTGCTCACGGTGAGCGTTGGGCTGCCGTATTTCGTGCTGGCCACGACGGGGCCGCTCTTGCAGGCCTGGTTCAGCCGAGTGTTTGCCGGTCGCAGCCCGTATCGACTTTATGCCTTGTCGAATGTCGGCTCGTTGATCGCGCTATTGAGCTATCCGTTTTGGTTCGAACCGCAATTCGGATTGAGCCAGCAATCGTGGCTGTGGTTCGGCGGTTTTGCTCTCTTCGCCGGTCTGTGCGGGTTCGTCGCGTTTCGGCTCTGGCGGCACGATGCCGGGGCTGCTGGGGCGGAGTTAGCAGTGGCAGGGGTGCCTGGGACAAGTGGAGCGCCGCCCCAGAACAGCAGCGAGCCGGTCACTGAGATCGCCATTCCCGTACCAGCTTTAAGCACGGCACTCGAGGATACGAAGCCCAAGTGGTTCCATTGGATCTTGTGGTTGGCACTGCCGGCGTTTGGTTCGTTCATGCTCCTGGCCACGACCAACCACGTATGCCAGGATGTGGCCGTTGTCCCGTTCTTGTGGGTTGTCCCTTTGAGCGTCTACTTGTTGACGTTCATCATCGCCTTCGATCATCCGCGCTGGTACCAGCCAGTGGTCGCCGGATTGCTGACGATCGTGGCCCTCTATGCAGTCACGGCGGTCTATTACTTGGGAATTGGGAACTTCAACCTTCTCGACATGGGTTACTTCGGACCGTATCTGGACCAGGTTTGGACCGACTTCGACTGGCTGAGTGGTCGTTCGGATGGAACAGCTGGCCCGGGCCGAGAGCTAAGCGTCTCCTTTGTCGCCGCGTTGGCGTTTTACTTTGTCGCGCTGTTCATGGTCTGTCTGTTGTGCCACGGGCAACTGGCCCGTTTGCGCCCTGCTCCGCGCCATCTGACTGCATTTTATTTGATGATTGCTGGCGGAGGGGCAATCGGAGGCTTGCTCGTCAGCCTGGTGGCCCCGCTGGTGTTCACGACCTACCTCGAATGGAAGCTGGGTGTTGTTGGAGGCTACCTGATCGCCATGCTAGTGGTGATATGCGTCTGGATCAGCCGGACATATCACGCGCTAAGGACCGCTGAGGCGGCCAACGGCGCGACGGCTAAAAGGTCTAGCGACGTGATGATCATAATTTCCATCGTGCTCCGCACCGTTGTCGTCGGGCTGCTGCTCGCCGGCCTCTACGAAACGGTAACCTTTCTAGGGCTGGGTGGGACGACCCCTCTCGAAGCGGTGCGCAATTTCTACGGCACGGTCAGCATCCGCCAACGGCAGCCCAAGAATCCCGACTTGCACCGCTACATCATGTATAACGGCCGAATCGTCCACGGTGTTCAGTTCGCCGATCCCAAAAAACGATCCGTCCCGACCACCTACTACACACACCGCTCCGGCATCGGCCGCACGCTCGACGCTCTGCAAGCGCAGAAACCGGATCTGCGAGTGGGAGCCGTCGGCCTGGGCGTCGGCACACTGGCCGCCTATGCCGGCCCCCAGAGCCGCTATACTTTTTACGAGATCAACCCGGTTGTGGAACGCTTTGCTCGGGACACTCGCTACTTCACGTACCTGGCGGATCACAAGGATCAGGTGAATGTGGTCCTCGGCGATGCACGGCTCTCGCTGGAACGGGAGCCGTCGCAGCGATTTCATTTGCTGGTGTTGGACGCCTTCAGCGGCGACGCCATCCCCACGCACCTGCTGACTCGCGAAGCGTTCGAGATTTATCGCGGCCACATGGCCAACAAGGCCACGGATGGAATTGATGGCAGCATCGCCGTGCATGTGACCAACAAATTCTTTAACCTGCGCCCCGTGGTTAAAGCCGGAGCGGCACAACTTGGGCTCGAATGCCTGCTGATCGAAGTGCCGGGGGACGACGACGACGCGAGCCAGCGGGCCCATTGGATGATTCTCACCCGCAACCCAGGGCTGATTCAAGCACTCCGGCCACATGTCACGAAAGAAGAAAAGCCGCGCGATCCGATTGTTTGGACGGACGATCACAGCGATCCGTACAAGCTTTTGATCCGTTGATTCTGGGTGGTTTATGAATCGAGCCCCGCTCCCAAAGCGTTTCGTTGCCGCAACTCAACGCACGGCGGGGGCAGTGCTGGGCGTCGCCCGGCAGGCTCGACTCGGCGTCGGCAGCCTCCTGCTTCCCCCGGCCTGCGCCGCATGCCAAGTGAGTCTCGCAGTCGACAATGCCGAGTCAGCCGCACCTTCGGCAGCCTTGCTCTGCGAAAATTGCCGCGACGAACTCGGCCAGGGTTTTTCGGCCTGTCCACGCTGCGCCTCGCGAGATCCCGGAACTGCCAGTGACGGCCGCTGCATGGCCTGTCGCGACCGGCGGTTTCGTTTCAGTTGGGCCGTGGCCCTGGGTATGTACGAGGAAAAATTGCGTGAAGCCGTTCTGCGCACCAAGCTGCCCACGGAACATTCACTCACGGCGACGCTGGCGGAATTGCTCTGGGAGCGACACGGCGAGCGCCTGGCCGCCTTTCGCCCCGACGCTGTGCTCGCTGTGCCCATGCACTGGTGGCATCGTTTGAGGCGCGGCGGCAATGGACCAGATATCGTCTGCGAAGTGATCGCCCGCCACCTCGGCGTGCAGTCCGCCCCCAATCTGCTGGCCCGCCGGCGCAATACAATTCCGCAGTCCACCCTGCCGCACGGGCGTCGGAAAATCAACATGCGCCGAGCATTCCGCGTTCGCAGTTCCTACATCCTGAAAGGAGCAAGACTGATTCTCGTGGACGATGTTCTCACCTCGGGAGCCACCGCAAACGAAGCCGCCGCCACGCTCCGCTCGGCCGGAGCGGCAGAAGTGGTCGTGGCCGTGCTCGCCCGGGCCGATCGACCGGCGTAAGCGAAACGTACTCCAGGCCGCTTGTCATCGGTCAATGCATCCGACACAATATGGGTCACGTCTGTACAGGTCGGGGACTGTGCCAATTTTTGGGAACCAGCAGTAATGCCTGTTTTGGGAACCAAAATGGGACTGTCCCCTTAGCGCCCCCGGGGCCTCCATGCTCGCCAAACTCTACACCTTCGCCCTGCTCGGGATTGAGGCTGTCCCCGTCGAAGTGGAGGTCGATGTTTCGCCCGGCGCGATCCCCAAGACCATCCTCGTCGGCCTCCCTGAGGCCGCGGTCCGCGAGAGCACGCATCGCGTCGAACGGGCGATGGTCAACAGCGGCTTCATCCGCCCACAAGATAAAGTTGTCATCAACCTCGCCCCCGCAGATCTTCCCAAGAACGCGGCCTCGTTCGACTTGGCCATCACGCTGGGTATTTTAACCGCCAGCGGACAACTCGCCGCTGACAAACTGGCGCAATACGCCGTCGTCGGCGAACTGGCTCTCGACGGCACCACGCGCACCACCAAAGGCGCCCTCTCGATGGCCATCGCCGCCGCGTCGCTCAACGGCCTGCGCGGCATCCTCGTGCCCGAAGCCAACGCCGCCGAGGCCGCTGTGGTCGATGCCGTCGAGGTGATCGCGATCAGTTCGCTCGCCCAGGCGGTCGGGTTTCTCAGCGGCCAGCTCGAAATCGAACCCACTCCGCCGCGGCTCGACGAGTGGTTCAAGCAATACGCCCAGTACGACGTGGATTTCTCCGACGTCCGCGGCCAGGAGATGGCCAAGCGTGCCGTCGTGATTGCCGCCGCCGGCCGGCACAATCTGTTAATGATTGGCCCGCCCGGCAGCGGCAAGACGATGCTGGCCAAACGCATGCCCACGATCCTGCCGGTGCTGGGCGCCGCGGAATCGATCGAAACGACCCGCATCTACAGCGTCCTGGGCAAGCTCGAGCCGGGCCAGCCGCTGCTGGCCACGCGCCCCTACCGCTCGCCGCACCACACGATCAGCGACCCCGGCCTGGTCGGCGGCGGCTCTCCACCTGGCCCGGGCGAGATCAGCTTGGCCCACAACGGAGTTCTTTTTTTGGACGAACTCCCCGAGTTCAACCGCCGCACGCTGGAAGTACTGCGGCAGCCGCTGGAGGACGGCAATGTCACGATCAGTCGCGCCCTGGGCACGACCACCTTCCCCGCCGAGTTCATGCTGATTGCCGCGCTCAACCCCTGCCCCTGCGGCTACCGCAACGATCCGCGCCGCGAGTGCCATTGCAGCGTGCCGCAGATCGAAAAATACATGAATAAAATTTCGGGACCTCTGGTGGACAGAATCGACATTCACATCGAAGTCCCCGCCGTGCCGTTCAAAGATTTAGCGGCGGAAGGTCCACCCGGCACGACCAGCGCCATGATGCGCGAGCAAGTAGTCTCCGCCCGCCGCCGCCAGCAGGCCCGCTTCGCCAGCACCCGGACCAGACAGAACGGCCAGATGACCCACCGCCAGATCCGCGAACACTGCAAGCTCGACACTCCCTGCATGAACATGCTCAAAGCCACGATGACTGAACTGGGGTTGTCGGCCCGGGCGCACGACAAGATTCTGCGTGTGGCCCGGACGATTGCGGATTTGGACGACAGCGACGCGATCAAGACGCATCATTTGAGCGAGGCGATTAATTACCGGATGTTGGATCGGCAGTTGTGGACTTGAACAGGACCAATTTGAAAACGGGGAGCAAAAACCATGGCGATCAATGGTATCGAAGGGATGACGAAGCAACAGTTAAGTGACGAAATCATGCGCGGCGGCCGGTTTGTAGTGTATTACTATGCGGTTTCACTATTGTTGATCACCCTGCGCAATCCCAGCGACATTTATTTTGTGCGCTCAAGCGAAAACGGGCTTGCCAGAGGGCTCAAGTATTCGCTGTTGTCGCTCCTTCTGGGCTGGTGGGGATTCCCCTGGGGGCCCATCCACACGATCGGGAGCCTCGTGACCAATTTCAACGGCGGAAAGGACGTCACCCAGGAAGTGTGCCGTGCGTTACGAGAGAATGGCAATTAGATAGAATGAACATTTACGCTGATCACGAAAAGACAGTTTGAAACGAATCGTATCCAGGCCGGCGGAGGAGGGGATGCGCGAAAGCGAGGAAGCGGCACGAGAAATGAGTGCTGAGCTGTCCAGCCTCATGATGCACTCCGTATTTTTAGCATTGGATGCCGCTTCGCGGGCCAATCCTTTTTTACCGCTGCTGACTGTGGAAGCCGACGGCAAGCGGAAAACCTGTATGCTCATCGATTCGATCGAGGATCCGGGGAAGACGCTGGAAATTCTGCGGAAGGCGCGTGGTGCGATCGCGAAGCTGCCCAATCAAGTGGTCCGTTATGCGATCGTCACCGAGCAAACCATGATCCTGGAGGGCCGCCAATATGAAGCGGCGGTTGTCGAGGCCGGCGAGCGGGGTGAACCAGGGGGTTATGTTCTGGTGCAACCCTTCCGGCGCGACCGCGCAGGAGGTTTTCCCGAAGAAATTGAAACCCCGGAGGTCCTGTTGGATGCGGCAGACAATTGTTTTGAGTCTGTGAGCGAACAGGAGTAAGGTGACGTCTCGCTCTCTAAGTCTAACCAATTCAGAATTGGAGGAGGATCAGCACATGAACCCCGATCTCTCCGGTACGATGGAGTGCAAACGACACGGAAAACAGGGCACATCGCGTACAGTTGCCATGTGGGGCACTAGCATGAAAATCCTCATCGGTGCATTCATTGGACTGACAACGGCGAGCCTGGCGCTGGTCGTTGTCGGATTCGTTTTGGGCGGCATATTTCGGGCGGCGCCTTGTCATAAGGCTCCGGATTTCATGTCGGGCGCAATCTTTGGTATGTTCGCACTGACCGTTATGGGCATCGTTCCCGTGGGTGCGGGTGGTGCGATCATCGGAGCGATCGTCGGCGTAATCTTCCAACTCTGCTACCGAGGCAGGATCGTTTGCCCAGGGTGCGGACAAAGAATACCGCGCAAGACTGTTCATTGCCCCAATTGTGAAGCCTTGTCCGATGGAAGATAGATTATGTGCCGTTACTTGATGGTAAATTCGATCGTCTCTTCTGGTGGGCGCTGAATTACGGACTGCGGGGGCCGCTCGATGACTCACGGCGAACAACCGCTCAAGCCTACCCGTCCGCCTTCGGTTCCGGTCAAACGTCCTGGCCCTCCCCCTTCGGAGACTAAGTCCCATGGACTCTGGGCGGAGTTGGAACCGGAGTCGCCTCCCGGCGGGCGAGATGCCCCCCACCCTGGAAAGCAAGACATCGTTCTGGCGGAAATTGTCGAGACGCCCCAATGGACCCCGAATGCTCCGCCTCGGCTGGCAGCTTCGGGGGCCGGCCGGCCGATCGAAACGGAGTTTTTCAGCAACGGTGGAGTCACGGTGACGAACGCCCGGTTCACCGTACACAGTCAGACCTATGTAATGCACAACATCACCTCGGTCAGATCCATCCAGCTCGATCCCTCCCCGGCCGGGCCGCTCATCCTGTTCTTTGTGGGTGCTTTTGCAGGTCTCATCTTGGGCTGTGGCGGGATTGCCATCGGGGCTTTTTTGCTGTGGATCGCATCTGCTGCAGGGGCCGCCTGCTTCTATTCCCAACTCAAGCCGACCTATAGCGTACTCCTGATGACGTCGGCACGAGAAGTTCGGGCCCTGGAGTGCGACAACCTGGAGCTTATCGCTGATATCGTAGCCGCCCTGAATGAATCGATCATGATGCAAGGCGCGCCGCTGAGCCCCGAGGCTGTCGCAGCCCGCAGGCTAGCCAGGCAGGAAACTCTCAAACGGCGGCAGGAGGAGGCCACAAAGGTGCAGGAGTCGGAGGCCGGCGAGCGAGAAGGCCGCAACGCTGCCGCAACAAATCTATTGGGCAGTCTGCGGAATGGATTGGAATCAATCGGCGGCGCGATCCTGTCCGGCTGCCGCCGATTCGACGGTGTACTGAAGAAGATGGCCGGCGAAGAGAATGACGTTCTGTATCGTTTTATCCAGTTTCTTGTGTATGTGGGCATCTCCATTGCGGCCATGATCATTGTGTTGGCCATTTTGAGGCGATAGATTAGCATCGGGCTATTAACTGTCAATGCGAAAACGAAGAAAGTGTCAGGCAGCAGCCTGACTACGGAACCGACCTGCGAAACTGCGTCATGCGAATCACTTGGACTAAAATGTGGATTCCACTCATCTCGACGTTGGTTGGCGCGGGCTACTACGTTCTCTCCAACGCTGCAACCGTGGGTGACGATTTGGTCAATGGGTTCAGCCCTGACAATCTTCCATTCATAGATCGTGGCCATGCTGGCGGCCTATCACTTAATAGACATTATTTTGACATGCTGGTTCTCTACGCAGCCATTGGCCTTGGTGCCGGAGTGCTTTTGAGAATCGCCACGTCCGTAGCGTCCAACTTTCATCGGGACTATTCGGTTGTGCTATTTCTTGGATTGGGCTGCTTGGGATTCATTCTAGACGGCCAGCAAGTGTTGAAACCTCTTCACAGCGGCTGCTATTTTCAGGCACTATTCCATGCTGCAACCGCGGCCACTTGGGGACTTATCGGCGCACTGGGTGCTCTCAAGGCTATGCGCAAGTCGCCGGCTCCCTAGCCGTAACAAAGGTAACTGGTCGAATTTCAGCCAGAAACGACGATTGCTGTGACGTGCATACTCACTTGTTGCCGCAAAGACGCGTTTTCCTGCCTCTCTACCCAACCCCTCCCCCCGTGCTTATAATGCTCCCCTTGATGTGCAGCCTAATTCCGCGCCTCCCGGTGCGGAAACGGGGGAACCACTGAGTCGGTCGTGTCCGGCTCCGGGGCGCAGGTCCGCGTTGGACCAGGGTACTTTCAAACCCTAGCCCGTCAGCTAACCCCGTCGGCACGGTTCGGGTCCATTTCTCGAACCTGATTTGAAAGGGCATACCCGTCTCTGCACGGACGAGTGCCGTTGCTTTAGGGAGCCGCGTAAGCGCGGCTTGCTTCTATGTCTACCGATCCTGGGTCGGACGGGCCCTCGGCCCGCCGTACGGTTGCGCGCGCTACGCAAGTGATTGTCGTCAGCAGCGTGATGTTCACGTTCATCTCCTACTGGCGGACCGCCGCCGTCGTGCTGTGCGATATGTCCAGCACGGCCTACTACATCGGCGGCATCGTCGAGCAGGCCATCGGCCCCGCCGCGCCGTGGTTCATCGTCGGCGTGCTGCTGTTCAGTTCCGTGGTGCGGCTGGTCTATGTCGAAAGTTGTTCGCTGTTCGTCCGCGGCGGCGTCTACCGCGTGGTCAAGAACGCCATCGGCGGGTTCATGGGCAAGCTGGCCGTCTCCGCCCTGCTGTTCGACTACATCCTCACTGGGCCGATCAGCAGCGTGTGCGCCGGGCAATACATCATCAGCCTGGGGCTCGACTCGCTGAAGATTCTCAGCCCCAGTCTCGAAGTCACCAATCCGGCCGTGGCCGCCGCGATCCGCGCCTGGGGGTCGGTGCTGATCGCCTGTTTGATCACGCTCTATTTTTTCCGGCTCAACATCCGCGGCATTCATGAGTCGAGCGGCAAGGCGCTCAAGATCATGCGGGTGACCGCCGTGATGGGGGCGATCATCATCGGCTGGGGGCTGGTGACGCTGGCGATCAATGGCCCGCTCAATTCCGTGCCGCTGGCCCCCGACCTGAATGCCAAGGTCGAGGCGGGGCCGAACGGGATGCTCGTGCCCAAGCAAGATCCGATCACCGGCGAGCAGGTGGATCCGCTGGGCTTTCTCGCCCGGCTGTTACCCGCTTCGGCGGCCGATTCATTGCGCAACCCGACCAGTTGGCTGAGCCTTATCGGGTTGATCGGGGTAGCGCTGGCTTTCGGCCATTCGATTCTGGCCATGAGCGGCGAGGAGACGTTGGCGCAGGTCTATCGCGAGGTGGAATCCCCCAAGCTGCCGAATTTCAAGAAGGCGGCGCTGGTGGTGTTCGTCTTCAGCCTGCTGCTGACCGGCAGCATTTCGTTCCTGGCGGTGATGTTGATTCCCAACGACGTGCGCATGAAGCTCTATGCCGATAATCTCATCGGCGGGCTGGCGATGAACGTCATCGGCTGGCCGTCGGTGCGGCTGCTGCTCAATGCCTTCGTCGTGCTGGTCGGCTTCCTGCTGCTCTCCGGCGCCGTCAACACGGCCATCATCGGCTCCAACGGCGTGCTGCACCGCGTGGCGGAGGACGGTGTGCTGACAAGCTGGTTCCTCCGGCCGCATCGAAAATATGGCACCGCCTACCGGCTGCTCTATTTGATTGTGGGGCTGCAACTCCTGACGATCGTCATCAGCGGGGGCAGCATGTTGCTCTTGGGGGAGGCCTATGCCTTCGGCGTCGTCTGGAGCTTTGTGTTTCAGGCGCTGGCGATGGTGGTGCTGCGGTTCAAGGATCCGCGCCCCCGCGAGTTCAAGGTGCCGCTGAATGTTCGCGTCGGCAAATATGAAGTGCCCATCGGCTTGGGGCTGATTCTGCTGGTGCTACTGACCACCGCCGTACTCAACTTCCTGACCAAGGAAGTGGCCACCGTGGCCGGGTTGACCTTTACGGCCGGGTTCATGATCGTGTTCGTCCTTTCCGAGCGCTACCATCATAAGCGGCGTCGCGGCGAGGCCCACGAGCATATCGAGCAGTTCAACCAGGAACTGACGCAGGAGCCGACGCCAGCCAGCCTGGGGCTGACTCATCCCTACCGCAAGTTGGTGGCGATTCGCTCGCCGCAGAACCTGTTCATGTTGGAAACAGCGCTGGCCGAGACCGACCCGGCCACGACCGACCTGGTGGTGATGACCGCCAAGACCATGCTGTCCGAAGGAGGCCCGAACGAGAACCAGGATCTCGACACCTACGACCAACGGCTGATGACCGCGGTGGTCGAGCGAGCCGAACTGGCAGGCATCCGCCTGGTGCCGTTGATTGTGCCGACGAACAATCCGCTGCATGCCGTGCTGAAAACCGCCCAGGAATTGCAGGTTCAAGAGTTGATCGTCGGGGGGTCGAACAAGTTCACCGCCGACGAGCAGTTCGACCAGATATCGTTCTTCTGGGTCAATCTATGTGCCGGACATACGGCGCCGTTGACCGTGCGAATCCTCAGCCGACAACGCGACGTCTCGCTCGATATCGCCGGCGGTAACCGGATACCCAAGGTCACGGAAAGGCGAGCCCGGAGCGTGGCCGACTTGCGGGCCGCGGGAGTTGGCGTCAAAGGCGTGTTGATGATTCACGACGGCGGACTGAGCGCCAGCGATCTGTTTCTGGACGTGCTCACGATGCTCGACCCGGCGGTGGTACTCGATCTGGTTTCCGTGACGTCGAGCGCGCCGCAGGCCGATGGACACGCTGCGCCCCCTAGCACTCTGGCCCACGATGTGGCGCAGGCTGCGCAGATTGGCCGGGAAATCCACGTCCTTCAGGCGCCGGCCGCCGCCGCCGATGTGTTGCAGCTCATTGCGGAGGGAGAGTACGACTTGATCGTCGTGCAGGGAGCCAATCCGCAGCAGTCATCGCTCGAGCGCGATGCGCTGGTCGAGCTTCTACTGCGCGAGTCGCCGTGCCCGATCTTCGTCGCCAGAGGGTTTTAGAATGGATTCACGGAAATCGTGAAGTGGCTGATTCTGCCGATTGAATTCAGCCACCTGGTGTGGTAACGTGACGGACGTATATTCGCAGGCAAATTACGAACGCGAATTGGCTGCCGGGGTGCCGTTGTGAGCCCGTATTTGGCACTCCATGCCGTAGGGGTTGTCGGGCTGGATTTCAGATTGGCGCTGGGTTGTGGCATAGGGCGTGAGCAAAAGGTCCGCCTCGGCAAGGCGGCCCTACTTTAACCACCATGAACGATTCACCAGATCTCACCCGGCGTGATTTTATCAAAGACACCGTGACCGTTGGGACGGCGGTGTCCGCGATCCATGTTGCCGGCGCGCTGGCTTCCGCCGCCCCTGCGGCCGAGAGGGGAGGGGGGCTGATTCGCGATCGCAAGGTCAGGGTGGCGGTGATCGGCTGCGGGAATGTCACCAAGAGCTATTTTCCTACGCTGCTCGCCTCGCCTTATATCGAACTGGTGAGTACCTGCGACATCATTCCGCAACGGGCAGAGGCGGCGGCCAGAAAGCTGAGTGCGCCGCATCATTTTCCCCACATCGACAAGTTGCTCGCTGGACCTCCGTTTGATCTGCTGGTCAATCTGACCGACATGCAGCAACATTTTCAGATCAATCGCCAGGCGCTATTGGCCGGCAAGCATGTGTGGAGCGAGAAGCCGCTGGGTATCAGCCACGACGAAGCTTCGTCGCTGCTGGAACTGGCCAAGGAGAAGGGAGTGCGGATTCTTGGCGCTCCTACGGTGGTGGCCAGTCCGCAATTTGCCTTCATGGCCCAGGCGATTCGCGAGGGGAAGCTGGGACGCATCTCGGCCGCCCATGCTTCGTACGGACATCTTGGCCCCTCGTGGTCTTCGTTTTTCTACGATCGGGACGGCGGCAGCCTGTTTGACCTGGGTGTGTACAACATCGCCACGCTCACGGGCCTGTTGGAGCCCGCCAAAGCTGTGGTTGCGATGACGAGCGTGGTTACACCCACGCGCACGATCGCGGGGCGGGGGCAGATTCGTGTCGCGGCGGAGGACAACGCGATGCTGATCATCGACCATGGAGGCGGTACGATGTCGCACATTCAATGCGGGTTCAATTTCTACTACGCCAAGGAGCATAGCGACACCGATCAGGCGCATCACACCCTGTCAATTATCGGCAGCCAGGGTACCATGCACCTGGCCGGCTATGACTGGGCGCCGCACGGCGTCGACCTGGCAACGCGCGAGAGCGGCGGAAAGCTGAAACGCTTTGCCACGGATGCTGGAGGCTATGAGTGGCAATGCGGCGCTGCCAAGATGGCCGAGATGCTGGCCACCGGTGCGAAGCCTCGTTTCACCGCTCCGCATGCGGCCCATGTGGCCGATGTGATCGCCGCCGCCCATCAATCGCAGGCGACGGGAAAACGAGTAGAGGTGAAGTCAACCTTCGAGCCGATAGTGTTGGGTTGAACTCCTGCGATTCACTTCTTCTCGCAGGCCTGGCCTTCCAGCGCGTCGATCTTCTCGCTGATGTTGGGGCTGGCCTTGCACATTTCAGCGTTGAGCGGAGTGAAGTCCTTCCAAGCCTCCGGCAGATTATCTTCGAGGAAGATCGCCTCGACCGGGCATTCCGGCACGCAGGCTTCGCAGTCGATGCACTCGTCCGGGTGGATGTAGAGCATCTGCTCTCCTTCGTAGAAACATTCGACTGGGCAGACCACGACGCAATCCGTGTACTTGCAGTCAAAACAGGGCTGAGCAACAACATGGGTCATGGCCGACTCCTTTGAGAGTTATCAATCTCCGTGAGCAGCGTCCAAATCGCGAATGTATTGCAGAGCATCCTCCACGTCCGGCACCACCATTCCACGCTGGCGGCCTTCGCGGTCGCAGTCGCTTAGATGCATCAATTCCTCAAAACTCTCGTTGGCCTCCAACCGTTTGCGAGCCCGCAGACCAAGCGTGCCACGGCGCAGTTGGTTGGCTTCGCTGTGGTGCCCGATCAGCCAGGCCGTGCGCGGCGAGATAAACCCATCCAGCGCCGCCAGACCGGCCGCCACATGGTCGCGCGGGTCGATCGCCTTGCCAACATCGTGCAACAAGGCCGCCAGCAAAAAATCTTCGTCGTAGGGCAACCGATCGCGCGCCAGCTCAAACACCTGAAGACTGTGATAAAGGGCGTCTCCTTCAGGATGCTTTTCGCCATTCTGGATCACCTTCTCCAGGGGCTCCAGAAGCATGGCATAGAAATGGAATCGATCGAAATTGTCGGCCACGGGGGAATGCAGCGGCAAAATCGCCTCTGCCCCGCCGTCGGCCAGCGCTTCGACGTATTGCAGGATTTCGGCGTTGCTGGGGAGTTCGTCGGGCACCAGCGGACCCTGGCAGATTTGCCGGGCGGCCCGCATCTTGGCCCGGAGATATTCCGTCTCCCGGCGCGTGATCAGCAGCCGGGCGGCCTCTTCGGCAATCTGTCGGCGCTGGCGATCGGTGTGCATGGCGGCATTGCTAGAGGCAGAAACCTGGGTGCGTTCTCCGTTTCAAGTATAGGAGCGTATGGGGGTGAAAGACAAACGAACGATTCGGCCCTTGACGTTCGACCTCTTATCGCCCGTAATACTTAAAACCATCCGCTCCTCAGCATAAGGCGACCACCATGAAACGCGGCATGAGCATAACATCGTCGTTTGGAGGCTGCCTGATCAGCAGCATTGTTTGCCTGGTTGGATGCGATGTCGAAGGAACAAAGGCACCAACAGCGACGACTCAACAACCCGCCAGCAATACGACGGCAAAATCACTCGACGATTCTGCCCCTCAGCAACTACCGACCAAGGAGAAATCAGGCGTGACTCGCGAAACATGGGGAAAAGCCGACGGCCAGGAAGTGTTTCTCTACACGCTGACCAACAAGCACGGCCTGGAGGCCAAGATCACCAACTGGGGCGCCACCGTCACCGAACTGCGAGTGCCGGACAAAGATGGCAAGCCGGACGACATAGTCCTGGGCTTCAAGACGCTCGACGGCTATCTCAAGGGGGACGGCAAGAGTTCCAACCCGGCTTACTTTGGCGGCATTATCGGCCGCTACTGCAATCGGATTGGAAACGCCTCATTCAAACTTGAGGGTAAGGAACATTCGCTGGCCGCCAACAATGGCAAGAACCATCTCCACGGCGGTAAGAAGGGATGGGACAAACTTGTGTGGAAGAGCGAACCTGCCAAGGCAGCCGATGGCGCGGCAGTGAGGTTCACGCTGACCAGTCCAGACGGCGACGAAGGTTATCCAGGCAAGGTTGACGCCGCAGTCACTTACGTGTTGACCGACGACAATGCCCTGCGGATCGAATACGAAGCCACCACCGACAAACCCACGCCTCTAAGCCTGACCAATCACAGCTATTTCAATCTCTCTGGCGAATCGAGTGGCTCGATCCTCGATCACGAGGTCGAATTGAAATCCGACCGCTACGCGGCGTTTGGCGATGGGGGCGTTCCCACCGGTGAACTCAAGTCGGTTGAAGGGAGCCCGCTCGACTTCCGCAAAGCGACAAAGGTTGGTCAGCGGATCGACCAGCTCAAGGGTGAGCCCGGCGGCTACGACCACAACTACGTGCTGCGCGACAAGAAGAGCGACAAGCCACAGCCGGCGGCCAGCGTCTATGATCCCAAGAGCGGTCGAACGCTCGACATCGACACCACCGAGGTCGGCGTCCAGTTTTACACGGGCAACTATCTCGACGGCTCGCTCGCGAGCAAGAGTGGGACGAAATACCAGCAGCACGCAGCATTGTGTCTGGAGCCGCAATTCTTCCCGGACAGCCCGAACAAGCCGGATTTTCCCAGTCCAATTCTCAAGCCGGGCGATACCTACCGCCAAGTGACGGTCTATCGATTTGGTGCGCGGAAGCATGTGCGATGAAATTCCTCGATTGGCCTGAAGCCTCAAGAAATGCTATGATTACCTCCTGCGTAAGCCTGTTCAAAGTTTTCATCCGCACTCCAGCGAGTCATCTATGCAGCGCAAGCATGTTGTGTTTTTCTCGATCGTCGCGTTGGTGTGCGTTGCCACTCTAGTGATGTTTCAAATGTTCGGCGATTGGGGCAGGCCAGGCTATGGGGGGCTGCCACCCCAGGATCAAGCTAACCCGCCTGCTACGTCGCCGGGCAAATAACAGTCGAATTGCCGCTGCTTAGTGACGATTGAGTAGGTCTATTCTGCCGGAATGGGCCTGTTGGTTGACCCGCCATTCGAGGTGTTGCCGCCAGAACACAGATTGGCGTCTTTCTGCCTCCTGGCGCGTCAACCAAAGGTCCGCCTCGACAAGGCGGACCTACTGCCTCGCCGAACCAATTGACCTCGCCCTGTGTCACTCTGGTGAGTAGAATTCAACCTGTGACCCCACCACCCGTCGTCACGAACCGTTGCTAGCGCTGTCATTACTTCAGCGTCGCCAGCGGGCTCAGCCCCACCTTTGGGCGACGGGAGCAGAAGACAAGGCGCGCTTAAGCGAAACGCTCCGTGAGTATTGCTTCCGAGAGATTGCCCAGACCGTCGGCACGATTGCTACGGTCACCGCCGGTTGTCGAAGTTCCTCAATCGGCTCCGCGCACCAGCGTGCGCGGCGATCTGCGCTACTCCGTGGCCGATGCCACCAGCTATAGCGTCATGGTGGGGATCGGCGAAGCCTATTTGCCGGCGTTCGCCCTGGCCGCCGGATTGGGCGATATCCGCTCCGGCATGGTAGCTACCGTACCGATGCTCTTTGGCGCGGTACTGCAGCTTGCCGGTCCGCGCCTGGTGGCGCGTTGCGGATCGCATCGCAGTTGGGTCGTCGGCTGCGCCATCTGCCAAGGTTTGAGCCTGCTGCTGTTGCCGCTGGCGCTCTTGGGCACATCGACCGCGCTGTGGGTGATCTACGGCGCGGCCACCATCTACTGGGCCGCCGGCCTGGCGACGGGCCCGGTCTGGAACACCTGGATTGAAACCATCGTTCCGCCACGGTTGCGGGCGCGCTATTTCGGCCGTCGCAGCAAGCTTTCCCATGCCGCAGTGTTGTTGGGGTTCATGGCGGGTGGGTTTGCGCTTCAAGGCGGCAAGGCTGCCGGATGGGCGCTCCCCACGTTCGTTGCGCTTTTCGGCGTGGCGGCGGCGTTTCGATTTGCCTCGGCGTGGTTTTTGTCGCAACATCGCGATCCCCACGCCGGGAATCTGTTCGATCGGCGCTTGAATTGGCGCGAAGTGGCTGCCCGGCTGACGGGCGCACAGAGTGGCCGACTGCTGGCCTATCTGTTGTCGATGCAGGTTGCCGTGCAATTGGCAGGGCCCTATTTTGTTCCCTACATGCTCAGTGAGCTGAAGTTTTCCTATGTTCAGTTCGCGGTCCTGACCGCCTCGACTTTCGCAGGTAAGTTTGCCGCCCTGCCGCTGATGGGCCGCCTGGCGGAAAGGGTCGGCCCGCATCGGCTGTTGGTCTATTGCGGACTGGGGGTCGTGCCGATGGCCTCCATGTGGCTCGTCTCAGATCAATTCCTCTTTCTCGCTGGCTTGCAGTTCGTGGCCGGAGCAGCCTGGGCAGGATACGAGCTGGCCATGTTGCTGATGTTCTTCGAGGCCATACCGGCCGAAGAGCGGACCAGTCTGCTGACGGTCTACAACCTGGGTAACTCCGCCGCGATGGTGGTGGGCACGGTGCTAGGTGCTGGCGTACTGATGCTGTTGGGATCCCACCGCCAGGGATTTTTGGTCGTCTTTTGGCTTTCCTCCGCACTGCGGCTGCTCCCTCTTCTATTGCTTACGCGCATCAGGGATACCGGGCCGGAGCCTGTTCTGGCCTCCACAGAAACCGTGGCCATTCGCCCCTCGTTTGGATCCATCGAGGAGCCGATGATGGCCACTTTGGACGGCCTGCCGCCCGGCCTTGGCGATTGCACACCAGGGAGCAAGGCATCACAATAGCGGCACAATGGATGGCCTACTTAAGCTCAACATCCTGCCCCAGCCGGACGATGTAACGTGCGGTCCCACCTGCCTGCACGCAGTCTATCGCCATTATGGCCATGACCTGCCGCTCGAGGAGCTGATCGCCAGCATTCCCCAATTGAAGGGGGGCGGCACGATGGCGGTGCAACTGGGCTGCGACGCCTTACGGCGCGGCTTCTCCGCCACCATCTACACGGCCGACTTGCAGGTGTTCGATCCGACCTGGTTTGTTCCCCATGGTCCCCGACTGGCCGAGCGGCTCGAAAAGCAGGCCCTGGCCAAGCCATCGCCACGGATGAAGATGTCTACGGAAGGATATCTGGAGTTCCTCAGCCGTGGCGGGACGATTCGAATGAGGGATTTCAGCGCGGCGCTGTTGAGGCGGTATTTGAAGCGTTCGGTTCCGATCCTTACCGGGCTGAGCGCCACCTATCTCTATGGCTGCTCGCGAGAATATCCTCCCACCGGCGAGCCCGACGACGTCCGTGGGGAATCGATGGGGCATTTTGTCGTGCTCTATGACTATCACGCTGCCAGCAAAAGTGTGTTGGTGGCTGACCCACTGTTGACGAATCCTTTGGGGCCGGAGCACCATTATCAGCTTGGCGCGGATCGAGTGATCCGCGCCATTCTGCTGGGGATTGTCACCTATGACGCCAACATGCTGGTGATCGAACCCCGCGCGGTTCGAAAGAGGATTTAAGTGTCTACCCTGATTGTCGCCAATAGTAGCAAGGATTGGCCGTTCCAGATTCCGAACGTGGAAGTCGTGGACGCCTGGGCCTATTTGACCCGTCCTGAGTTTAGCGACATGCGTGGGGTCAAGCTCTACAACTTCTGCCGCTCCTATCGTTATCAAACGACGGGCTATTACGTTTCACTATTGGCCGAAGCCCGCGGGCACCGTCCGCTGCCGAGCGTGACGACGATCCAGGATCTCAAGAACCCAGCCATGGCGCGGCTGGTGTCGGAAGACCTGGAAGAGGTGATCCAGCGGAGCCTCGCTCCGATTCAGTCGTCGAAGTTCACCCTGAGCATCTACTTTGGCCAAAATCTGGCCAAGCGTTACAAGCCGCTGAGCCTGCAGTTGTTCAACATGTTCCAAGCGCCGTTGCTGAGAGCACAATTTGTGCGAGACAAGAAATGGCAACTTCGGAGCATCACGGCTCTTTCGGCCAGCCAGGTTCCGCCATCGCACGCGCCGTTTGTGGTTCGCGTGGCCAGCGAGTATTTTGCCGGCCGTCGCAGTAGCGTCCGCCGCCGCAGTCGGGGACGTTATGATCTGGCCATCCTGGCCAACGCGGATGAGGAGAACCCGCCGTCGGATGAGAAGGCGTTGCAGCGGTTCGCCAAGGCGGGCGCATCACTGGGATTCAATGTGGAGCGGATTGAGCGCGATGATTTTGCCCGGCTGTCCCAGTTCGATGCCCTTTTCATCCGCGAGACCACTGCGGTCAATCACTACACCTATCGTTTCTCGCGGCGGGCCGTGAGCGAGGGGCTGGTGGTGATGGACGATCCGGATTCGATCGCCCGCTGTGCCAACAAGGTCTACTTGGCCGAAGCCATGAGCCGACACAATGTTCCCACGCCGCGCACCATCGTCGTCCATCAGGGGAATGAAAACGAAGTCGCCCGCGAGCTGGGTTTCCCTTGCGTACTGAAAAAGCCCGACAGCGCGTTCTCGCTGGGTGTAGTCAAGGCGGACAATCAAGCCGAGCTGGATGAGCTACTCGCCAAGCTGCTGGCCGATTCGGATCTTGTGGTCGCACAAGAGTTTCTGCCGACGCAGTTTGACTGGCGGATTGGCATCCTCGATGGCCGGCCGCTGTATGCCTGCAAATACTTCATGGCCAGCCAACACTGGCAGATTGTCAAACGGGACGATAACGGCAATGGGCACTATGGCAAACTGGAAACGCTGCCGGTTGAAATGGCTCCGACACGGGCGGTTCGGTTGGCACTGAAAGCGGCCAACCTGATTGGCAAGGGATTGTATGGCGTGGATGTGAAACAATCCGGGGGCAAGTTCTATGTGATTGAGGTCAACGACAATCCCAACATCGAAGCCGGTTGCGAGGACGCTGTTCTCAAAGAGGAATTGTATCGCCGCATCATGGAGGTGTTCCTGCGCCGCGTCCAATACGTCAAAGCGGGGAACGGTGCTCTATGACCGATTCAGCTCTGACCGATGTGCCTCGTCTGCGGCTCTTCTCGGCCAGCGGTGTCGAGCTGGAGTACATGATCGTCGATGCCGAGTCGCTCGACGTGCGGCCGATCAGCGATCGGCTGCTGGCCGCGGCGGCCGGCGCGCCGGCGGGTGAACATCCGGGTGACGTGGAATTAGGCGATATTTCCTGGTCGAACGAATTGGCCCTGCATGTCGTCGAACTGAAGACGACTGACCCGGCAACTGACATCGAGATTTTGCCGCGGCAGTTTCAGGAGAATGTCGAGCGGGCTAACGCGCTGCTGGCCACGGAAGGCGCACGGCTGATGCCGACCGCGATGCACCCTTGGATGGACCCGCACCGCGAAATGCAACTTTGGCCTCACGACAATTCGCCGGTCTACGAGGCGTTTCACCGGGTGTTCGATTGTCGCGGGCATGGGTGGGCCAATTTGCAAAGTGTTCATTTGAATCTGCCATTTGCCGATGACGCGGAGTTTGGCCGCTTGCACGCCGCCGTGCGGCTGGTGCTGCCGCTCTCGCCGGCGCTGGCGGCCAGTTCGCCCGTGATGGATGGTCATCTGACAGGCATTTTGGATAATCGCCTGGAAGTGTACCGCACCAACGCCGCGCGGATCCCTTCGGTCAGCGGCGACGTGATTCCAGAACCCGTCTTCTCGCAGACGGAATATGGCCGCGTCATCTTTCAGCGGATGTATCGCGACATCGCGCCGCATGATCCTGATGGAGTATTGCAGCACGAATGGCTCAACGCCCGAGGTGCGATCGCCCGTTTCGACCGAGGCGCGATCGAGATCCGCTTGTTAGATGTGCAGGAATGCCCCTTGGCTGATTTGGCCATTGTGGCGGCAGTGCGCGGGCTGCTGGAGGCACTGGTTGAGGAGCGGTGGACCAGTGTCGCTGAACAGCAAGAAATACTCACCGCACCGCTGGCAGCCATGCTTCGAGCCACGTCGCGCGACGCTGACGAAGCGGTCATCGACGATGTATCCTATCTGAGGCATTTCGGAATTACAGATGTGCCACGACTTACCGCACAGGAACTTTGGCGACATATTGTCGAGTCACTCGCGCTGCCGCCAGATTCGCCCTGGCGTAGTCCATTGGAGTGCATCCTGCAACGCGGGCCTCTGGCACGCCGCATCCTACGATCACTCGGTCGGAACGCTTCGCCGGATGTACTACGCGGCGTGTATGGCCAGATCTGCGATTCGCTCGCGGCGGGAGTCCTGTTCGATGAAGGCTGACCGGCGACTGGTCCTCAGTTGCGAGCATGGGGGCTGCGAGGTGCCGGCGGCATACCGCGTATTGTTTCGTGGGCAGGATCGCCTGCTCCGTAGCCACCGTGGTTGTGATCCAGGATCGCTCGAACTGGCCGAGTATTTGGCTGCGGCCCTTTCTGCGCCGCTGATTGCCTCGACGGTAACGCGACTGCTCGTCGAATTGAATCGTTCAGTAGGGCATCCAAGGCTCTTTTCCTGGTTGACGCAAACGCTCGACGCCAAGGAGAGGGAAGCAGTGTTGCGCGAGTACTACAAACCACACCGTGCGCTCGTCGAGAAGTCAATCAAAACTGCTCTCGGGCGGTCTGGCGCCGCACTCCACCTGGGCGTGCATACTTTCACGCCTGTCATGAAAGGTTCCGTCCGCCGCGCCGATATTGGTTTACTCTACGATCCCTCGCGAAAGCTGGAACGAAGCTGGGCCACCGCGTGGCGAGCAGCACTCCGCAAGCGTCGGCCGGATCTGGTCGTGCGGCGTAACTATCCCTATCTGGGCGTCTCAGACGGTCTGACTACCTCACTGCGGCGTCAGTTGGCGTCGAACAGCTACGCCGGCCTCGAACTGGAGGTCAATCAGCGCTGGTTCAGGCGGAGCGGCGGCTCCTGGGAAAAGCTCAAAGCCGATCTGACAGAATCGCTTCGCGAAGCGCTGGCAAGCTTGCCTCAGACTCGCAGTTGAGGCACGCTACGTCTATGTCACCACGTCAAACGACCCCGGTCCAGCTTTCGGACTCCGACGTACCTGCCAGTCGCGTGCGCTGCGTTCACGATCAACCGCCACGGGCCGACCGCAGCGTCGTGCTCTACTGGATGATCGCCGCCCGGCGGACGCATTGGAACTTCGCCTTGCAACGGGCGGTGGACTGGTGCCGTACGCTCCGCAAGCCGTTGGTGGTCCTGGAGCCGCTGCGTTGCGACTACCGCTGGGCGAGCGATCGGTTGCACCGTTTTGTGATCGAGGGAATGGCGGACAACGCCAAGCGACTGGACCGAAACGGCGTCACCTATTTTCCCTACATCGAGCCGAGTCGCGGCGCAGACGCGGAACTCCTCAAGTCGCTCGCTCAACACGCGGCCGTGGTTGTGACCGACGACTATCCCGCTTTCTTTTTGCCTGGCATGGTGGCCATCGCCGCCCGGCAAATCGACGTGCGGTTCGAGGCAGTGGACGCCAACGGGCTGATGCCCCTTTCCGCCCATCCGAAGGAATACTTGCGGGCCGTGGATTTCCGGCGGCATTTACAGCGCGACCTTCCCGATCACCTCGTTGCCATGCCGGATGCCGATCCGTTTCATCGCGCCCGGCTGCCGGAAGCGTGGCCGCTGCCGCGATCCATGACCCGCCGCTGGAAGCCGGCCACGGCGGCCCAACTTACGGACCCGACGGCGCTCATCAGGTCATTGCCAATCGATCACAGCGTCGGGCCGGCAGTGATGCATGGCGGGACCAATGCTGCCGTGAAAACCCTGGCGGACTTTCTTGGTTATAAACTCCCCCGTTACGAAGATGAGGGCAATCACCCTGACACCGACGTTACCAGCAATCTTTCGCATTACCTGCACTTTGGCCACATTGCGCCTCACGAAGTCTTTGCCGCGCTGGCTCAACAAGAGCGTTGGAACCCTGCCAGGCTCTCCGGCAAAGCCAACGGACGTCGCGAAGGGTGGTGGGGCATGGGTGTCGCGGCGGAGTCGTTTCTCGACCAGCTTATCACCTGGCGAGAGTTAGGTTTCAACATGTGTTCGCATCGCCGAGACTATGCCCGCTATAGTTCGCTGCCGGACTGGGCCATCGCCACGCTTGCGAAGCACTCCAAGGATCGCCGGGAGCATGTCTATACGCTCGAAGAGTTCGCCGCTGCCGCCACGCACGACCCCGTATGGAACGCCTGCCAGCGTCAACTGCTGCAAGAAGGGCGGATGCACAACTATCTGCGAATGCTGTGGGGTAAGAAAATCCTCGAATGGACATCGACTCCGCAAGTCGCTCTACGGATCATGATCGAGCTGAACAACCGCTACGCCGTCGATGGGCGCGATCCGAACTCTTACAGTGGCATCTTCTGGGTGTTGGGGCGATATGATCGCCCATGGGCTCCAGAGCGTCCCATCTTTGGCCGTATTCGCTATATGAGTTCGGCTAATACTTCACGAAAACTTCGGATGCGGCAATATATGGAGCGATATGGAGCATGATTGCGTAGTACCCTGGCCCGTATCGCAAATCTGACTCTCCCAGCGTATGATAGTAGCGAAGATTTTACCCACTTGAGGCCGTAAGGCGGCGGCGCAGCAGACGTTCGTTTACGAGGCAAGGAGCATCATGGACCATCCGTGGCACGAAGTTACCCCCGGCGAAAACCTACCCTTCGAGTTTATGTCGGTCATCGAGATCCCGATGGGATCGAGCGTCAAGTATGAGTTGGACAAGCAGACTGGTCTGCTGAAGGTAGACCGCATTCTTTACTCCGCCGTCTATTACCCCGCCAACTACGGTTTCATTCCGCAGACGATGGCGGAAGACGACGACCCACTGGACGTCCTGGTACTCTGTCAAGAAGCAGTTGCACCACTGACGTTGGTCAAAGCCCGGGCGATCGGCCTAATGACGATGCTCGACGGCGGCAAGCGCGACCACAAGGTGTTGGCCGTGGCCATGGACGATCCCGAGTACAACGGGTTCCGCGAAGCAACCGAGTTGCCGACGCACCGGCTGACCATGCTGCGGCGGTTTTTTCAGGACTATAAAGCCTTGGAAAACAAAGACGTGGAAGTGGCCGATTTCGAGCCATCCGCGTTCACCGAACCGGTCATCAAGGACGCCCTGGAGCGGTACAGCAAGCAACGCCGCCGCGGGCGATTTGGGGGGCCATAGGGTAGGGTGGGTGCTTGCACCCACGCTGTTGCTTTGAGCCCAATTCTTTCGCTGCCGGCCCGACTGTGTTAGAATTCACCCCACGGAGGGTCGCCTTATGAACGCGCCGCAACAGGACGGTGGAGTATCACATTTGAGTCCCGCTGAAGTCGTCGGCATCCTGAACGATACGCTTCCACCCGATGCGATTACGCGCATCGAAGCCCATTTGGAGTCGTGCGATCAATGCCGGTCGGCTATCGACGCGCATAAGGGGGGCACGACTGCTGAAGAGCAGCGCTATGCCGCCACCATGGACGCCCCTTCACCCGTCGGCGGCGAGACTCTCTCGCCAAGTTTGACTCTGGAGGGACTCTCCGAACTGCTGGTCCGCAGCGGATTGATGACCGGCGAGGAATTGCTCTCGTTCATTAGCGACAGCATTCCGCCTGAATCCAAGCTGGAGGACGGCGATCAGCTCGCCTCGGCCCTCGTTGGCTCCAACAAACTCACTCCCTTTCAACTGGAGCGGATTCGCGAAGGAAAGGCCGACGGACTGGTGCTGGGCAACTACGTCCTGCTATCCAAACTGGGTGCCGGCGGCATGGGTGTGGTCTTCAAAGCCCGGCACCGCCGCATGAAGCGCGACGTGGCGCTCAAGGTTTTGCCCGAGGCGCTGACCCGCTCACCCGATGCTGTGGCCCGCTTCCATCGTGAAGTGGAAGCCGCCGCACGGTTGCAACATCCGAACATCGCCGCCGCATACGACGCCGACGAAGCGGCCGGCGTCCATTTCCTGGTCATGGAGTTTGTCGATGGGCCCGATCTTTCGCGCTATGTGAAGCAGCACGGCCCGATGCCGCTGCCTCATGCGTTGGCTCTCTGCATTCAGACCGCGCGCGGTTTGGCCCATGCCCACAAGCTGGGCGTGGTTCATCGCGACATCAAGCCAGGCAACCTGCTGGTCGATTCGCATGGCACACTGAAGATTCTCGACATGGGTTTGGCTCATCTCCAAACCGAGCCTGGCGACGACGGCGTGGACCTGACCGAGTTGACTCAGTCTGGCCGCGTGATGGGCACCGTGGACTACATGGCCCCTGAGCAGGCCGTGGACGCCAAGCGGGCCGACCATCGGGCCGACATTTATAGTCTTGGCTGCACGTTGCACTATCTAGTGACGGGCCGTGCGCTGTCGCCCGAAGGGTCGCTCACCCAGAAGTTGCTTTGGCATCAGACGGAAGCGGTGCCGGCATTTTCCAAGATTTGCCCGGCGTCCACTCCGGCCCTCGATGAGGCGCTGGCCGCGATGTTGGCCAAGAAACCGGACGATCGGCCGCAGTCGATGACCGACGTAGTGCGGTCGTTGGAAGGCTGCCTGCGGGAAATCACAGCCAGTGGACAGGAAATGCCGGCGGCGTTGCCCGGCCCGCTCGCACAGGTAGACCTCTCGCCCAGCATGTACAGTTCCACGCTCGGCGGGCGCACGACCTTTGCTGATATTCACAATGCCACTACGGCGGGTGCGCCGTCGCCGGTCGCCAAGAAGCGTAAGACTTGGATTGCGGCCGCGGTTGGTTGTCTGTTGCTGGCCGGCGGTGTCGTGGTGGCCATGGCCGTGACCAAGAAGGACGACCCGAATTCCGATCCGGCCCCCACGCCCCCCGTCGCGGATCAGGGGGCTGTTGTTGTGGCCCGCAAGGAGGATCCTAAAACTGCGATCCCCGTCGTGCCGCAAAAGCCGGAAGACGAAGCGCTCGATCGGATTTTTGCGCTCTCTGGCAGCGTGGCGGTGACCACCAACGAGGGGATCGCAGCTACAACCATCGCCAATCGCGAGAAGCTGCCGACGCCGCCGTTTCAAGTGCGAAGCGTCAAGCTGGATGGTGCGGCTGTGGATGCCGGCGTATTGTCGATGCTCGAAGCGTTGCCAGGGTTGCAGTCTCTGTCGCTCTCCGGGGCTACGGTGAAGGACGAGGATCTGGCGGCGCTGGCGGGCCTCAAATCACTCACGACGCTCGATCTCACCCGAACCGCAGTTGGCGATTCAGGGGCGGCATCGCTCGGAAGGCTGAAGACGCTGACCGACCTGAATCTCAGCGGTACGCGGATTACTTCGGTCGGCCTGCGGTCTCTGGCGTCGCTTCGCAATTTGGACCGCTTGATTCTGGCCGACACGACGATCGACGATGCGGCCGTGCCGGAACTGAAGTCGTTGGCTGCATTAAGATACTTGGTTGTCAGTGGTACGCGAATTTCTGCCGATGGTTTCAACGCCCTGGCCACCACGCATCCCGATCTGGAAATTATCTGGGATGGCCCCGATGCCGAGCGCCAGGTGGCACGGAAGCTCGTGGAGAAAGGGGCCGTGGTCCGCGTGCAGGCGCTGGCAGCCGGAGGAGAGCCTGCTGCGCCGGTCGAAGTCCGCCGCACAGTGGATCTTCCCGCGGGCCGCTTCACGGTGGTCGAGGCGGACCTCTCGGGTCACTCGGCCATAGGCGATGCCGACATGAAACTCGTCGCCCGCTTGCGCAATCTGACCCGACTGAAGCTAGACGGCACCAGTGTTACTTCCGCTGGACTGCTCTCATTGCGAACGCTCGCCACGCTGCGGAAGTTGGAACTCGGGGCGCTGCAAATCAACAAGACTGCCGCTGCCCAGTTGGCTCAGGCTCTGCCCGATTGCGAGATCAACCACAATGCCACCAACCAGCGCGGCACGGCCGAATGGGTGCTCCTGCAAGGGGGAAGCGTTACGGTGGCCACGCCGGAAGGGGAGCAGTTGCGAGACGTGACCGACGCGGCACAATTGCCCAAGGGTCCGTTTGATATACGCGAGGTAGTGCTGGCCGGAAAGGATCAAGTCGGCGATGCCGATCTCGCCAAGTTTCGCGGGCTCGCCCAACTCGAACTGTTGAATCTCTCCGGCAGCGGAATCACCGACGCCGGGTTGGTCAATTTGGCCGGCTGCTCGGGCCTTCGTGTGCTGGACCTCAGCCGCACCAAGATTACACCTGCTGCCGCCTCGACGTTGGCCGGCCTGCGATCGCTCCGACAACTTTATCTGGCCGGGACGCAAATCAACGGCGCGGCTTTGCGGCAACTCGTCCGGCTTTCCGAGTTGACCCATCTGGCGCTGGTGCAAACTGCGGTGGTTAACGGCGATCTGGCCCATTTGAAGGGATTTCCACGGCTGGTATGGCTCTCGCTGGACGGAACGAAGATCGACGACGCTGCCCTGGAGCATCTTCGCGGCATGAAGAACCTGCAGGAATTGGGCGTTGTTGGCACCAGTATTTCCGATGCCGGGATCGAGCAATTGCGGTTGGCGCTTCCCAGTAGCCGTCTGCGAGCCAACGAACCGGATCCCCAGCGTGTGGCCGCACACTGGGTGCTTGCCAATGGCGGCGCAATCACAATCGACGAGGCCGGCACCCCCCGTCTCCTGGAGCGATTGGCTTCGCTCCCGCACGGCCCCTGTCGCGTGACGGCCATTGATCTATCGACTGCCCGTGGCCTTGATGGCGAAAGCCTCAAGCCCCTCTCCGCCTGCACAGGACTGACCTCCTTGTCACTGGCCGGCGTGCCAATTGGCGACGATGCCCTGGCGGACATTTCCAACCTCACCACACTCAAAAAACTGACGTTGTCCAAGACGCGAGTCACGGATTCCGGGCTGGCTCAGCTTCAAAAACTTTCAGCGCTGGAATCGCTCGACCTAGGTAGCACGCGTATCTCCGGGGCCGGCCTGGAAAGTCTGGCGGGCCTCGCCAATCTGAAACAGGTCTTTGCCGATCACTGCCGAATCACGGACGCGGCATTGCCGACCATCGCACGGCACGCCCCGCTGGAAACGATTGTCCTCAGCTACAACCCTCAACTGACCGATCGCGGCCTGGCCGCACTGGCTGGGCTGAAGCAATTGCGGCGACTCGATCTGGCCGGCACGGGTGTGACCGACGCCTTGGCGGACCTGATCGGCAAGTACGAGCAACTCACGCGGCTCGACCTGTCAGGCACTAAGGTCTCTGACGCGATGCTCAGCCCGTTAGCCAATCACAAGCATCTGGAAAAGCTTTACCTTCACGGGACGAAGGTTACGGACGGCGGTGTCAGCGGCCTCTCGCAGGTCCGCACGCTGAAGCAACTCGACGTCGGCCAGACGCAAGTGACCAAATCGGCCGGCGATCAGCTTACTCAAGCGATCCCTGGCTTGGAGGTTTATGTCTCCACCAAGCGGCCAGAGCGGCAACAAGGCGGACAGCAGCAGTAAGCCTGACCTACCGCTCGCCGTTCCGCTCATTGCGGGTCACGATCGGAGCCAGATACGGATCGTTGTAGACATAGCGACGTTTCGCCTGGCCGGCATCGTGGATGTATTTCTCCCACGCCCGGGTCGTCGAACCCGCGCGGCGATACTCCGTCCACAGGTCAGTGAGTTCCGCGCAATACGAGTCCCAGTTCTTTTCCCGGGCTTCATCTTCAAAGCGGCGCTCGAAGCGGCGGATTGTGGGCTGCGTGTAGTGATACGGTTGGGCGTTGTTCGCCACCGGCTCGTTCGGCGGCACGCAAATGGCCGCGGCCAACATCAATCCAGCCAGATTCATGACATTCGCTCCTGGGATGAAAGCCGCCCGGGATGGCCCGGTCGCGCGTCGATTCCCAGAAGTCTAGCTCGCGGACCGGCACGATGCGAATTTGCATCGTCAATTTCTGGAGCGAGCGTAGCGAATGCAGCGGTTGTAGGGGTGCTTTGCTGAGCGGTATGGCGCTAGCCACCGGTGTTTGGGGCGAGACGTAACGCATTCTCACCGGCGGCTAGCGCCGTGCCGCTCACTGCAATGCGTCCCAAACTTCCGGCAGTGGCGCTTCGAGGCACACCATCTCCTGGGTCATAGGATGGCGAAACTCAATGCCGCGGCCGTGAAGTGCAATGGCCAGCTTTCGCGGATCGTCGTGTTGTGTGCCAAAAGGGATTTTGGCGCCATAGAGTGAATCGCCAACGATCGGATAACCCCGGGCAGCCGCCTGCACGCGGATCTGGTGCGTGCGGCCCGTTTCAGGGCTGATCTCCAGCCACGAGCCGTGCGGCGTGGCCGCGATTGTTCGATAGGTCAGCACGGCCTGTCGAGCTTCGGCATGACCCTCGGGTACGACTTCTGCCCTGGCTTCATCGGGCACCTTGCGCAGCCAATCTTCCCAACGCCCTTCGGCAGGAGAAACCGTTCCCTCGACGCACGCCCAATAGGTCTTGCGCACCAATCGACCGGCAAACTGGTCGGAGAGCCGCCGACACGCGCGGACATGCTTGGCGAACAACAGGACGCCTGAGACAGGGCGGTCGAGGCGATGCGGGATGCCGAGATAGATGTTACCCGGCTTGGCGTCGCGCTGTTTGAGATATGCCCGCAGACGGCGTTCCATGCTGTCGATATCCGGCGGCGCTTGCGTCAACAGGCCGGATGGCTTCAGCACAGCCAGGCACGGCCCCTCTTCGTACAGAATGTCAACCGACGGCGATTCCATCCGCCCGATTATATCGCTGCGATGCCACTGCCTGACAGACGCCGTAACCCGAATTGGGTGCAAATGATCTCATTCGGCGTCGGTCCGGCAGTGACACTATCTCCCCGCTTTTTCCGCCAGGCGGTTCTGCACCATGCCCCGGGCTTTCGATTGCAGTGCCCGCGAGGCTGTGCTGTTGGTGCCATTTGTTCCCGTCTGGGTGGGATCTTCGATGTACGGTACCAGGCGGCGTCCATCGGCTGTCATTTCGGGTTCCAGTGCCTGATCACCATCGCGATCGGCTTGTTCGAACGAGCGGAGCGCCCGCCGCGCACCGTCGTGATTCGGTTCCACGTCGAGCGCCATTTGGAATCGCTTCTTGGCCCCTTCCATGTCGTTGCGCGTAGCCATGACGAAGGCCATATTGTATTGAGCGTCGGCTTCGCTTCCGGCATGACGGAAACTCTCCAGCGCCTCCTCCGTGCGTCCCTTGACGCCATAGACCAGACCCAAATTATTGCGATACCGGGCCTCGGAAGGTTTGATCGTTACCGCCTTCGCCAAGGCGCTCTCGGCTTTGTCGAGCTTGCCTTGCAAGTAGAAGCAATAACCCAGGTCGGCGAACAATTCGGCGTCCATCGGCTTCCGCCGCAGAGCTTCCGAGAGTAACGATTCCGCTTCGGTGAATCGCTTCTGACGATCGGCAACTAAGCCCAGCCGGTGATAGGGCTCCCAGCGGTTGGGATGGGCGCTAATGAGTTGCTGATAAATGGCGCGGGCCTCGTCCAGCTTATTGGCGGACTCCAGGCTGCGAGCCTGCGAGAATCGCTTGGTGAAGCCGCTTCCCTCGCCCTCCTCTTCTTTTTGATTCTTTTTGCTCTTCTTCTCCTGTACGGGAGTCGTGTGGCTCGCCAGCGCAATCTCCGATCGCCGATTTTCGGCCGGGGTTGATTGCTTGGCTACGGGCGTATTATCCGCGGATGGCTGGATTTGGCCTTTGCGGCTGAGCATTTCGCGAATCGTAGAGGGTTGCTCTTCTTCCGGTTCAGCGCCGCGTCCCAACCAAGTGCCACCGGCACAGCCAGTGCTTGCCAACAGCAATGCCACGACGAGCCAAGCTCCATTTCGCATCGTTGATTCTCCCATAGTATCCATCACGCTCCGCGTGATGCGTCGCTTCACATCACAGTATCCATCACGCTCCGCGTGATGCGAATCTTCACGCGGAGCGTGAAGGATACTATCTAAACGTGGCCCTGGTCCCGGGGAAGCTCTCGAAGAACTGGCTGTTGTTGAGCGTGCGGTAGTAGGCCGCTTCCCCTTCCACGGCGGTGAAGCCTTCCGCCATGGCGGGCGCTACGACCACGCGCTTCTCAGCGTTGACCACGCCCAGGCGGGCCAACTGC
>JAIOPX010000290.1 GCA_021413705.1 Planctomycetota bacterium | reverse complement strand
ATCATGGTCTTGCCACCTTGAGCCGGAGCGGCGGCCACATTCGCTGTCAGCCGCACGGCGTTTTGCTTGAAGAATTGCACGTCGCCAGCAGTGCCGTAGGGCTGCCAACCTTTTTCCAGCAGCAGTTTCTTGCAGGCGGCGGCTGTGTTGGCAGGTGTGGCATCAGAGGTATACATTGCTACAGCCGCGCCGGAAAAAGAGGGCTTGGCATCCGGTGGGACGGGCAACTGGTCGAGTTGCACGTTGCCGAGATTGAGAATCGAGACGCCGGCTTCGCCTGCTTCGCCGGCGGGGAAGACGGTGACCGCGACGCGAAAACCGTCCTTGGCGAATGTGCCGCTGGCGGTCTGGTCGCTGCTGTATCCGCCCGGCAGTTCTTTGAAGCCCCGTTCGAGCAACTGTTTCCGCTGAAAGTCGAAAGCCTGTTTGAGATCGCTCTTAGCATTGTACGACAAGCCGGCCACATTGCGGCTTTGAGGCTCCTTGGTCGCATTGAAAAGCGGAAACTTGGAAAGATCCAACACGGCCGCTGCTTGAGTCACTGTAGCAGGCGGGCCAATAGGAGCATCTGCCGAAACGGAAGAACAAGAACTGGACGCGACCAAGGTGCAGCTTATCAAAAATGAAAGCCGCAGGCGGAAGACGACACACTGCATGAATGTTCCTGAATGGGTTTCAAGCGGACAATATCAGTACTCAGTACTCGACTCACTCCACCTTCTTCACCACAGGCGGCTTCCAGGTGCCGTCGAGGATCGACGGAGATTTTTCCTTGGGCCAGTACATTCGCATCATCAGCACGAACTTGTCCTTCGGCGCCGGTAGCCAATTAGATTCCTTCTCAGCGCCGGGTGACTCATGCTGAATGTAGAGCGTCACCGAGCCATCTTCATTCGGCTTCAACTTGTCGCGCGCGCTGAGCGTGTAGCGGTTGAGCGTATTGTCCACGAAGTAATAATCGGCGTTGTACATCGTCAGCGACCAGAACCCATTGACGGGGGGCATCTCTCCTTTGGGAAAGGTGATCGTGTACTTGTTCGCTCCGTCGTAGGGCTTCCCATCCGCACCAACCTCGTTGGTCGGATAGACGGCGTCATCCATCCGATTGCAACCCAGGCCAAAGTAGGTGATGGTAGCGCGCTGAAGATAGTCCGTGCCATATTCGCCCGCCGGGGTGGGAAACACCCAGCCGTTCATCGACTTTCCCCCTTGTTTGAGATGCCCGACGATCTTCTCCAAGCCTGCCTTGGGCGCGCTCTCAATTGCCTTGGCCACCGCCGGATCGAGCTTGCTGTCGTCAAAGTCTTGCCCTGGCACAATTCCGATCTTGGCCAGCTTGGCCACCATCGGTGCATCTTCCTTGACCGGCGGATTGTTTTTCATCAGCTCGGCCAGCAGCTTGAAATACGCCGCGCCTTCCATCTTATTAACCTGCTCTCGCGGCGCGGTCTTGGTGTCGATATCGGGATCGACTTTGCCCTTCGGGATGACATATTCTTTGCCGTAGCTGCTCAGCGGCAACAGAGTGTACTGATCCTGCAGGGCGTGAACCGCTTTGTAGTCTTCGGGCGTGCCGGTACAATAGGTGCGGCCGAGGATCCACACCATGTTCGTCGGTGATTTGTACTCCGTGACCCCTTCGGGCAGTTTGCCTTTCCAATTCGGTCCCGTGATGACGTAGGCTTGCGCCTTGTCGCCGGTCGTGCGCTTGCCGGGTACCTGGAACACATTGGTCCAGGCGTCAAGCATCGGGATCAGGAAGTAGCGATCACCCTCGTCCGGCAAGCTCAACACCCAGGGTTCTTGCGCGAGATCCAGCCAGGCCGCGGAATAGAGCGTGTCGGCGTTGGGGGCCGTAATATCTTTGAACGAGGCGTTGGGATACTCCCGCATGTTGCAGAACTGGCCCACGGGGGCATGCGTTCCCTTCGGCTCCTCGACATTGGTCATCACGCGGCGCGTGGTCTCCATCGTCACCAACGGATAGCCGTAGACGTAGGCCTCGACGGCAATGTCCTGGGCTTCTTTCTCTGAGAGTTTGCCAAAAGTGGCCGCGGGAGTCGCCGGCGGATTCACAGCAGGCGTTGGTTTCTCGGGCGTACAACCGGCCAGACAGATCAATGCGAAAGCAGCAGTTGCTGTAACTTGAAGTGAGCGCTTCATCTCGGGTGTTCCTGGTTATAGGCTTTGTCGAAAAACGGCGATTTCGATCAGCCGCCGGGCGCTAGCCCCCGGTTTGGCGTCGGAATCTCGCACAGAACCGGACGCTAGCGCGTGCCGGCTGATGTTTTCCGACAAAGCCGGTTTACTGGGCTTTTTGCTGCTGGGGCTGCTTGAGCCGGACCAGCAACCATTGCTGAGTCTTATCCTGGCCGATGTGGATCAGCACAGGCACTTCGTCGTGCGTCATGTTGAAGAGTCCCATTTCGCCGACGGTGTTCTTGTTATCACCCACCATCCAAGAAATGCGCTGCGACTTTTTGTCCACGGCGCCGTGGATGGGTGAGTTTGCGCCACTCACGAGATCGGTATGGTTGCCGGCAATGGCTCCCGACTTGTTGACGGCGAATTGAACGATATAGTGCGGGTCCGCCTGATCGTTTTGCACCAGGCCGAATACGCCCAGCGGCAGCCAATCCGCATCCTGTGCGTCGGGCGCGGGGACGCTTTGAGCCAGCGTGGCAGCCTGCTGATAGTATTGATCGGCGGTCGCCGCCGGCTGATCACCGTAGTAAACCTGGTCGCCCTGGTAGGTGATGTTCGAGCCATAGTTGTAAACCATCGGCATCGCGTCGGCAGCCAAGCCCAACGCCGCCGCGGTTGCCGGCCAAGCTGTCGCACCCCAGGCTTGACCGGCTCCCCAGCCGGCAGCCGCCCAGGCTCCAGGATGAGTGCCGTACCAGCCGCGGCCGTAGACATCGTAATGATTGAACGAGCCGCGAACCGCGGCGCCCCGGGCGGCCATCACGCTTCCGCTGACAGCCGCGGTGCGATGGTTGGAGGCATAGGCGGCCCCACCCACGGCACCAGCTCGGGCAACAGGCATGGCATATCCAGCGTCAGTCGGCAGGCCCACATTGGCGGAACCTGCTGCATATCCGGCGACAGCGCCACCCGCGCCGGAAAACTGCGGGGCTTGATTCTGGGCGGCAGCATATCCAGCGGCTGCACCTTGAGCGCCTGAGTACTGGGGCGAGTTGCGGTTGGCAACGGCCGCACCGGCGGCAGCTCCTTCGGCACCCGAGTATTGAGGATTGTTGCGATTGGCAGCCGCAGCACCCGCGGCTGCACCCTGCGCGCCGGAGTACTGAGGATTGTTGCGATTGGATGCGGCAGCGCCAGCAGCAGCACCTTGAGCGCCCGAGTATTGCGGGTTGTTGCGGTTGGAAGCGGCATGTCCGGCCGCGGCCCCTTCTGCGCCGGAGTATTGGGGATTGTTCCGATTCGAGGCCGCATGTCCCGCGGCTGCGCCTTGTGCTCCTGTGGCTTGATTGTCGCGCGACCCGCCACCACCGAAGCCGCCTCGAGATTCGCCGCCAGCTCCGCCACCAAATCCTCCGCTACCACCAGATCCGCCCCCGTGAAATCCGCCTCCTCCTCCGCCGCCGGGCGATCCGCCGTGGAATCCACCACCAGTTCCACCGCCACCCGACCCGCCGAAGCCGCGCGCCTGGGCGAATTGCACTCCAAGCAGAGACAACGATGTCGCCACAACTAATCCGAGTAATGTTTTCTTCATGATAATACCTTTCGGGTAATGAATTGATGGTTCAAATAGGTCGTTATTGAGCGGCCTGCACCTTGATCATCTTGACCGGCGCCGTATTGGGCAGTACTACGCCATCGAGCGTGCGTTTCAGCGACTGCCAAGTAAAGCTGTTGGCGTCGATGGGGGTCAACACATTCACGGCAACGCTCTCGCTGCCGTTGCGAAAAACGCCCGACGCATCAATGACCCACTTCGCGCCGTCCTTGGTCCACACATCGTCGCCAAAACCACCCTGGGCATCGAAGTGCCAGGAAACGATACGTCCCAACTTAGGATTCCAGCCGATGATCTGCGCCCCGGTCATCGATTCTTTTCCGTCCTTGAGCGTAATGTACGTATTCTTGATGAAGTTCCGTTGGGCCATCCACTCGAACTTGATCCGCAAGGGTGAATCTTTGGCATCGGGTCGCCATTGGCCAATCAGCCACTCGAGGTCATTGAGATAATCCTCGTTCGAAGCGGATACATAAGGTGCGTCGCGACCCACGACCATCACCCATTTTCCATCGCGCTTGGCATGAACCACGGTGTAGCGGGCCGCGGAATCGGTCTTTTCCGCCGCCGATTTGACCTTGGCGATTCCCTTCTCGATGGCGATGTCTGGCCCCAGAAACCGGATCGAATCCACGGCGACCGTCATTGTCAATCCGCGCTGCGCCTTGAAGAGTTCCGCATATTCCTTCTCGATGTCGGCCCGGCCGTGCAGCGACTTGCCCGATTCATCGGTGTACTCGGCATCGGTGGCCCACAGAGCGCCGATCCCCTTGGCATCGCCGGCATTAAACGCTTTGACAAAGGCATCGGCCGTGGCTCGAATGGCCTTTTCGTCGGCAGCGTTGCCTGCGCCGCCGGAAGCGGCAACCGGATCGGCCGCCAGCGCAGACGCCGTTAAACTCACAAGGCTTCCCAGGGCGACGACCGCCCCGAGTAGCAGAAACGCGGCACGTTGTCCCAATTTCCATGGCTCTGTCATCTGATGTCTTTCTGAGAAAAGTTGTGTAGCAGAAGGGTGAGTAAAACCACCCACGCCGATCTCGTTCGCTCGATATTTCGATACCCTAGCTCAGTGATTCTAATCGCCAGTACGTGGCACTCAGTGGCTCCGATTATTTCATTCTGGCAAAAGCCACTTCAAATTGCTGCCGTTCGACGGCCTGGAAATACACGCCGCTGAGTTGATCTGCTTGCGGTTCATACACAAGTTGATACGTGGAGCCAGGATAGTTCTTGTCACGCAGTTCGATAAATACTTTGAGACTCGCCCCCTCGCGCGACGCCACGGCTTTGGCCACATTGATCGGCCGAGGATTGAGATAGGCAGCGTCGAGCGTGCCGTCGGCGTTCACCGAGCGGATCTCCAGGACATATCCGCCGTCGCTCCTCTGCCAGCGGCCTTTCAATTTCTGGAAATCAACTTCGACCGCAACCACTGGCTGGGGCCGAACGGTTGATGCCGGTTCCTTCGCAGGTGGTTGCGCATTCCAGTATTTCCCCAGAGCCCAGCCGGCAGACACCGCCAGCAACACCGCGACCACGATGGCCGCGGGGCGTATGCCTCGAATGTGCTTGGGGGGCGGAGGCACGTGAGTAGTGCGACCGCCGCGGGTTTGTTTTTTCATGAAAAGCGCCAATGCATCTGGCGCAGCCTAGTTGCCGGGGCCCTTGGCGGCCGCCTCGGCCTGTTGCATCCTTTTCGCCATCTCCGCTTTCACTGCTTCCAGGTTGAAGCTCGCGCCTCGTTGCATCGGCGGATATTCGACGAAGGTCTCGAGTTCCTTGCCGACGACCTGCTGAACGAATACAAAGCGCCAGAATTGGAACTTGAACCAATCGAAGTACTGTTGCGCGCCCTCTTTCGTCCCGTTGTTGGGCCAACCCATGCGCTCGAAAGGATCGAGGCGCAGGTTGGTCAAATAAGGAATGTCCGCGTGTGTCTTTTCACCCAGCCAGCCGCGCGGCTGGTCAATGAAACGATATTTGTAGTCGTCAATGCGCACCGCACCGATGGTGCTTTCGCCGAGGTAAAAGATCTCATGACGTGCGGATGGGCCTTTGCCGGTAATCAGGTCCATCTGGTTGTAGCCGTCCAGATGGTTCTTGTACGTTCGGTCGCCAATTTTCACACCCTTAAGCAGTTCGTCGGTGATGGTGGTGTTGCCTGCCGCAGCCAGGAAGGTGGGAAACCAGTCCAGGCCAGACATGAGTCCGTTCTGCACTGTGTCGGCCGGCACCTTGCCGGGCCAGCGCACGATGCACGGCACGCGGAAACCCCCTTCCATAACCGTCCCTTTACACTGCGCGAACGGAGTCGTGCCGCCATCGGGCCAAGTGAACAATTCGGTGCCATTGTCGGTGGTAAACACCACGATAGTGTTGTCGTCCTCGCCCATGTCCTTGAGCTTCTGCAGCACCAGCCCGATGTCGTTGTCGAGCTGGGCCATCCCGGCTTCCTCTTCCGACCAGCCATTCTCCGCATTGCGTGTGGCTTCCCATTTGGGCGAGAGATGCGTGACGATGTGCATCCGCGTCGGGTTGAGCCAGCAGAAGAAGGGCTTGCCGTCCGTTTTGGATTTGTCGATGAACTTCAAGGCCAGATCGCGGATCTCATCGTCCACAGTTTCCATCCGTTTTGGATACAGCTTGCCGGCGTCCTCAATCTTCTGCTTGCCGATTTTGCCCCACCGCGGCATCTCGGTGGGATCGTCCACCTCAGTGGCCCAGCTATGGACCATGTTGCGCGGGCCTACCACGTCCAGCAATTTCTGCGGGTAGTTGGGATGCGCAGGGTCTTCCATCGCGTCCAGGTGATACAGGTAGCCGAAGAACTCATCGAAGCCGTGGACGGTCGGCAAAAATTCATTCCGGTCGCCGAGATGATTCTTGCCGAACTGACCGGTGGCATAGCCCTGTGCTTTCAGCGCGGTGGCAATCGTGCAAGCCTCGGCTGGGATCCCGATCTTGGCGCCCGCCTGGCCAACCGTGGTCATACCCGTGCGGATGGGCAATTGCCCCATGATGAAGTTGGCTCGACCCGCCGTGCAGCTTGCTTCAGCGTAGTAGTCCGTGAACAACATCCCTTCCTTGGCCAGCTTGTCGAGATTCGGCGTCCGCCCGGCCATCAGGCCGCGGTGGTAAGCGCCGATGTTCCACATGCCAATGTCATCCCCCATGATGAAGAGGATATTGGGCTTTTTGCCGTTGGCAGCGTGACTGGCGGCGCGGGCCGCCTGAGCGACCTTGGATGGCGCCGATTTCGCGCTATCGACCGCGGCAACTTGCGATTGAGCCTCATCCCCATGGCGCGCATCCACCGCGGGAGCAGCGACTCCCTCTGCATGGGCATCGCGCTCCGGCGTCGCCCGATTGCAGGCCGCGAGATAGCCAATGAAAGCCGCAAGTGTCACGACTCCGAAAAATTGCCAACGGTTCAATTTCATGGTGATGCTCTCCAGTGGGCGAATTCGAATGACCAGTCGGTCCATTATTTGATGTGTGCGAATTATAGCAATGTACGCACTCTATGCGCTGAATGCAAATTGCATGCGCACAATCTTAACGCCAGATAAACTTTATCTACCAGAGAACTGGCGACTATTGGCTCGGGTGTTTTGCTCCCATCTCCCGCACCTGTTGCAAAACCTGTTCGAGGTTGTAGCTCGCCGCCATCTGCAGCGGTGGGAAGTCCACATACGACATGAGTTCCTTCTCCCACAGCAACTGGCCGATGGGCAGGAGGTTCCAGTCATAGATATACGCGGTGCTCGGCGAGGCGAGAGCGCCTGCGACCGAAAAGGCGCCCTTTTGTTCTGCCCCGACGTTATTCTCGAACGGATCGCGCATGATGTTCTGGAGCTGGGTCCAGTGATACGTCACGGGGGCGTTGAGAGCATCGACGCCCATGGAGCCCATCATCGTGTAATAGAACTTCCAGTTCTTGTAGCGCACGGCCGAGGGGAGGCGACCCTGATAGTAGAAGAAAGTGTCGCGTGCCGATGCTTCCGACTTTCCGGTGAGGTAGTCGATCTGATTGAATCCATCGAGCTTCGTCTTCACGATGCCCGGATACTTGCCGGCCATGATTTCCTTGTTCAGGTCATTGCCTTTGGGTCCGCCGGCAATTTCCACGAACGTGGGGAGCCAGTCCAGCGAGGAGAACATCTCCTTGAAGATCGTGCCGGGCTTGACGACGCCCGGCCAGCGGATGACGCACGGAGCGCGCATGCCACCTTCCCAGGTACTCAACTTCCCAGCTTTGAACGGAGTGACACCGCCGTCCGGGAAGGTTTGAACCTCGGCCCCGTTGTCGGTGGTGAAGACAACAATGGTGTTGTCGAGTTCGCCCATGTCTTCCAGCTTCTTCAGGACCAGACCGATGTTGTCGTCCATCTGCTTCATGCCGGCTTCGTTGGCGCCCCAGTCTTTGCCCCCCTTGGTGCCGATCATGTCTTCATACTTTTTCGACAGCACGGTGGTGACGTGCATGCGGGCTGGGTTGTAGTAGCAGAAGAACGGCTTGTTCGTCTGCTTGGGGTCATTGCGCTCGAGCCAGTCGAGGACATGCGAAGAGATTTCCTCGTCCACGGTCTTGGAGCGCTCGAGCGTGAGCGGAGACCGGCCGCGGAGCCGCCATGCAGACGCCGTCCTTGGGGTCGATCTCACCCGGGGCCGGCGGAATACCCGGAATCGGGACCATCTTCATCGGCGGCACGACGGCTTGCTTGGTCGGACTGCTGTTGATATCCGGGAAGCTCACCTGCTGCATCGCATCAAGATGATAGAGATATCCCCAGAACTCTTGGAAGCCGTGCGCGGTGGGGAGGGAATCCGGATGATCGCCGAGATGGTTCTTGCCGAATTGGCCGGTGCGGTAGCCACGGTCCAAGAGGAACTGGGCGAGGCACGGCGTGCCGGGGCGCAGATACGAAATTGCGCCCGGCAACTGCGGCAGGACCATGCCTGCGCGGAACGGGTGCATGCCGGTAATGAAGGCGGTGCGTCCGGCGGTGCAACTCGACTCGGCGTAGTAATGCATGAACATGCCCCCTTCCCGCGCGATCCGGTCGATGTTGGGCGTCTCGCCAACCATCAAGCCGCGGTGGTAGCAACTCGGCTGCATCCAGCCGATGTCATCTCCCATGATGAACAGAATGTTGGGTTTCTTTCCCGTTGCTTGCCGCTGCGCCAGGATGCGCGGCTGTTCTGTCGCGAGAGTCGGCGCGGGCGCTTGAGCCAGTCTCGGTTGCTGTTCGCCCGCAGTGGAGGCGGCTTCGACTGCTGGGGACGCAGTTGCGGGACCGCTAAAACTCAGACCACCCGTGGCGGCCAGATACCCCAACAGGGAGCCAACTCCCAACACGATAGCCACCTGCAATCTCTTGTTACTCACCATGATGTTCCTCCCACGGTAGAAAATGTCAACTGCCAGAATTAGTTCTCAAAGGCAAACACCCGGCCCCAATCATCCTTCATGCGAATGACCGTCCAGCCGCGCTGCTTCGCTTCGTCGTAGAGCGCCTGCGAAAACGCGCCGACTTTGGCCTCCGGCAATCCCTCCGCCGGGCCATAGGCATATTCAGGCTTCGCGTCATCGTGTAGCACCAGCATCATCAGCCTCGCGCCGTCGCCTGCACCCGTGTATTCCAACATCTGCCGGTCCCCCGCGGTGTTGCCGAACGCGGCGCGCGGCCGGCGACCGATCATCAAATGGATTCCCTCCGGCTTCCCGGCGTCGTTGTCGTTCAGTAACAACTTCGGTTCCTTGGTGAGCGTCGGCTTCCCCTCTTTGTCGTAGCCATACTTGGTTGCGCCTGCGCTGCCGACGACTTGCTCCGGTGGAATGCCATAGACCTGCTCCGCATACACACGGACAAAATCCTGGCCTCCACCCGTGACGATATAGGTCTTGTAACCGCTGCCGCGCAAGTAGCGCAGCAACTCCTGCATGGGCAGATAGGTCAGCTCGGTATAGGGCCGCTTGTAGCGCGGGTGTTTGGCCGTAGCCAGCCAGCGGCGCACATCTACGCGAAACTCTTCCACGCTCATTCCCGAGAGCGTGGCAAACAGGACCACTTCCAGATCTTTAAGCGATAGTTTCGCGATCGCTTCCCGGTCGCCGGAAAGGACCGTTTTGAAAGGTTCGACGTTTTTCAGTTCCGGCTTTTTTTCAACCACTGCCGGCACCCGATCCAGGCAATACATCACCTGGGTGTACATGGGATGCTCGACCCACAGCGTGCCATCCTGATCGAACGTAGCAATCCGCTCCGCCGGCGGCACATACTTGGGGCCGGCCTGGTTGGTCGTCGCGCGGACGAACTCGACTATCGCTTTTTTGGCAGGCCCGTCATTCCAACTTGCCAATGGGTCAGATGTTGGCGCCTGCCCACAGACTGGATCGATGGAAAACAGCAGCGCGCTGAGCAGAAGCAGGCCACCGAAAAGACGCCTGCAAATTCCAAAGTTCCGCAGCAGCCGGGCAGTATAACGCGCGATGCGCGCCGCCGCCACGAAGAGCGAAAAAAAGACGGGGCAGAAACCCCGAGGAAGTATTGCTTCCGCCCCGTGCCGCCCGGCTCGGCCAGCCGGCCCCCCAACTCCTCAACGGAATCAGGCTTCCGGCACAAGCAGCGTCAGGCCGACGTAGAGCATCCACTCGGGATCGCCAGCGCTATTGCGAAAGCTGTATTGGGGATTGATGAAGAATTCGATCTTCTGGCCGTGCAGATCGGCAATATATTTAGCTTCCACGCCCAGCGGAATCTGCGTCCAGGCGCCGGTGCTCCAGTCGTATTTGAACTTCGATTCTCCAATGCCTAAAGCGAACTGTTCATTGAACTTATAGGCGAGGATCGGTTGCAATTCGGAGAGGGAATTGTCTCCGCTAAAGTAGTTCTCGGATAGGATGCCGACCGTCCAATGCTCGTTCTTCCATACGGTGCCGGCCACCGGCCCCAGCAGAAACGAATCTTCGTCGCCCGGATCGGAAATCAGCCGCATCCCCGGGCCGATGCCCCACCGCCCCCACGGCGCATCGAAGACGACCAGATCGAACATCACGATGTCGCCCAGGCCCGATCCTTTTGAACTGCTGATATTGTACGGAACATCCACGCGCAGCAGATTGATCTCGCCCCACAAGAGAAATGGCATCTGCAAACGAAAATCGATCGTATTGGAATCGTCTTCAGCGTCGGATGTGGGAAAGACGGCCAGGTCACGCAGGCGAAAGTCCATCAGCCACGACGTGGGATCGGTCACCCGGTCGATCAAACGTTCGCTGCTTCCCAACCCAGCCCGCTCGTGTTCGGTCGAACGCTGAAAGTCATCATCTGCCGGCGCCTCGCTCGCATCGTCAACGGACGCTGGGATCACCGGCTCGTCACTGGTCACTGGCGGCAGGCGACGCATCTCCTGCCCGACCGCAATCCCAGCATCCATCCAAGTTGCGAATGCCAGTATCGCCAGACACGCCAACCCATTTCTCATGCGGCAGACGGAAACATCTGTCCCAAGCCACGCAGCAGCGCTCGTCGAGTCAGGATTCATCGTTTGTCCTCGGGCAGTAGCAGCGTGAAACCAAAGTAGAACTGCCACTCCTGATTGCCGTCGCTATTGCGGAGGTTGTATTGGGGGTTCACAAAAAAGTCGATTTTTTGGCCGGCGATATCCACGATCCGAGCCAACTCGATTCCCAGCGGAACCTGGATCCAATGCCCGTTGGTCCAGTCATATTCAAATTTGATGTCTCCCAGGCTCAGCCAAGTGGTTTCATTGAATTTGTACGTCAACAGCGGCTCGATATCGGTCTGGCAATATTGACTGCTCAGGTAGTTCTGCGTAAGCAGGCCGATCGTCCAGTGCTCGGTAATGGAGATGACGCCGGCGGCCGGCCCGGCCTGAAAGGTGCTCCCATTACTGGAGGAATTCGGAACCATGCTGATACTCGGACCGATGCCCCATTTTCCCCACGATGTTTTGGTCACCACCATGTCGAACAGCATGACGTCGTACAAGCCATCGCCATCGGAGCTGTTGATGTTGTATTGCACTTCGACGCGCGCGGCGTTGAACTTGCCGAAGGCGTCGAACGGAACTTGCGCGCGAAAATCGAGCTGATTCAGTTCACCATCCTCCGTATCCAACGGCACGCCGATTTCATCGCGGACCATGAAGCCCATCATCCGGGAAAACGGATCGGTGGCCTTGTCGATCAATCGCTCGCCGATCTCGGCCACGCCAGCGTCCGCTTGGGTAGCGAAATCAGCGCCCCCGGTTACGTCGTGGACAGTCGGCTGCAACCATTCTGCCGGCGCCACGACACTGGAACCTGCTTCCTCCATCACCGGGGGCAATCGGCGGCACTCTTGCGCCAAGCCCGGCGCGCAGCGCAGCCCAACCAAAGCGGCCACCACCGCAGCCAAAAATGAAACGAAAAGCCGCATATTCGGCACGTCCGTTAAAGTCGCTACCACCCCAACCTGCCTGGGGATAAGAAATAGCGACCATGCACAAGGTTTCGACTGGAAATCGTCGATAAAACCAGAGAATTCGTTGCGATGCATCTCTGCGCAATAAACAAATTAATTGCGCCGCAGCGAATGCTCCTCTCACCTTGCCAGCACTCCTTCCTTTATTCCCAGGCGGTCCCACCCATGCGCATCCTGCGAGTTCTCGCTTGCGCCGTTGTACTGATTGCCGGCGCCCGGTTTGCCTCCGAATGCCGCGCCCAGTCGTTCGGCGTCGAACTACACAACACTCTCATGCCCGCCTCCGGCGGCATGGCCGGCACCAGCCTGGCGATGCCCCAAGACTTGCAGTCCGCCATCTACGGCAACCCCGCCACGCTCACGCAATATCAAGGCACGCAATTCTCCGTCGGCGGAGCCTGGGTTGAGCCGACCTACAACATCGAACAACTCACACCGCTCCCGGCAATCGGCGTCGATCCCTTCAGTTCCAAATCCGGCTTGGTCGGCTCGGCCACGCCGAACATCGGCGTCACGCAGGATTTGTCGGAACTCGGTTTGCCGGTCACCTTCGGCATCGGGCTGTTCTCCAACGCGGGTTGCGGCGTTGACTTTCGCGACGTGCCGGAATCGAACGGAACTTCCGCCGACTACATGGCGCTGGACATTGTGTTCGCCGCCGGCATGGACCTGACCGATCGTTTGTCGCTGGGCGCCGCATTCACCCTGGGCAATTCCTATCTCGACGGCCCCTTCGTGGATCTCGGCGGCATGACTCCCGCCTACGGCATCCGCGGCACCGTGGGGCTGAACTACGAC
>JAIOPX010000229.1 GCA_021413705.1 Planctomycetota bacterium | reverse complement strand
TAAAGTCCGGGGCTTTTGTTCCCAGCGGCAGCATTGTGCTAGCGGTTTTGACCATGGCTCAACCCTTTCTGCGTGGTTCACTCGATGCGATCAATGCTTCAGGATCTATTTTATCCCTGCGGCTCGCCACCGGCGAGCCGGTGTACAGATCAGCCGCAGGGCGCTAGCCCCCGGTTCGGCACCGATTCCGCGCACAGAACCGGACGCTAGCGCGTGCCGGCTGATTTTTTTCGAACAGAGTCTAATTTTGGCTTTCCAGTCCGAATAACAACCGCGCGTTGGCCGTCGTCACCGCCGCCAGTTCGGCCGGGGTGCAACCGCGGGCTTCGGCCAGACAGGACAGCGTATGCACCACATGGGCCGGCTCGTTCCGCTTGCCACGCAGCGGGTGCGGAGACAAGTACGGACTGTCGGTCTCGACAAGCAATCGCTCGGCTGGAATCGTGGCCGCCACATCCCGCAGCGGTTGCGACTTCTTGAACGTCACCATGCCGGCAAAGCTGATGTGCATCCCCAGTTCGAGGCATTCGGCTGCCATGGCGGCATCCCCCACGAACGAGTGCATGACACCGTGTAGAGGAGCGCGGCTACGGGCCTCGCGCAGCATGGCCATCACGTCGGCTTCACTTTCCCGCGTGTGAATGATGATGGGAAGCCCCGTCTGCTGCATCAGCCGCAGATGGCGGTCAAAATAATCCTGCTGCATCTCGAAGGGGGAGTAGTTCCAGTGGCGGTCCAGCCCCGTTTCGCCCAGGGCGACGACTTTGGGCTGACCGACCAGGGCCAGCACGCGCTCCCAATCTCCTTCGCCGGCCTGGGCGCAATGGTTGGGGTGAATCCCCACACTGGCAAAGATGCCCGGCCATTGCCCAGCGAGTGAGATCGCCACCTCACTGGAAGCGGCACTCACCGCCACGCAAACGATTTGCTCGACTCCGGCGGCCAAGGCGCGGGCGATCACCTCGCCTCGGTCTTCGTTGAATTCTTCCTGGTCGAGATGAGCGTGGGTGTCAACGAGGAGCATCTTGATGCGCGCTACGTTTGCACGGTCCGGCCCGCCACCGGCCTGAGCAACTCTTCAATCGTCTGCCGGTGGCCTCGAGCATTGCCGAGCGCTTCCTCGGCCAACGCCTTGCCGACCCGATCGTCTTCGAGCCGGCGGACGCACTCTTGTATGGACTGGATATCCAGGTCCAGCCCAGCGAGGATCTCGATCAGCAAGTAATCGAGCGAGAGAAAATGCAGGTCGGTGTACTCGGCGGGAAAATCGCCCGGGTCAACCACGCCATAGCGGTTCTGGATTTCGTCGGCCAGCCGCACCACGATTGCCTTATGACTGGCAACGATGTCTTCGACGGCGGCCGTGGCCTGCTCGTCGCCGTGGTGCGTCCAGGGGACCGCCTCGGTCAAGTACATCGGCACTGAGCGATAGTGAATCGCCAGGAGCTGGTTCAGGGCGTCGATGGTATCGCGATTGTTCATCAGTTCAATACTAGCTGACGGCAGGCGGCCAGCGTCCATTGGGTCAGCACATTCCAATCCACGATCATCAGGACCAGCGGCAGCGTAATCGCCACCAGGTAGGCTCCTGGCATGGAAACGAGCGAGAACTCAACCGGCGGACGTTCTTCGGAAGGAGCGTCGATCGTCATAACCTTGATCACGCGCAGGTAATAGACCAAGGCCAATGCCGTGTTCAGACCGCCGATCACCAACAACGCATAGGTTGGGGCCGTATTGGCCGTGACCAGCGCCTCGAAGATGGCGAACTTGCCGAGAAAGCCAGCCAACGGCGGCAGTCCGATCAAGCTGAACAGAATCACGCAGAAGCAGATTGTCACACCTGGGGCGGAGCGGATCAGTCCGGCGTAGTCGGCGATCTCTTCGCTTCGCATCGCGTTGCGAAGGAACGCCACCACGGCGAATGCGCCGAGATTCATGAACAGGTAGATAAATACGTAAATCAAAAGCGACTTGAAAGCATTGTCCACGCCCGGCTGACCGGTGTTCATCAGCGCCAGCACCGCCGCCACGGGCATCATCATGTAGCCGGCGTGAGCGATGGTGCTGTAGGCCAGAAGCCGCTTGATGTTGGTTTGGCCAAGAGCGACCAGATTGCCGAAAGTGCAAGTGATGGCCGAGATGATGACGACGATGTAAAGCATGAACTGCCGCGGACGCTTCAGAGCCGTCATGGAATCCGGCCCTTTCATCTGCTGACTGGGCGATTCGATTTCTGCCTGCTCAATGTCCGTTCGACCAAAGACAGCTTCCTCATCCTGCCACTTGTCGATGGCTTGGGCGACGGTCAGACGGGGCTGTTTGAGAGCCTCAGGCCGAGAATGCACTTCCGCACGCCCCGCCACGCTTACCAGTTCCGCCTTGCCGCCGACCGTTTGCTCAACCGTGTGATGCGGCACGGTTCCAAAACCGATGACCACGCGAATCAACAGGGCCAACGCAGCGGCCTTGGATGCGACCGAAAGGAACGCATTGACCTCGGCGCTGGCCCCCTCAAACACGTCAGGACACCAAAAATGAAACGGCACAGCCGAGAGCTTAAATGCCAGCCCAACGGAAACCATCAGTCCGCCAAGCACTAGCACGACCCAATTCGGATCGGAGACTCCGGCGGCGGCGATCGAGCCGTGCATGGCCGAGTGGGCTGGATCGAGCATCGTTGCCAGCCGCTGGGCCATCGTGGGGAGGTGGCAGGAGCCCAGGACGCCGGCCAACAGGCTGATGCCGTACAACATGACACCCGCGGCCCCGGCCCCATAGATCGAATATTTCAGGGCCGCTTCGCTGCTGCGGCGACGCACCTTGAGCATCCCGGCTAGAACATAGGAGGGAACGCTGGCCATTTCCACGGCCAGGAAGATGACCAGCAGATGATTGGCCGAGGTCATCAGCAACATGCCAAACGTGGCCCCGAGCACCAGCGTGTAAAAGTCAGGGGCGTCGTGATGATCGGGGATGCCGGAGATTTGCGTGAAGATGATAAACAAGATGGCGAACAATAGCAGCAGCCCACGGAAAAAAAGCGTGAAGCTGTCGATGACCAACATCCCGGTGAAAATCTCCACCGGAGCGGGCAGCCCGCTCGTGGAAAGCTCTTGCCACGGCACGGCGAGCCAGAGCGCGAAGCCGCAACCAGCAATCGCCACCAGCCAGGTGGGAATCTTGGCCAGCCGGTCGAACACCCGCAGCCCCAGGAGCAACAGGATGGTGCCGCACAGAACCAGTTCAGGCAAAAACAGCCCGACCGACCCCTTGGCGTCACCGATGGCGAAATGGACGACTTGCTCGTAGTTCACAGATGCGATCCCTCGGGGACTGTTTATTAATCCCGATGCGTCGGGGTCCCAAGTTTTGGGAACCAAAAATGGGACTGTCCCCTTTGTGTTTATTCTCTGAGTATTTACTTTCCGTCCTTAATCACCGCAACTCGCGAAGCATCCCCAACCGGTACCGCTGCCTGCTCAGTCTTGATCACAGGTCCAGGACGATTACTCTTGGCCCAGATGGTCAAGTCATTGACCTCTTGATTGACCGTTGGCGACATATAGCGGAATACTGACTGCGGATAGACTCCAAACAGAATGGCCAGCATCACCAGCGGAACGGCGACGGACCACTCCCGTGGAGTGAGTGGAGTCAAGTCTTCCACATGCGGACCAAGATACTCGGCCCCAAGATACACGCGCTGAATTGCCCACAAGATGTAGCTGGCCGTCAAAATGACCACGAACGCTGAAATCACCGTCAAGGTCATGCTGTACTTCCAAGTGCCAAACACAACCAGCACTTCGCCAATAAAACCGCACAGCCCGGGCAGACCCAAGCCGGCAAAGAAGACCACAATCGACAGCCCCGCATAGCTGCGCATCTTGCTGAAAATCGCGCCGAAGCGGTTCAGGTCGCGATGATGCACGCGGTCGTAGAGCACGCCGACCATAAAGAACATGCCGGCCGAGCTGATGCCGTGGGCAATCATTTGGAACATGGCACCGTTCATGCCCCACTTCCAAAAGTCGGAATCATAGTTGGTGCCGGACCAGGCGCTCCAGACGCCAATGCCCAGGACGACGTAACCCATGTGAGAAACAGAACTGTAAGCCACCATGCGCTTGAAATCGGTCTGGGCCAGCGCGGCGAAGGCTCCGTAGACCATGCTCAGCACACCAATGCTGCATACCAGCCAGGCCAGATCGTAGCCTGCCGCAGGGCAGATGGGATAACAAATGCGAAGGATACCGTAGCCACCCATTTTCAACAGCACGCCCGCCAGAATCATGGAGATCGGCGTTGGTGCTTCGACGTGTGCGTCGGGGAGCCAAGTGTGCAGGGGAACGCTCGGAACCTTGATGGCGAACCCAATGAATAACAGCAGGAACGCCCACCATTGAACCGACTTGCTGAGAAATACCGCTCCCGGTTTTGAAAATAGGTCCGTGTGCTGCCCCATTTGTTGCAGCGCCAGGATGTTGAATGTGGGCTCGGCAGCGGGAGCTTTCTTGGCCGCCGCATTGGCCGCTGCAGTTGTCAAAAACTCCTGAGCTTTCTCGACCGTTGGATGAACGTGGGCCGCAACGAGTTGCTCAGGGCTCAACTTTGTCAGGTCGCTGTTGAAATACAAAAGCAAAATGGCAATCAGCATCAATACGCCGCCGAGCATCGTGTACAAGAAGAACTTAATCGCCGCATATTCCTTCCTGGGGCCGCCCCAGACGCCGATCAGGAAGTACATAGGCAGCAACATCACTTCCCAGAACACAAAAAACAGGAAGAAATCGAGCGACAAAAACACACCCAGCATGCCGGTTTCCAGCAGCAGAAACAGGAAGCAATAGGCTTTGACGTATTTCTTGATGCTCCAACTTGCCGCCATCGCCAGCATCGTGATGAAACTGGTCAACAGCACCAGCGGAAAACTGATGCCGTCCATGCCCATCGAATAGCGGATGCGGAATTGCGGGATCCAGTCGTAGTTAAACACCCCCTGCATCCCTGAGACTTTATCGGGCTGAAGCGAAAACTGGCCGGGCGCATCCCCGGGCAGTGCCATCCAGACCGTCAACAGAAACACGATGGCCGTGATGAGGAGCGAAACGCGGCGTATACCTTCTTCCGCAGAGCGCGGAAAGAGAGCCAGCACCAGCGCGCCGAGTGTCGGCAAAAAAACGACCAGGCTCATCACGAGCAAATAGCGGTTGTCCATCGTCATCAAATCCCGAACTTTGGTTTACGTTGTCTGTCTCTTTAATATCCTGCGATGGCAAACGTCGCCACCAGGAACAGGGCCACGGTTCCGACCACAATTAGCACCACATATTGCCGCAGACGACCCGTTTGCACAGCCCGCAGGCTGATCCCCACGGCAAAAATCTGCCGCGCCACCGCGTTGATTGCTCCGTCGAGGAACGTGCGGTCGATCCAGCCGTCGAACCAGAAGGAAAATCCACGCACGAAGCGGGCAATTCCATTGATCAAGCCGTCAATTCCGCGCACGTCCAGCACCGCGATCGCCCGGCCGATCGCCAAGGTGGGCCGCACAAAAATGAAGTTGTACAGTTCGTCGAAATACCATTTGTTCCACAAGAACCGATAGATCGGGCCGAACATCTGCTTGACTTCGTCTGGGTTAATCAATCGCCAGGCGTAGATCGCGGTGGCCAACAGCAGGCCCGCCATCGCCGTGCAAAACGCCGTCAATCCGGCGGCAACGTGATACGTGTGCTCGTGTGATCCGTGTTCGCCGGGAATGGCGATGGTCGTCCAATATCCTGTTTGCGTACCCAGTGTGCCCAGCGGCCGCGCTTGTTCCAGCATGTTAACCAACGGGCTAGAGGCCGGGTTGCGGAAATCATTGAGACTCGGCGTGGCCACAAAAATGGCGAAAAAGGCCAGCACCACGAGCGGAATCCACATCACTTTGGGGGACTCATGGGCATGTTCATACTTATGATGATCCCGTGGCTTGCCGGTGAAGGTCATGTACCACAGACGGAACATGTAGAACGCCGTGATCGCCGCGCCCCCGGCAGCCAGGTAAAACAGCGCGGCATACGTTTTGTTGTGATGGCTGTGCAGCAAAGCCTGGGCAAGGATCGCGTCCTTGGAGTAATAGCCCGAAAGACCCGCGACCAGCGGCAGCCCCGCGCCGATGATGGCCAGACAGCCAATGAGCATCGTGTAGGCCGTGATCGGCATTTTTTTCCGCAGGCCACCCATCTCGCGCATGTCGTTGGTATGCACGGCGTGAATCACCGAGCCGGAGCACATGAACAACAAGCTCTTGAAGAAGGCGTGCGTGATCAGATGCAACATGCCGGCCAGCCAGCCGCCAACGCCGAGGGCGAACATCATGTAGCCCAACTGCGAAAGCGTGGAATAGGCCAGCACCCGCTTGATGTCTACGGCCGTGATGGCGATGGTGGCCGCCATAAACAACGTAATGCAGCCAATGATGGCGATGGTCAGCAGAACTTCAGGTGTGAAGACAGGATAGAAACGCCCAACCAAATAGACGCCCGCGGCCACCATCGTCGCGGAGTGAACGAGCGCCGACACCGGCGTGGGGCCTTCCATGGCGTCGGGCAACCACACATGGAGAGGGAACTGGGCGCTCTTGCCCATACAACCACAGAAAATGCCCAGGCCGGCGACGACAAGTAGGCCGTAGCCGAGCCCCTCGCTGCGCCACGTATTCACTTTGGCTTGGATCTGCTCTTGGGCGGCTTCTGAATTGCCTTGGTTCGCATCGACGATCTTGGCCACTTCGGGCGTGGCGGCGGCGATGACCATCCCGTCCGGCACACGCAACGCGAACGGCGTGCTACCCGCCTCGGGCCGCACCTGAGCAAAGATGCCCTGATCGCCGCCGAACTGGAACGTGCCGATGGCGCCGAACAGGGCGCACATGCCAATGATCATGCCGAAGTCGCCGACACGATTGACGATAAATGCCTTGTTCGCCGCCGTGCTGGCGCTTTTGCGTTCGAAGTAGAACCAGATCAGGAAGTAGGAGCAAATGCCCACCAACTCCCAGAAGACGAACACCATGGCGATGTTTCCCGCCACCACGATGCCCAACATGCTGAAGCAAAACAGCGACAGATACTGGAAGAAGCGGTGGAAGCGGCCGGGGCGGTGCAGGTGGTGGCCGTCTGCAAGCGTCACTTCGTGATCGGTCACTTCATGCAGTTCATCGTGCATGTAGCCGATGGCGTAGAAGTGGATGCATGAGGCGATGATCGTTACCATCACGAACATGACGATGGTCAGAGCATCGATGTAGTAGCCGATCGTGAGTTTCAGCCGGCCGAAATGGGCTAGCGTGTACCAATCGTTGAAGTAGGCGGTTTTGGCTTCTTTCGCGGCATGACCATGTGCGGCGTCCACGGCTTTTTCGTGATCATCTTCGTCGTGAGCAGACTCGCCCTTTTTGGCGGGCTCGTGATGAGTCCCACTTGAGGCGTGCGCACTAGCATGGCTATCGCCATGCCCATGATCCGGCATGTACACCCCATGGGTGCCAACCCAATAGAACATCGCGATGCTAGAAAGCACCAGCGAGCCGAGGATCGCGCCGGTTGCGACGTAACTGGCCCCTTTGCCCGCTTTGCCCATGCGCGGACCAAACAGCACGATCAGCGCAAAGCTCGCCAGCGGGAGCAGCCAAGCGCCCAAGAGCAGATTCGAAAGTAGCGTTCCCAATTCCATCAGCCTGTCTGATCCATCAGCCTTTCAGCTCGTCGGCCCGGTCCACATCGACCGTGGCGTGGTTGTTGTAGAAGTTCAGCACAATGGCCAAAGCCACCGCCGCTTCGGCTGCGGCCAGCACGATCACGAACAAAGCGATCAACTGGCCGTCCAGGCCAATTCCGTATTGCGGATTGACCCGCAGAAACTCGCTGCCAAACGCCACGAAATTGATGTTCGCGCCGTTAAGCACCAGTTCGATCCCCATCAGCACGCCCAAAGCGTTCCGCTTGGTGGCCATGCAAACCGCGCCGCAGACGAACATGATCGCCCCGACGACCAGGTAGTGGGCAAGCCCGATTTGTGCAATTCCTGCCAACAGAATCATGCCTCGTCCCCCTCGATGGTTCGCGGCTTGGCCCGGCGTTTCGTGCGGGCCAGATAGGCTGCGCCGACCAGCACCACCAGCAGGTGAATGGAAATGGCCTCAAACGGCAATAGGTAGCCAGAATGGTCCGCGGTAGGAACGCCCACCAAACCGAGGCCGATGCGAGTAGCTGTCGGTTGGTTCGGGCTAATATTCTCAACCGCGACGGCAGTTTCTTTGTCACCAGGTTTGGCAGCCTCGGCGGTCGTTTCAACGGGATCCGCCGCGTCGATACGCACGACCGTGGGGACCAACACTGCCAACAGCGATCCACCCACCAACGCGGCTAACACCCAGTCGCCGCCGCTGGTGCGGATGGAAACCCAAGGGCCCTGGGCCGTGAGCATCACGCCGAAGACCAACAGCACCAGCGTGCCGCCGACGTACATCATCAGTTGCATCGCGCCAACAAAATCAGCCCCGGCCAGAAAAAACAACCCAGCCGTGGCACCCAGGGAAAGAATCAAATAGAACGCCATGCGCACCACATTGGCCGCGAACACCACCGCCAGCGCAAAGCCGCAGGCCAGGAGTGCGAAGAAGTAGAAAAATAGGGAATGCCACAACATGGCGCGATCACTTGGCGTTGGATGGTTCGGCGGAGGATTCGGACGTTGATTCGTTGACCGGCTGAGTCTTCGGCGTATCGGAAGGTGATGGTTCCGGTTTTTCCGCTGGTTGAGCTGGCTTTGATATCGTCCTGGTTTCGTGTGCAGCGATCCACTGTTCCCGCACTTCACCCGGCCGGCGACCCAGGGCGCGGCCATTGACCTTATGGCGACTGGCAGGAGGCAAGAGATCGCCCGTGTTCGGGATACCCAGAGCCTGCCAGAAAATGACTCCGGTGAACATCACGGCCGCGATCGGCGTGCAGTATTTCCAACAGGTCGTGATGACCTGGTCAATCCGCAATCGGGGCAGCGTCCAGCGAATCCACATCATGAAAGTCACGCCAAAAATGGCCTTAATGAGGAATCCAATCACGCCGAGCAGTTTCACAGCGAAGATAGCGATGCCGCTATCGGAGGTCGCCAAACCGGTCAGCGCGGCGATCGGGATCGGCCCATTCCAGCCGCCGAAGAACAGGATGGCGCCCAGGCCACTGACCAACAGCATGGAGCCGTATTCGGCCATGAAGAAGAAGCTCCAGCGGAGGCCGGAGTATTCGGTGTGGAAGCCGGCCACCAGTTCGCTTTCCGCTTCAGCTAGATCGAACGGGGCGCGATTGACGCTTGCCGTGGCGCAAGTGAAGAAGACCCAGAACGTGATAAATGTGAAAGGATCGTGCAGCACATACCAATTGGTAAACCAACCGGCCTGAAGATTGCCGATCTTGGTCAGGTCCATCGTGCCGGCGATCAGCACGGGCACC
>JAIOPX010000235.1 GCA_021413705.1 Planctomycetota bacterium | reverse complement strand
CATTTGTGGAAGCAGCACCGGGCATCTATCTTGGGAGGCACCTCAACGGCCGCGAAGCCACTGAGCTGCGGAAACAAGGCGTGGTGGCCGTGCTCGATCTGACCTCGGAGTTCTCCCGTTGCCGGCAACTGCGCGGCCTTCCTTACCGCAATGTACCCATGCTGGATTTGACCACGCCTACACCCGAGCATATCGCCCATTGCATTGAGTTCATCCACGAATACGAACCTGCCGGCGCGGTTTACATTCATTGCGCCCTGGGCTATTCGCGCAGCGCCTGTATTGTGGCGGCGTACCTGCTTAAGACCGGCCAAGCCGAATCGCCTGAGATGGCGATCGAGATTCTCCGCCGCTCGCGGCCCCAATTAGTGCTGCGGCGAGATACGATGAAGATACTGCACGAATACTCTGAGTTAATGAATCCCCAGGCAGAAGACCCCTGGGCTATGGGCGACACGGAGAAGTGATGGAACTCACCTGGTCCTTGGTTCCCCTGTGCGTCACGGCGCTGTTGGCTGGCGCGATCAATGCGATGGCCGGCGGCGGAACGGTGCTGACGTTTCCTGCCTTGCTTGGGGCGCTTGCCGGGATGCCGGGTGCGGTGGCCGCCGTGATCGCCAACGGCACCAGCACGGTGGCGCTGGTGCCGGGCTCGTTGGCCGGCGCTTGGGGCTATCGCCGGCAGGTGGCGGACATGCGGCGCTGGCTGCTGCTGTTGGCCGCGCCGAGCGTGCTCGGGGGTGCGATCGGCGCTCTGTTGGTGACGCGCCTTCATCCAGACACCTTCAAGCACCTGGTACCCTGGCTGCTGTTGACGGCGGCCTTGCTGTTTCTCAAGGAATCGCTCTGGCCCCGCAGTCACGAGATTCGATCTCGCGATGAAAAACTCTCGCTGCGAGCCACGCTCGGTTTGATCGGCGTGCAGTTCCTGGTGTCGGTGTATGGCGGCTATTTCGGGGCCGGCATCGGCATCTTGATGCTGGCCTCGCTTGGCGCGATGCGCCTGGGGGACATCTACCGCATCAACGCGCTGAAGAACCTACTGGCCTGCGGCATCAACGGCATCTCGGCCGCGGTGTTTATCATGGATGGGAAAGTGGCGTGGCGCTTTGCCTTGCCGATGGCCATTTCCGCCATCATCGGCGGCTATCTCGGCGCGAGACTGAGTCTGAAGGTTCCCCCGCGCTATGTTCGCTGGCTGGTGGTAATGATCGGGCTAGGTTTGGCGGCCTATTATTTCGTCGTGGGGATCGGCTAGAGCAATCCGCCGCCTCGGAAAAATGCGATGTTATTTGCTATAATTCGTAGACCATTTTTTTGTTGCTCGGAATCATCTTCATGGAACCCACCGACGAACTCGTCAACGGACTGTATTGGGAGCAGGTGCGCCGTGCGCGCCTCATGTCGGACACAGACAAGCTATTGGCCGGCCCGCGGTTGTTCGAACGCTCCTGCCGGATCATGTGCGATGGGATTCGAGATGAGTTTCCGCAAGCTACGCCAGCGGAAGTGCTTCGTCTTCTCCGTGAACGACTGGCACTGGCTCGACGGCTGGAGTCCACGACATGACAGGAGACGACGCCACAACGGCAGTGATCGATGCGCTGGAGAAGGCGGGTGTGGAATACATGCTCGTTGGATCGCTCTCCAGCAATTACTATGGCATCCCGAGAGCAACGCAGGATGCCGACTTTGTCGTGCATCTAGGCTCGATTTCCATATCACAGATTGCCGCGCAACTAGGGCAAGCCTTCCAACTCGATCCGCAACTCTCGTTTGAAACGGCGACCATCACTCAGCGTCATATCCTCCACATTGGAGGGAGTACCTTCAAGATTGAATTGTTTCTTCTGAGCGACGACTCGCACGACCTTCAGCGGTTTCAACGGCGCAGACGCATTTCATTCCTGGATCGGCAAACATGGCTTCCCACTCCCGAGGACGTGATTGTGATGAAACTCCGCTGGGCCGATCACGGGCAGCGAGCCAAAGATATTGAGGACGTGCGTAACGTGATCGCCGTGCAAGGCTACCGGATCGACTGGGACTACGTCCACTTCTGGTGCGATCAGCACGGCACGCGGCAGCAGCTCGATGCCATTCGGCGATCGATTCCAATGGAATGAAACGTCCCCGTTGTAATGCACCAGGCACGTTGGCGGATGGTAGTGAATAGGCTGGGTTTGGCGGCATATTATTTCGTCGTGAGGATCGGCAAGTCTTGCCCTCGACAGATAGCGGTATTCTGGCATAAATTGAAGGTTTCCGGCTTGTGGGATCTCATAACGTGATGTTCGATTTGCAAGGAAGTGTGCAATGCTGTTGACGCAGTTATTGAAGGGTGCTTTTAGCAGCAAGGATCGCTCGCGGGGACAGCAATACTTCGCCAGCCGTCATGTGCAGAATCTGGAGTTCGGAGCAGACGACATTACGGCGGATGTTTACGGGTCGCTGGGCAACACCTATGAAGTGACCATCGATCGCGTGGCTCTTGGCAAAGGGAAATTTGCCGCCGAGTGCTCTTGCCCGCGTTTTGGCGACGGACATCTCTGCAAGCACCTTTGGGCCGTAGTGATGGCGATTGACGCCGCCGACGTTCCAAGTGTCGAAGGAGGTCGCCGCGTCCAGGGTAAATCCGCCAGCAAGACCGATAACCAGGCTTGGCGCCGTCAACTGAAATTGGTCGGCAGGGAGGCGGAGAGGATCGCGGAAGAAGCTCCTGACTTACGCGACACGGCCGATCTGAAGTCGGTCGAAATCTGGTATGCCCTGAACATTGGCGCCAGCCAGGCCAGCGGCCAACTCATTGTCGAGATGCTTTGCCGCCGACCGAAGAAGAATGGCGAACTCAGCAAACCGCGACGTTTGAACATCGGAGCGCACGAACTTCCCGCCATTGCTCGAAGCGACGACCGCGCGGCTTTGGCGTCTCTTCTCAATAGCAATGCGGGCATCGACTATGACAGTCGATACAATGGCTACAGCGGTAATTCGTCCAGCAGCATCGCGCCCCAGCCGGAACTCTTCGAAGTCGTAATGCCGTTGTTGGCCGCCACGGGCCGCTTGGTTTGGGTGTTGGAAGAAGGAGACGCAATCGAACCGGAGCGCAAGCTGACCTGGGACGACGGCCCACCCTGGCTGTTCCGCTTGATCGTCGATGACGATCCCAAGCAGAAGTCGTGGAATTGCCGGGGTGAGTTGTATCGCGACAAGGCACCCCACACTGCGCCGTCGCAAGATGCGAAAGGCAAAACCGATGAAACAACCAGCGCCGTTTCCTTGGATGTGCCGATGCTGCTGTCGGCTGGAGGCATGGTCATCTGGCCGGATCGGGTGGCGCGTCTCGACGCTGCAGGCCAATTCCCCTGGATCAAAATGCTGCGGCAGCAGCAAGAACTCACGGTTCCCTACGACGGGCGCACCGCTTTGCAGCAAAGCATCTGGAGCGCACCGGCCAAAGTCACCTGCCGCGCGGCCAACAACTTTCAACTCAAGGAAGTGCAGGTCGCTCCTCAGGGTCGGCTGAAAGTGAAGAAGCCGAAGGAGGACCGCTATTCGTTTGGACCCAGGGAATTGAAGGGGGAGGTGGCATTCCTCTACGGCGATGTCGAAGTGCCCGCCGGCACAACTTCCGCCGGCATTGTGCGCAGCCAGGGCGACGAAGTCGTGGTGCGCGATCCGGCCGCCGAAGCGGCGTTGATGGGGCGGCTCAAAGCGCTCAAAATCCGTGGAGATACTTATTATCGCTCCCAGCCAAACGAAGTTGCCGTCCCTCCGAACCGACTGGAATCGCTCGTCGAAACTCTGACGCTCGAGGGGTGGCTGGTCGAGGCGGAAGGGCTCAGGATTCGCCGGGCCGGCGCCTGGAACATGAGCGTCACCTCGGGCGTCGATTGGTTCGATCTCAATGGCAAGATCGACTTCGACGGACAATCGGTCACATTGCCGGAACTGTTGGCGGCCGTGAAACGCGGCGAAACTTACGTGAAACTCGGCGACGGCTCGCGGGGCATGTTGCCCAAGGATTGGCTCGCCCGCTACGGCTCGCTGGCGGCGATGGGAGAAGCCAATGGAGAATCGCTCCGGTTCGCCTCCTGCCAGGCGTTGATGCTCGACGCGATGCTGGCCGAGCAGGATGGCAAAGACGATCGGCCGTTCAAACAACTCCGCGACAAGCTGCGCTCCTTCACCGGCATCGCTCCGATCGAGGAGCCCGAAGGTTTTGGCGGCGAACTGCGCCAATACCAGCGCGAAGGCCTGGGTTGGCTGGAGTTCTTGCGAGACTTCCGTTTCGGCGGCTGCCTGGCGGACGACATGGGGCTCGGCAAGACGATCCAGGTGTTGGCGCTGTTGGAGCGCCGCCGCAAGCGCCGCTTGACGAAGGACGAAACGAGAGCGCCGTCACTGGTCGTTGTCCCCAAGAGCTTGATCTTTAATTGGATGGACGAAGCCGCCCGGTTCACGCCGAACTTGAAAGTGCTCAACTATACGGGTTTGGGCCGCCGTGACAACGGCCAGCCCGCCGAATATGACGTCGTGGTTACTACCTACGGCACGTTGCGGAAGGACATTGCCGACCTGCGCAAGACGCGGTTTGACTACGCCATTTTGGATGAAGCCCAGGCGATCAAGAACTCCAGCTCGCAGGCAGCCAAGGCCTGTCGACTGATTGCGGCCGACCATCGGCTGGCGATGACCGGCACGCCGGTCGAGAACCACCTCGGCGAACTGTGGTCGCTCTTTGAGTTCCTCAACCCTGGCATGCTTGGCCAGTCGGCGGCGTTTCAATCCGCCACGAAAGGCAGCGGCGAAGAAGGCCCGGCTGCCTTCAAGCCGCTGGCCACCGCCTTGGCCCCCTTCATCCTCCGCCGCACCAAAGAGCAGGTGCTCAAGGAACTCCCCGCCAAAACAGAGCAGACATTGTATTGCGAGATGGAACCGGCGCAGCGCAAACAGTATGAAGAACTGCGCGACTACTACCGGGCATCGTTGGCCAGCCGGATCAAAGAAGTGGGACTGAAGCGAGCGAAGATTCATGTGCTGGAGTCGCTGCTGCGGCTGCGGCAGGTGGCCTGTCATCCCGGCCTGGTGGACAAGAAGAAGATCAAGGAACCCAGCGCCAAGCTCGACT
>JAIOPX010000234.1 GCA_021413705.1 Planctomycetota bacterium | reverse complement strand
TGTGAGTTCTTTGTTGACCTGCACTTTGGTCATTTTATGAAGCGGCTTGATCGGCACCTTGGGATCTTCGGCGCGGAACTCAACCAACACCAGTCTCCCCTGGGGGGCCAGCGACTTGCGTATCGCGGCGAGCATCTGCTGTGGATGCGAGAACTCGTGATAGGCGTCCACGCACAGAATGAGATCCACTTTTCCCTTGGGCAACTTAGGATCGATCAGTGTACCTAGCACGGGTTCAACGCCGGCGATCTTTTCGACTCGCGCCCGCTCGTTGAGCAGTTGTAGCATTTCCGGTTGGATATCGACCGCCAGCACTCGGCCGCCGGGGGCTATCTTCGCTGCGATCTTGAGTGTGTAGAAGCCGTTGCCGCAGCCGAGGTCCGCCACGGTCTGCCCTGGCTTGAAGTGCAAGGCCGACATGAGCGTAGAACATTCCTCCTGCCGTTCGCGCGATTCGCGCACCAGCCACGGGGCTCCGGCGAAGTGCATCGTCTGAGCGATCTCGCGCCCCAGATAGAACTTGTCTGCCGGCGGAATGGCGGGATCAGGCTGGGGGCTGGAGGCAGCAGGCTGGAGGGGAGCAGCTTGAGCAGGTGCAGCAGGCGTCACCGAGCTGCCCTGACCGCTGACTGCTGACTGCCTGACCGCTTGCGGAGCGGCTTGTACGGGAGCAACAGGGGCCGCCGCGGGCTGGGCAGATAGAACGCGCATACCCACAGGGGTGAAAATTGTGGCGGTAACCAAGATCGCGCAAGGAACGAAACGGAGCAAAGACATCAGTGACCTCCAGAGTTAATTCACCGAGTTGATTTTAGTCCGGCGGCAGAGCGTGAGTAAACCGTGCAGACTCAAGAAACTCTTGCTATTCGAGCTTTTTTGATTGCACGCCGTGCAGCCGCACGCGATACTGCACGCATGACATGCATTCTGCGAAAGTGGTGGGCCGCCGTTGTTTTGGTCGTCCTTGCGGCCCAGGGTGTGGCCGCCGAACCAGCACGGCCCGCGGTTCGCCCTGGTGCCAAGCTGCCTTCCATCAAGAAACCGGTGCTGTTCAACACGCCGGAGGCGGATCGGATCCTGACTGCGCTGCAAGTCTTTCCTCTCACCAGCCCTTGGAATGAGGATATCAGTCAGCGGCCGGTCGCGCCCGATTCCCGCAAGATTATCGCCACGATGGAGCCGAATCGGCATCTCTACTTCAACGCCGACATGGGCTTCATCATTGTGCCGCCCGATCAACCCAAAGTGGCGGTCCGTGTTGTGGACTATCCAGACGAGTCCGACCCCGGCCCGTTTCCTTTGCCGGACAACACGCCGATCGAAGGTTGGCCGCTTGCAGGCGGGGCACTCGCCCAATTACAGCGCGCGGGAGAGGGCGACCGGCACATGATCGTCGTCGATCCCTTCCGCTCGCGGCTCTATGAGTTCTACATCGGCCGACGGACCGACGCCGGCTGGCAAGCGGCCCAGGCTTCCGTGTTTGATTTGAGCAGCAACAAACCACGTCCCGCAGGTTGGACATCGGCCGATGCGGCCGGGCTGCCGATCTTTCCTGCCGTAGTGCGCTTTGACGAATGCCAGCGCGGCATGGTTGAGCATGCGATGCGCTTCACCGCGCGCCGAACGCGACGGGCCTATGTCTATCCTGCCACGCATTTCGCCAGTCGGACTAATGATGCCTCGCTGCCGCGGATGGGAGAACGATTTCGCCTGCGACAGGACTTTGACATCTCCAGCTTCTCACCCCACACACAAGCGGTGCTCAAAGGGCTGAAAAAGTACGGCATGATCCTGGCAGATAACGGCATCAATTGGGCCATCTCCACGGCCCCCGATGCGCGACTCAAAGGCCTGGACGAACTCCGCCGCGTCCACGGCCGCGATTTTGAGGTCATTGTGCCGACCGGAGAGCACGAGGGGCCGCGGACGGGAAAGCAGAAATGATACGGCTTTTCCGTTAGTTGCAAACCCTCTCCAAGTCGTTTATTGTCATGAATCTCCCGCTCTCTCCGGCCCTGTCCCGATATCTGCCATGCCAACAAAGGAGTTGATGATGTCTTCTGGTAATGGGTCTGCTCGCCGCTGGAGCCTGCGTCTCTGGGCATTTGCACTATGCTCTGCAGTCATGCTGGCGCAACTCGCCGTACTCCCTTCGGCGGCTCGTACCGAAGAGGAATCGCAGGCCCAACACGACGCGCGGATGAAATGGTGGCGTGAGGCCCGTTTTGGCATGTTTATCCACTGGGGCGTCTACAGCGTCCCGGCCGGCGTTCACAACGGCAAGAAAATCAACAGCCCTGGCGAGTGGATCCTGCAAGGAGGGCAGATTCCGATCGCGCAGTACAAGAAATACTCCACCCAGTTCAATCCCACCAAGTTCAACGCCGATGCGTGGGTGCGCCTGGCCAAGGAATCTGGCCAGAAATACATCATCATCACCAGCAAGCACCACGACGGCTTTGCGATGTATCACTCCCAGGTGAGCAAATACAACATCGTGGATGACACGCCGTTTAAGCGGGATCCGCTCAAGGAATTGGCCGAGTCCTGCAAGAAGCACGATATGAAACTTGGCTTCTACTATTCGCACTCCCAGGATTGGACCTCGCCAGGGGGCGCAGTCCACCTCAATCACCGCTGGGACAAGGCCGTCCAGGATGGGGACTTTGACAAATATCTCGATGAGAAAGTCGCTCCGCAGGTGCGTGAGTTGCTGACTAACTATGGCCCTATTGCTGTCTTCTGGTGGGATACGCCGATCGCGATCACCCAAGAGCGGGCCAATCGTCTGCAGCCGCTGTTGAAGTTGCAACCCGGCATCCTCTGCAACAGCCGACTCATGGCGGGCAAGCGATTCGACTTTGCCACGCCGGAACAGCACATCCCAGGTACGAAGCAACAAGGAGACTGGGAAACGTGCATGACGATGAACGGCACGTGGGGATACAAGTCGGACGACACAAACTGGAAATCGACTGAAAAGCTGGTGCGTAATTTGATCGACATCGCCAGCAAGGGGGGCAACTATCTGCTGAACGTCGGCCCCACGGCCGAAGGGTTGATTCCCGAGGCGAGCGTCGAACGCCTGCAAGGGATCGGCAAATGGATGAAGCAGAACGGTGAAGCGATTTATGCCACGACCGCCGATCCGCTGAGCTATCCGCCTGCATGGGGCCGAATCACGCAAAAGCCGGGCAAGCTCTACCTGCACGTCTTCGATTGGCCCACGCACGGTCAACTCTATCTCGACGGCCTGACGATGAAGACCCGCAAAGTGCGGCTGCTCTCGGATCCCGATCAGAAGGGACTGGAGTTCACGCAGGACGGCGACAAGCTGCGCATACAATTGACCGGAACAGCGCCCGATCCAATCGCTTCCGTAGTGGTGGTTGAGTACGGCGGACCGATCAGTGTGACGGCCAGCCCTACCTTGCCGGAAGAATCTCAGGCCCAGCGCGACGCCCGGATGAAGTGGTGGCGCGAGGCCCGCTTTGGCATGTTCATCCACTGGGGTCTCTACAGTGTGCCGGCCGGCACGTATCAAGGGAAGAAAATCGCCAACATCGGCGAGTGGATCATGCACGACGCGCCTATTCCCGTAGCCGAATACCAGGCCTATGCCAAGGAGTTCAACCCGGTCAAGTTCGACGCGGACGCGTGGGTGCGTCTGGCCAAGGAGGCCGGGCAAAAGTACATCGTCATCACCAGCAAGCATCATGATGGTTTTGCGATGTATCACTCGAAGGCCCACCCGTTCAATATCTACGACGCCACGCCGTTTAAGCGGGATCCGCTCAAGGAGCTGGCCGAGGCATGCAAGAAGCATGGCGTAAAGCTGGGGTTCTACTATTCTCAAGCCCAAGACTGGACCGCGCCGGGCGGAGCGTCGCACCGCAAGCATTGGGACAAAGCCCAGGACGGGAGCATGGACCAATACATCGATGAAAAGGCCGTGCCGCAGGTGAAAGAAATTCTCACCAACTACGGCGACGTGGCCGTGTTGTGGTGGGATACGCCGATCGGCATGAGCAAGCCGCGGGCGGACAAGCTGCTGCCGCTGTTGAAATTGCAGCCCAATATCATCTGGAACAACCGCCTCGGCGGCGGATATCAGGGTGACAGCGAAACACCTGAGCAGACGATCCCCGCCTCTGGTTTTAAGAACCGGGATTGGGAAACCTGTATGACCATGAACAAGACCTGGGGCTACAAGTCGTACGATCAGAATTGGAAACCGACCGAATTGCTGCTGCGCAACTTGATCGACATCTCCAGCAAGGGAGGCAACTATCTATTGAACGTCGGGCCCACGTCGGAGGGATTGATTCCGGGGCCAAGCGTCGAGCGACTCAAGGAGATGGGGGCTTGGCTGAAAGTCAACGGAGAGGCGATTTACGCCACCACGGCCAATCCGTTTAAGAAAGCGCCGCAATGGGGCCGCGTGACCAAGAAGCCAGGCAAGCTCTATTTGCACGTTTTCGAGTGGCCGGCCGATCAGAAGCTCTCGCTGCCAATGCTCGGAGCGAAAGCTGAAAAGGCTTGGATTCTCGTGGATGCCGCACGCAAACCGCTCGAAATTACGACTTCCGAAGAGAGCGAGACGATCACCGTACCCAAGCAAGCTCCCGACAAGATCGCCTCCGTGGTGGTGCTTGAGTACAGTGGCGAACTGAAGCCGGTGGATTTGCGCATCCATTCGGCGAAGGACGGCTCACTGACATTGAGGGCCGAAGACGCCGAGATCCACGGCCACACGACGCAGTTGGAAGGCAAGAAAGACGGTCCGAAGAACATCGGTCACTGGCGCAACGCGGACAACTGGATCAGTTGGAGCGGCCAGATCGACAAGCCCGGCAAGTACAAGGTGGAGATGGTTTACTCCTGCCTACCGGCGAGCAAGGGCACGACCTTCGATCTCGATATTGACACTGCGAAGTTGGACAACTCTGTGAAACTCTACGGCACTGTCGCGGCCACGGAAGGTTGGGACGACTACAAACCCCACACGATCGGCGAAGTGACCATCGAAAAAGCCGGCCCGGTGGAGATTGTTCTGAGGCCGAAAAAGAAAGCGGGAGATGCCATCATGAACCTGCGCAGCGTAGTGCTGAAACCGAACTGACGCCCACCAGCATCGCGTTCCAATCACTACAACCGTCGTAATTGGCAGGCTCGTCTCAAGCAGCGGCTCGGCTGCTGAAGTTCGCCCAAGTGGCGTTTGCTACTTCGTCGGATTGCTGCTAGCAATCCGGCCAAGGCGCCTGGCGAATGGCCTGCAGGGGGCACTTCTGAGAGTTGCGATTGCTCAATCCGCCAAGCACAATGGATTTGTCTTGGCCCGTGACCTTCCAAGCGGCCGTCAGCGGCCATGGCACACCAAGTTTCATTCTGCAAATCAAATTCGACAGGTAAAAGTGATGGAAATCCTCGCCCCCATTTTCTCGCAGATCATTCGCGCCAAGCAAACCCTGGCGGCGAACGATCGCATTTCACGTGCGCTGCAGGCAGCCAATAGCCAGTCCTATTTTGGCGACATCTATCAGCACGAACGGATGCTGGCGGATGCCGTCCGTTTGGACGCCTATCACGCGGCCATCGAGCGCTATGTTGGGCCGGCGGATCGTGTTCTCGACGTCGGTACGGGAACGGGCGTTCTGGCTTTTTTCGCGGCGGCCAGATCGCCGCAGAAGGTCTATGCCTTGGATCATTCGAAAAGCATGTTGGCCTACGCCGAGTCCGCGGCGAAGATGAACGGAATTCAGAATGTGACCTTTGTCGCTTCCAACAGCCGCAATTTCAGTCCTGAAGCCCTCGTGGATGTCATCGTCCAGGAACAGATCGGAAGCCATTTGTTTCAAGAGGGTATGGTGGATACCATCCTCGATCTTCGCGATCGATGCCTGAAACCGGGAGGGCGCATTCTGCCCGCCAAGTTCGAGTTCTACCTGGAGCCAGTCGAACTAATCGAGTCCATGCGGATTCCCTTCATTCAGAACCACAAAGTGCGGGGCATCCAATTTCCTGAATCGGGGACTTTGCACAAGCCAGCCTATTACTACCGAAACATGGAGCCGGCGCATTTTTCGCATCAGCTCTGCGATCCCGAGCCGGTGTTCAGCTTTGATCTGACTACGCTCACGCGCGACGGCATTCCCCGGCGGTTCCATATTCGCAAGAGGATTGCGCACCCTGGCAGGCTCGACGGCATCTGCATGTATTTCAAAGCCAGCTTCGACGACGACATTTCATTCTCAACCGCTCCGACGGCCCCCAAGACCCACTGGAACATCCCACTGTACCGAATGCCTGGGCGAGTCTATGATGCCGGAGAGCCCCTTGAAATGAATGTCGATGTTCCCAAGCTCGCCGATCATCTCACCTGGACATGGAAAACTCTTACCTGACCCTGGCCGTTTCTCAGGAGCAATCTGGATGCGCTTGTTGACGTTGGTTCTGGTTGGCTGTTGGTGCTTCAATCTCGCTTCCGTCTCCGGCGCGGAGGATGCCGCCGCCGATGGCTTCATATCACTCTTCGACGGCAAGTCGCTCACAGGCTGGCAGGGGGCGGTCAATGGCTATGAAGCGAAAGACGGCGTGCTGGCACCCAAATCTGGTGTCGGCGGCAACCTCTACACCAAGAACGAGTATAGTGATTTCGTCTTTCGCTTCGAGTTCAAGCTGTCGCCGAACGCCAATAGTGGAATCGGGTTGCGGACCATTACCACGGGCGATTCGGCCTATGTCGGCATGGAGTCTCAAGTTCTGGACGACAGCGGCAGCGACTACCAGAAGCTGCATCCGTACCAGTATCACGGCTCGATCTACGGCGTCGTGGCGGCCAAGCGCGGCCATCTCAAACCGGTCGGTGAGTGGAACAGCGAGGAGATCACCTGCCAGGGACGCCATGTGAAGGTGGTGCTCAATGGCGAGACGATCGTCGATGCCGATCTCGACCAGGCGGCGCCCAGCGGCAAAACGATCGACGGCAGACCCCATCCTGGACTGGCGCGGAGCAAAGGGGTCATCGGCCTGCTGGGACACACGCACTCGCTTGAGTTCCGCAATCTGGCCATCAAGCCGCTGTAGGTAATCCGCTAGCAGGGGTGATTTCTGCCCACTAGCCTCGCCGCGATGAATGCCTCAAAATAAGGGTCTGCCAGCCCTGCCGCCCGCCGAGGAGCATTGATCGCGATGAAGATGACGAGCCTGCCCGATGACTTTCGGGCCGCCAAGGAAAAGATTCCTCTCAGCATCTACCCCAGTGCCCGCGAAGCCAGCAAGGCAGTCGCCGCGCAGATCGCTGAGCTGATTCGCAGCAAAGCGGCCCAGGGACGATCCTGCGTGTTGGGGCTGGCCACAGGCTCCACGCCAGTCGGCGTCTACGACGAACTGGCTCGACTCCACAAGGAAGAGGGTCTGTCCTTCGCCAACGTCATCACCTTCAATCTCGACGAATACTATCCCATCGAGCCGAACGAATTGCAGAGCTATGTCCGCTTCATGCGGGAGCATCTGTTCGACAGGGTAGACATTCCCGAAAAGTCCATTCATATTCCAGATGGCCGGCTGCCGATGGAGCAGGTCCACGATTTCTGCCGCCGTTATGAGGCGGAGATTGACAGCGCCGGCGGAATCGACCTGCAGATCCTGGGTATCGGCCGCACGGGCCATATCGGCTTTAACGAACCCGGCTCCGGCAAGACGAGCCGCACGCGGCTCATCACGCTCGACCGGGTGACGCGCATGGACGCCGCCAGCGATTTCTTCGGCGAGGAATATGTTCCACGCCGCGCCATCACGATGGGTGTCGGCACCATTCTGGCAGCTCGCCAGGTGGTAATGCTGGCCTTCGGCGAGCATAAAGCGCCGATTGTCGCTCGGGCCGTCGAGGGAGAGATCACGCCCGCGGTGGCCGGCAGCTTTCTGCAGGAGCATCCGCAGGCCAGGGTGGTGCTGGACGAAGCCGGCGCAGCCGAATTGACCAGAAACCGCTCACCATGGCTGTTGGGCCCGGTCGATTGGGATCCGCAGCGCGTGCGGGATGCAGTTATCTGGCTCGCCCGGCACGTCGAGAAGTCGATCCTCAAATTGACCGAGGAAGACTACAACGAAGGGGGTCTGCAGGATCTGCTGGCCGACCATGGCCCGGCGTACGAAATCAATCTGACCGTGTTTCGCCACCTGCAAGGGACGATCACTGGCTGGCCCGGCGGCAAGCCTCAGAAAAAGAAGCAACCCGGCGATCGGCCGCAGCCGCACGACGAAATATTCCCCAAACGAGTCATCATTTTTTCACCGCACCCGGACGACGATGTGATCTCGATGGGAGGGACGCTGCTACGGCTGGTGGAGCAGGGGCATGAAGTCCATGTGGCCTACCAGACCTCCGGCAACATTGCCGTGTTCGACGACGACGCCATCCGGTTCGCCGAGTTCGCGGCCGAGTTCAACCGGCTGTTTCAGATCGACGAGCAGCGGACCGCCGAGTTGGAAAGCCACACGGAAGAGTTTCTCAAGAACAAACAGGCCGGCCAAGTCGATAGCGACGCGGTGCAGCGGATCAAGGCGCTCATTCGCCGCGGCGAAGCCCGAGCGGCCGGACGCTATTGCGCCGCACCTGCCTGCGGGCGATTCTCATGGCCTGCGACAGGCAGCGGAGCGCCAAGTGGTATGCCGACTGTGGCGTCTGGCTCTATCGCGGCGCCTGGCACGAATGGAGCCCGCACGAGATCGAAATGGCCGTGCCGCTGAGTCCCAAGGAGCTGTTGCGAAAGCGAACGGCCATCTTCAAGCACCAGTCGCAAAAGGACCGGGCGTTGTTTCCTGGCCCCGACATGCGGGAGTTCTGGCAACGGGCCGAGGACCGCAATCGCGGAACCGCCAAGCTTTACGACGACCTGGGCCTGGCGGAGTATGAAGCCATCGAGGGTTTCGTGCGCTGGAATGGAGTTGTTGAAGGAATCTGATTACTCACATCAACAGAAGGAACGAATCTATGAATACGATTGCAGGTGCGATGATTTTAGGAGTTTGTGCATTGGGTTTGGCGGCGCTCTCGAGTAGCCGTGCCGGCGCCGATGATGCAAAGAAGAATCCGGTCATCGTCATTGACACCTCACTCGGAAAGTTCAAGGCCGAACTGTGGGCCGACAAGGCGCCCGGCACCGTCGAGAACATCCTCAGCTACATTCAGAAGAAGCACTATGACGGGTTGATCTTCCACCGCGTCATCGACGGCTTCATGATCCAGGGTGGC
>JAIOPX010000233.1 GCA_021413705.1 Planctomycetota bacterium | reverse complement strand
TTCCCCCTCGGGCGCCCCATCGTTAGCGATGTACGAGGTCAATTGTGCTCGGCCCTCGGCATCGGTTTGACCGTTGGGCAACACCCTGCGCAGCGGGGTGCTTTCTTCGACGACAGGGTGCAAAATAACCTGACAATCGCTCACCGGCTTACCTTTGTAAAACACCTGAACCGCAGTGGGCACGGTCGGCTGCATGCGCTTCGCATCCGTATTGCCACATCCGGTCGCCATAATGAAGATGCCTGCCGTCATGCACGACAGCAGGAACGGATGGCTGAATGCAGTATGCAACCTGGAAACAGCTTGATTCATATACATTGATCCTATGAAATCGAGGTTGAAAAATGGATCGCTTGCGTTGGGCTTTGCCTGTGACAGTTCGCAAAGAGTAGTCGCAATGGCTCATTGATAGCTTTTCGGGTCGATGCTTTCGCCGCCGTTGCGCGTCACGAGGTTGGCCAATACGTCTATTTCGATGTCCTCACGCAAAAACACTACCGAGCCATCGCCAAATGCGACGTTCACACCGCCTGGATGGAAACTGAATAGCTCGCTCTTGTTGGTGCAATTCATGGGACAGGGGCCAAAGGGGGCTTCCACCCAGCCCGAGGCGTTGGTGGGATCGGGGTAATTCGAGCCCTTGACCGAAGTGGACATCGAATCATCATCTGCCCACATCCCCTTGCCCACGAGGTTCATCGGACCGGTCACTCCCGGGCGTAGATAGTGAGTCGGACGACCGGCCAGCTCTCCGATAATGATCGTGTGCGTGGTGCCGTCGCCGATTTTGTTGAGGCCGACTCGTTCGTCCACATTCAGGATTCCTGGAATAAAATCGGCCGCTGCCGGGGTGGCCGGAATGTGCGATGCAAACATCCCTGCGGCTACGGCGTCTTTGTGAAGGCGACCGATCGCCACGAAATCCGAAATCCCGCCCGAGATGGTGCCGGCGGCATTGGAAATCTTCGAACCGCGCTGCGGGGCAGAGGGACAAATGAAGGTCGGTACGGCCATTTCACGCGCAGTCTTGTTGTTCGCGTGGTTCCAAGCAACCTTTCCATCGTACGCAGCATCCACTTCGGTCTGTTCGATGTAGGGAAGCGTGAAACGCAGCCAACTGGCCTTCGGACCACTGTCTTTCACCCTGCCCGGCGGAAACGTGCCGTGACCGTTCTCATAGAGATGGCAGGCCAGCCCTAACTGTCGCAATTTGTTTTGACAGGCCGTCCGAGAAGCCGACTCTCGGACTTTCTGTATCGCCGGCAGCAAGAGGGATATGAGAATCCCAATAATGGCGATGACGACCAACATTTCCACCAACGTAAAACCGCCGCTTCGACCACGGAACACTCGCACCATCGGATTCCTCCTTGATGGGCGCGACACGCATGGCATGTCGCTGGGAATAAGGACGTTGCTATCACTGCCGCCATATCCTACGCGCCCATGTTCAGAAGGAATGAGCCGTGCGTTAAGAGTCGGGGAATCTTGCGTGAGATTTCAGCGACTGCCATGGCTCGCCGAGTGGCCCCGATTGGCTTAGAATAGGGGTCTTGGGATGGATGGCCGAGCGGTTTAAGGCACCGGTCTTGAAAACCGGCGTACCCGAAAGGGTACCGGGGGTTCGAATCCCTCTCCATCCGCTACTCGCTGAGTAGTCAGCGTCCTGCGCACCTGAATGCTCGGCGTTTTTGGCTGGTGCAATCGTCAGAGCCCGCACGATTCGGCTCGGCGGCAGGGTGTGGCCGCGGCTCAAGATCGTGTCGGGGCACACAATCGCTACCACATCACCCTCGCTGAAGACTTTCGGCTCGCAGGTTCGATAGAGAACAGCGGGAGATCGACGGCGTGGAATTCAATCGCAATCAGTACTTCATGATCGGGCTGGTTCTGCTTTTCATCGGCATTGAACTGCGGATGGTCGATTCGTTCACCCTGAACGAACGGAGCAGCAAGTTCGTCACGGAGAAGTTCGGCTCGCAATCCGAACAGACGATGGCGCCGTTGATGGCGATGGCCGGCGGATCGGCCGGATCGCGGCGCGTCATCAAGCCCCCTCAGTGGCTTGGATGGTGCATTATTTCCGTCGGCTCGGTGCTGATCCTGCACAGTCTGGCGATGAAGCGGCCCGGGGGATAGCGAGGCACGGGGACTGGAGCATTTTTCGGGCAGGACGCGAGTGCTTCAGCCCACTCGATATTTCGAAAATTGGCCTCTCCTTTTGGGTCTATTCGTAACCCAAGGGGACAGTCCCCAGCCTAGAATGACCAAGCCCCGCCGCGGACGGGACGCCCGGTCTGTTCGCCGGGGAGAAATCGCGCGCCTGTTGAGTTCTCGATGCGCGTACGGATGTTGTCCATGGGGCGGATGCGCACATCGCCTACCGAAGTGGCAAACACACCCTGGCCTGGAACAGCAAGCCGCATGGTCACCAATCCATAGCTATCGATATTGGCCGTGAATTGCGGATCGATCGCTTGAAACGGCAGCCGCACTCTGGCAGGCCGTCCTCCAGCAAAATCGGCGGGGGTCAGCCGAAACGTCCAGCTTCCGACTCGATTAAATGGTTCGCGCTGGTTGATCGGAGCAGGCCGCAAGTACGAGCGAAAGTCGGCAATCAGTTCGACTTCGAGCGTCCCGTCCACCGCTGTCAGGCGTCCGTAGTCATCCAGCGGCGAGAGCAGGAGCAAAATACCGTCGGACTCCACATTCGGTCCCCAATGAGCCGCATAGGCATCGGCAAGGATGGTGGTGACTCGGGATGCTGCTGGTTCGGACGGGGAGGGAGCAACCCCATTTGTAGGTTCAACAACCGGCGCGAGGGGGAAGGTCGGCGAGTCAACGCGCGATGCCATTCCGGGCCAGTTTTGCTGAATTTGTTCAGCGGTCATTTCCCCTTGAGGGCCGTGGGCGGAAATCACTCGACTCCATTGAACGGGGCGTAAGAGTGTGCCGCCAGGCGCGTCGAAGCGGAGCCACAGAGTTGTGGCATCGGTCTTGCCATCGATGGCGGCCGTGAAGGACCGTCCGCTGGCCAGACGAACCGTCACCATCGGAGGCTCGGCGGCAGCCGACACACGCGGCAGCGCAATATGCACAACCGACAAGATCGTCCCGAGAATCAACCTGGCGGATACCATTTTCATCAAATTGCCTGGCATGCGTTGCCTAATCTCCATGAGAGTCGATGGGCAACTTAAAGGCAAACACTATGCCCGGAGTTTCAGCGACTTGCCGTCGGCCTATGCAGAACTCCTTTGCTGACAGCGGTTTGCGACGCGACAAACGGATGGTTTCAGCCATCAGGGGCCGTCGCCATGTGGCCCATGCTCAACGCGATGATGCCTCGCTGCCACAGGGTCGTACCGCAGGAGGCTGGAAATGAGTCTCCAGCCGGGCCGCTTAAGCCTGCTTTAGCGGTGACGCGGCAGAGGCACGATCGAGTAAGGGAAACTGCCCGCAGCGGCCGAAGTGGACAGAGTCGGAATGTCACAGAGTCGGTATCTGACTCCATGCGAGGCTTTGATGTATCGCCGCAATCCCGTCCGCGCGAGAATTATGCGGGAGATGCTCCAGGGTTTACCAGGAGATCAACCGAGTCTGCTTGAGACGCCAGCCGACGCGGCATTGCCACTGGACGGACCAACTCAGCCCGCGCCGTCAACTCGTTGGTGGCGCGTGGGACGGTTTTTCCGCCGGCAGGAAGCGGCGCACAATTCGCCACAAGTGTCTGGTGTGAGCGAATCCAAGATTCGCACATGGAAATAGGGTAAGCAAACCTAAGGGACAGTCTCGCGCTTGCTCCGCAAGCCAGCTTTACTGGGCTGGGGCAGAATTGGGGACAGTCCCCGGCGTTACTTCGTAGCGCCTGCCTCGCCGTTGATCTTGCTGATTGCGTCCGCAGCGGCTTTGGCCACAGTCTCATCAGAATCGCTGGCCGCTTTTTTCAAGGCGGGCAGGGCTTCCTTGGCCGGCGGGCCGATCATCCCCAACGTGGTCGCGGCTTCGCTACGAACGAACGACTTTTCATTCTCCAATGCTTTAATCAGCACGGGTAGAGCCTCTTTGACCCGCTTCTCATTCTTGGCGTCGATGCGGATCATCGCCCAGGCGCAAACACTGCCATAAAACGGATCGTTGGTATTGCAAACATCCTTTTCCAGTTCTGGCAGAGCATCGGCAGCCGCTGGCCCGATGCGGCCCAATGTCCAGACGGCGCTATAGCGCACCGATTGATCCGGGTCGGACAGTGCCTTGCGGGCCACTGCGACTGCCGGCTTCGCAGCGGGTCCAATGTTCCCCAACGCAAACAGCACCTCTCGCCGCACATCGGGGCGATCGTCTTCCATAGCCTCGATCAGGGCCGGCACCGCGGGAGCAGCACCTTCGCCGATACGCCCTAAAACCTCCGCCGCACGACCGCGGACATTCTTCACTTTCAAGCCGTTAATAAGCCCTGGAACGGCCTTTTCGCCCAACGTGGCGACGGCTTCCACCACATCGTTGACCGTGGTCGGATCGGCATTCTCCATGATCCGGGCAAAAGCGGGAATGACGACTTCCGAACCGGGCTTCAGTTCATGGATAGCGCGAACGGCCGCCACGCGAAGTTTGCGATTTTTATCTTTGACTGCTTCAAACATCGTGGGAAGCATGTCCTGTTTCAGCTTGGTGCGATAGGCTTCATCTCCCGACTGAATGCGAGCCAGCGCCCAGGTGGTGATAGTTGCCGTGAACAGATCCTTGCTGTGCAGGCCCGGTTCGAGCGCCTTCGTGGCCGAGACAGCTTTGGGGCCGAGAGTTCCTAGAGCATAGATGGCGGCTAGTCTCACACCGGTTTCTTTATCCTTGAGTTCTTCCGTGAGTTTTGGCACTGCCGGCGCCGCGGCCTCGCCAATGGCGGCCAGCGTCATGGCAACTTCCATGCGCACTTCAGGCTCGTCGTCGTCGAGCGATTTGATTAATTGCGGCACGGCCGCTTTGGCGGCAGGTCCGATTTCGCTCAACACAATACATGCCCAATAGTCGGTGCGATCGTCCTTCAGCGCTTCGATCATCGGAGCGACTACCGGCTCGCCCACTTCAGCCAGTGTGTGCAGGGCCATCAACACAACGGGTGGTTCCTTGTCTCCCAGAGCCTTGAGCATCAAGGGAACTACTTTCTCCGGGCCTGGCTTGAGCATCCGCACCGCGCGAATCGCGGCCCGACGAGTATGGATATCCGGGTCGGTCAGCAGCGTCACCAGATCACCGACGACCGGCATGGCGGCTTTACCGATATGCCCCAAGGCCATGGCGCAGTGCGCGCGAACCGAAGGATCTTTGTCTTTCAAACCTGCCTTTAACGCTTCGACAGCCGGAGCGGCCTGCTCACCCAGGTCTGCCAATTCCGTGGCCGCCGCCGAGCGTTTTTCGGCATCGGGCGATTTCAGATCCTGGACCAAGGTGTCCACCGAGGCAGCCAAAGCCCATGGGGCCAGCAGCGCCAGGAAAAGCGGGGTTAACAGTGCAGTCCGAATGAAGCGATAGTAGCTCATGGCCGTTGCCCAACCGTGGGGGTAAGGAGAAAATGGTTGCATCCGCGAATTATTCCATTTAATCTAGTCCAAGGCAAAAATGATTGCAAAGCGCCCTCGGGCTTTCCCCAGGGTAGAAGGGCTCGCCTGCGGCCTGATTTCTGTTAGTATGAAGCGCTGTACGAACAACACAAGTAGCGGCGTCTGACAATCGTTGACGGAGAATCCATCATGACATCCTATCGTTTCCTGGTGCTGACGCTGGTTTTGGGTTGGGCTTCGCAGGCCAATGCCCAGGTCGTTGTGGACCAGGCGGCTACGGCGGGCGAAAGCTGGTCGCGAGGCGTGGCGGATGTCGTCAGATCGCAAGGACAGTACAACCTTCAAACCTCCGAATCGGCGATTAATTACACGCAGGCTCGCAGCCAACAGCTCGACAACGATCTCAAGCAAACGCAGGTCTACTTCGAAAAGCGGAACATCAACTCACAGCAGCGGTTTGGCGATTATCAACAACGGGCTGCAATCAACGCCCAAAAGAAAATGATCCAATACGGCCAGGCTGGCCGTCCCAAACGGCTGACCTCCAGGGAACTCGATCCTCTGACCGGCAAGATTTACTGGCCTGTCTTCCTGCAAGGCCCGGAATACGCGCAGCAGCGACAGACGCTCAATGCGATGATGCAGATGCGTGCCAACCAGGAAGGCGCCATTGGTCTGGAAGGCTACGAAACCATCATGGGGGCCACCGACCAGATGTATGCCACTCTCAAGAGCAAGATCGGGGAGATGAACTCGACCGATTACATCAACACCAAGAACTTCATCGATCGCTTGGTGTTCGACGTGAAGAACCCGGTGTCGTAGCTGATAGTATCCATGACGCTTTGCGTGATGGCGGACTTCACGCGGAGCGTGAAGGCTACTATCTTCAATCCGCGCAAGCATAGCGGACAATGCACCACACGGCCCGTAAACCGTCGCGCAGGCCGATTTTCTTTCCTTCCGCATATCCGCGGGAATTATAACTGATCGGCAATTCATAAATCCGCAATCCGCGGCGGGCCAACTTGGCCGTCAATTCCGGCTCACAGCCAAAGCCGTTCTCATTCAGGAACATTCCCTGAATGGCGCTGCGGCGCATCACCTTGTAGCAGGTTTCCATATCCGTCAGATTCTGACGGTTCATAAAGTTCGAGAACCCGGTCAGCAGTCGGTTGCCTAAGCGGTGCAGCCGCGATGGATCGTTTTTAAGCGGAGCCAAATAGCGCGATCCGTAGACCACGTCGCAGCAACCCGCGGCGATCGGTTTGACCAACACCGGCAACTCGGCCGGGTCATATTCCAGGTCGGCATCCTGCACGGCGATCACTTCGCCCCCCGCAGCGGCAAAGCCGGTTCGCAGGGCGGCGCCCTTGCCTAGATTTCGTTTGTGCAAGAGCAGCCGGATCGGCAAGCGCTCGGCCAGTTCAGCTAGGCGTTCTCGTGTACCGTCGGTGCTGCAATCATCGACCACGATCAATTCCAGCGGCATCGGAACCGCCAACACGCGTTGGATCACTTGTTCGATCGTCGCCCGCTCGTTGTAGACCGGCATCACCACCGAAACCGGCACTGAGATCATTGGATCTTGCAGTTGATCGAGCATCCGTTCCGCCTGGGCGAGCGATGCGTCGAGCCGCGCAAGGTAGTCTTCTTGCGCTGGCTGCGGCGCCGGCTTGGGCGCAGTGCTTCGCTGCTTCGGCGACTTCACAGGGGGGACAAACACCAGTGGCTCGCTGTTTGCCAAGCCAACAATCGAATTAGGAGGGCCGACGCTCATGTGTCCCCTTTTCGGGCTGGAAGCCTCAGTGGTGGAAAGTTGCCCGCGGTTTGCCGCACGGTGATTTTTTGGGCTGGAAGAGCAGGCCATTGCGCCATGCCCTGCTGCGCATCGTCGCCGATCATTCGCGATGAGGGCGGAATATAGTCGAGACTGGCTGGATCCGCGAAGCGCGATTTGCGCCCCCAGACCTGGGCCATCTGATCCTGGTACAACAGCACCCAGTCGGGATGCTCGCTTAAACGCTGCGTGCTATGGGGTTGGCGACGATCGACCAGGGCTAGCTGCGGAGACCCGAGCTCCAATGCTAGCGTCCCACGGGACGTGATCGGGGCCGAACTTTGCGCAGTGGCTTCGGCAGGATCGCGGGCAGACCCCCGGGCGGAGCGCCGGGCTATGGGGCGCGTTCGCAAGTCGGGGTGGTCGCCTAGCACAAAATCAAAGTGGGCGTCGAGCACGCTCTGCGGATAGCAGGTGTCAAAGCGACCGTCGAACCCAACAGGGGAGTTCGGTAGAGCGACCAGGGCATATTGCGCCCAATTGTAGGTAACTACCATTCGGCCATTGAGCCCGCGGTTGGCCATATATTCGATAGCAGCCACGGGAAACTCGCCTCGGTCCACATTCAACTGCTGCGTTCGCTGGACCAGCACCCCTCCCAGCACGAGGCAGGCCGTGGCCAACAGCCCGCCGCAAAGGGCAAACACACTGCGCGACATCACGATATCTTGAGAGCGCCCACCATCGGCAGAGAGCGAATGTCGCACCCGCGCCAACAGCGATTCACAATGGGTGGGGATCCAATAACCAACCAGAATTGCCAACAGTGGCACATGTCGCGCGTGACTGATCGCCTGGCACGCGGCTACTACGATCAGCAGTATCTGAGCCGGATCGCGACGGCGCGTCGTGCCAGCCAGCGAGGCCGCCACCAGCACCATCAACAAGATCGCCGGCCAAAAACCGTTCGTACCGGGCACGAGCCGCGCCCACTCGGTGATTTCAGCAGGCGGCTGACTCATTGCGCCGGCAATCCAGCGGTGCATCAGCGGCCCGTAGGGAGTCAACAGCGTCGAGAGAGCGCCGATGGACAGGACGAGTGCCAACCGCAGCACAGTTCGCCACGCGGCCAATCCGTCTCGCAATCCGGCTTGAAAAGCTCGCACCATGAGATACAGCATCAGCAGACCGTAGCCTGCCAGGAAACCGCCATGAGCGTTGGCCCAGACCATCATCAGGGGCACGGTACACCACAGCCAGCGCATGTGGATCGTGCCCTTGGCGTTCCAATCGGCGAAGGCGGCATCCAATAACAACACCAGCGTAGCCAGCGCGGTGTAGGTGAATAGCTGCGGCCGAAGCGACCAGCCGGCCGTCAGATTGATGGCCACAGTGAGCATCACTACGCAGATTGTGGGAATGCTTACGCCCCGTTTTCTCGCCAAGTTGATCATCGATCCGACAATCAACAGGCCCAGTGCGAGCTTGACCAGCAACAGCCCCTGGCCGCCGCCGAAATGGTGGACGACAGCCAGCGCAATTTCGCTGAGGTTCTCGTGATTGACCCAGGGATGCCCCGCGCCGGTGTACGTGTGCGTGGCGTGGTGATGCGGACCGCCGGCGGCGATGGTTTCCAGACCGAAGAGAATGTGCCCCCACAGATCGGCATCGGCCTTGTTCGCCGATAGCGCGACCCCCGTCCCCAAAAGGAGAACCGCCAGCAACCCGCGCTCCAGCCACCGACGGCGGACAACGGCAGGTTCTGGCGACGCAAGTTGACGTGGCGCAGCAGTTTCGGTAGCCAATGCAGTCTCCCAGTAGAAACTATAGGTCGGCACGGTGAATCGGCCGCATGCAAGCCTGCGGGAAGTTCAACGATCGTGGGGACTCTGCCGATGGTGCGGGGCTTATAGGCCAAATAAGCAGTCCGAACTCGGTGAGCGGGGGGCGTAAGCCCCCTGTTGATTCGCGAGTGCGGGATGCCGTGAGCATGCTAAAGTGCGGCTTGGAAGCAATTCCACCAGCGAATTCGCCGAGAGAATCGGCTCAATCCCGCTGCCCAGGCTCGGGCGGTATAATGACCGGTATGGGCGGAGACCACGACACAATCCGACGAGGCGCAGCTTTCAATGCGCCCATCTCGCTGACGGATGACGGCGAAGTCGATCCGACGGCAGACGCCTACATGGTTCGGATCGGCCGCCGGGCGATGGCCTGTCAATTTCAGGTCTTTCTTAATGCAGGGCAATACGCTGATGGTTGTCCGGCTGCATTGGAGGCTCTCGATCTTATTGAGCGGCTTGAAGCTCAGATGACGGTCTATCGGGCGGACAGCGAGATCTCCACGATCAATCGCGAAGCTGATACAGAACCCGTTGTCGTCGAGCCGAGATTGTTCGACCTCTTGTTGCGAAGCGTCGAGCTGTGGCGACGAACCAACGGCGCGTTTGACATAACGGCCGGGCCGCTTTCTGAAGTGTGGGGATTTGCTCGTCGCCAGGGGCGGATGCCGCAACCGCAGGAAATCTCAGAGGCCATGGAGTGCGTCGGCAGCCAGCGGCTGCTGCTTAATGAAAGCGAACTGACGATTCGTTTTGAGCGCGAGGGAGTGCAGATCAATCTCGGCGCGATCGGTAAGGGAGAGGCGCTCGACCAAGCCGCCGCCGTTCTGCAAAAGGATGGCATCGGCGACTTCTTGTTTCATGGGGGACAGAGCAGCGTGTTGGCTCGAGGCAGTCGCGCCGGAAGCGGTGACGGAGGCTGGACCGTAGGGCTGATCCATCCCCTGCACCCACAACGGCGTATTGGACAGATTCGACTTCGTGATGGCGCACTTTCCACTTCTGGCTCCGGAACGCAATTTTTCACGCATCGCGGCCGGCGCTATGGACACATTCTGGATCCGCGCACCGGGCGGCCTGCCGAAGGGATGCTCTCCTGCACCGTCATTGCGCCGACGGCCGCCGAGGCCGATGCGCTTTCCACCGCGTTGTTCGTTATGGGGCCGCAGGCAGCCGCTGAGTGGTGTGGCGTGTACCAAGGATTGGGAGCCGTGCTGATTTCACCCGGCCGTAAAACGGGGACCGTTCAGATAGAAGCCATTGGCATGGAAGATCGTTGGGAACCCGCCCCTTCGTAGGGTACGCGCAGCGTACCAATGCTAAGGCGTACACCAGATACAACCTGTCGCATACCCTACACAGCAAACTTTTACTGACCGACATAAGCTGGCCTGCTTATCTGGACCGTTGAAATTTGTCCAGATTGCGGGTGGCTCTTGTGACCGATGTGGTTAGAATAGGGCGTTTCGGCGAACTGCGGAGTTCGCCAGACTGTAGCGAGGCTAGAAACTTGGATTGGATTGAATATCTATCCACATTAGGTCCGGTGCTTCCGTACCTGGTGATCATCTGTTTTCTCGCCCTGACGGGCGCGGGTTTGCCCGTGCCCGAAGAAGTGCCCATCGTGGCCGCCGGGGTGTTGGCTTCTGGCGCTCATCCCGACCTGAAACTCAACGTGACGATCGCGTTGATCTGCTGCATCATCGGCGCGCTCTTGGGGGATACACTCGTCTACGCCGCCGGCCGGCTGTTGGGACGTAGTTTCTTCCGGCGGCACAAATGGTATGCGATGATGATGCACGAAGATCGTGAAAAGCAAATGGAAGACCTCATCGATCGCCATGGCTTGAAGGTATTCTTCGTCGCTCGGTTTATGATCGGCATTCGAGCCCCGGTGTACATGGCGGCCGGGGTGATGCGCGTGCCCTTGGCGCGGTTTCTGCTCGTCGATGGGATTGCCGCCACGGTGGTGGTCGGCCTCGTGTTCGGCTTGAGCTATCGCTACGGTGAACAGATCCGCTGGCTGGTCCACGAGTTTTCGATCGTCGTGACCATCATCGGAATCGTCGCTATACTGACCGCGCTGGTGATTTATTTCTGGCGACGCGGGCGACGACAGCCTCCCTCGATCAATGGCCAGGCCGGCAGTGACCCGCCTACAGGAGATCAGCGGCCAAATGGTTCGCTCCCCAGCGACGACACCCGCGCAGCGCGGATGAGCGCCTAGAATGAACTGAGCACCATGGCCTTGGCCACTCGGATACTCGTGGCGCTAGACACCGGTCTGTTGGGTTGATTCACCGGCGGCTAGCGCCGTGCCGCTCCAGACACTCGGGGCTTAAGATCATTACCATGTCTCGTCGTTCAACCACTCCTCCAGAAGAACCTGAAGACCAGTCGCCCTTGGTCGAGCCTACGGACAATCTGCAGTTCGAGGCATCTGGCACAGAATCCGAGTTGATCGCAAACTCACTTTCCGAAACGCCGTTTCATCGCGCCGCAGCCACGGTTCGCTCCTTTCCCCAGACGCCGGGCGTATACCTGATGAAGGACGCCGAAGGCCGCGTGATCTACGTCGGCAAGGCGAAAAACCTGCGTGCCAGGGCGAGCAGTTATTTTCTCAAAGCCGCCGCCGCGGAGATGCGCACGGCCCATTGGATTGAGGAAATCGCCTCGGTTGATTTCTTGGAATCGGAGAGTGAAGTGGATGCCTTGCTGGCGGAAGCCCGGCTCATCAAGGACATCCAGCCGAAATACAACAAGGATCAGAAGGACGACAAGAGTTTCCCCTACTTACAAATCACGACTCGCGAGGATTTTCCCCGCGTGGAGATGACCCGGGAACCGCAGACCAGCGGCGTGAAGCTCTACGGCCCCTTCGCCAGTGCCGGCAGCCTGCGCGGCGCGGTCCATGTGCTGCAGCGAATTTTCAAATTCCGCACCTGTCCGCTCGATATCGACGAATCGGACGAGCGCTGGCGATGGTTCCGTCCCTGCCTGCTGGCCTCGATTGGGCAATGCACGGCGCCGTGCAATTTGCGCATCGGCAAGGAGGAATATCGCCAAGACATCCAGCGATTGAAAATGTTCCTGGAAGGGAAGAAAACGATTCTGCTTAAGCAGATGCGCAAGGAAATGGAGACTGCCGCCAAAGAACGGCGCTACGAGGCCGCCGCTCGCTTGCGCGATGAGATTCAAATGCTCGAAACGCTCGACGAACGAGGAGAACTGGACACACACGTCCAGCCCGAGGTGTTTTTTATCGACCCGAACAAAGGGCTGGTCGGCCTGAAGAAAATCCTCAAACTGGCCGAAACGCCCCGGGTGATCGAGGGAGTTGATATCGCTCATCTCGGCGGCGGCGAAACGGTGGCCAGCCTGGTACAGTTCATCGACGGTCTGCCGTTCAAGCCCGGCTATCGGCGGTTCAAAATCCGCGGCGTCCAGGGCGTGGACGATTTCCAAAGCATCCACGAAGTTGTCGCCCGCCGCTTCCGTCGCCTGGTGGACGAGGAGCATCCGCGCCCCGATGTGCTGCTGGTCGATGGTGGACGCGGCCAACTCAACGCCGCGCTGGCGGCCTTCGATGAATTACAAATCCAGCGGCCGGCCGTCATTTCATTGGCGAAACAAGAAGAGGAAATCTACGTACCCGACCAGGAAGAGCCGCTGAAACTTTCGCGTCACGCTTATGCGTTGCGGTTGCTGCAATACGTCCGCGATGAGGCCCATCGCTTCGCCCAGCATTATCACCACATCTTGCGGCAACGATCGATGTTGGGGAACCAAGTGCCCAAGAAGCCGCGGAAACGCAAGCCATAAGGCCGTTATGGGTGGCCGGGACGGGAGCCGAGCCTCCGGCGAGGCGAAGCCCCGGGTCTGAGATGAATTAGATTTCACAGTTACTGACCGGATAAGCACAGCAACTTCTTGCTTACAACTCGTCCGCCGGGTAATCTAAAATTACCGTAGAACTTTAGGAGATCGTCATGAGCCAACAAATTGCTTTTGCAGATGCTCTCAATGCCGCTGAACAGTTAGATGCGGACGCCCAGGCTGAATTAGTGGCAGTGCTGAGCCGACGGATTGCGGAGCGTGGGCGGGAACGTGTCGCAGCGGTTGTAGCGGAGTCCCGCAAAGAGTTCGCGGCCGGACAGTGTTTACCGATGACGGCGGCAGAGTTGCTATGCGAGGCGCCGTCGCGAGGCGTGGCTTCATAAAGTAATCTCGCCGTAACTCATGCCGCCCTCGCTGGCTCCATCGGATACCCGAACCCGCTGCTCGCGTGGTTCCATCGCTTCACGCCAATCGCCGCTAAGTGCCCGCCGAAGGCGCAACACAGCTTCAGGGCATGATCGACGCGGTTCGTCCGTCCCACCAGCGGCACGCAGTCCAGATCGCACTCCGGGTCGAGTGCTTCCAGATTCAGCGTCGGCGGCGCGAAGCCGTCTCGCAGGGTTAAGATCGTCAACGCCAACTCCACGCTGGAGGCCGCGTTGACCAGGTGCCCCAGACCCGATTTGTTGGCGCCCACACAAATCCGATCCGCCGCCGATCCAAAGGCCAACCGAATAGCGCGGGCTTCCACGGCGTCATTCAGTCGCGTCCCGGTCGCATGGGCGCTTACATAACCAATGTCTCGCGGGGCAAAATCGGCCCGCTCAAGCGATGTGCGGATGAGGTGGGCAATTGCTTCCCCCGATGTATCCAGTCCCGTCTCGTGATGAGCCTCGGCCATCCGCGTGCCGCCGCACAGTTCGGCATAGATCCGCGCTCCGCGTGCTATGGCATGACCCAGGCGTTCCAGCACGAACATCGCGGCCCCTTCTCCCATCACAAAACCGTTGCGGTCCTTGTCGAAGGGGCGCGACGCCTTGGTTGGTTCATCGTGTTCCGCCAAAACGCGAAGTTGGCGGAATCCGGCGGCGAACAACGGGTGAAACGCCTCGGCACTCCCCGCTAACGCCACATCGCACTGATCGTCGCGCAGCGAGCGAATGGCGGCCAGCACATCCATCAGTCCGCTGGCGCAAGCCGTGGAATGGCCGATCCTCGGGCCGGCAAACCCATAGTGCTCGGCCACGCTCACGCACGCGCTATTGGGCAGCCATTGATTCCAGTTGAGCCCCTCGGCAGGAAGCAAATCGTGGCGGCCATAGTGCTCGGCGAACCAGCCGGTGTCACCCATGTGGGCGCTGATGGCGCAAGCGATCCGGGTGTGGTCGCAATCGTCCACGTCCAATGCCGAATCTTCAATCGCCTCGATTGCCGCAACTCGAGAGAGTGCGATCACTTTGGCCAAGTGCAGCATCCCTGCCACTTGCATCACCGGCGCACCGAGCAAGAGACCGTCGGGAATACCTTCCAGCCCCACTACCCGGCGCACGCCGCTGACGCCTTGCCGCACGGCGCGCCAGGTGCTTTCGCGGTCGGGACCGACCGACGTAATCATGCCGATGCCGGTCACAACGATCGGTTCTTGATAGGGGCTGGCGCAACTCACGCGCAGAACCTCCGCCTTGGGCGCTGGTGATGGGACAATACACGGCAAGATTTTCGAGATGAGCAACGGCCACGTCAGGGCGGGGACCAGACATGGCAGCGGGAGAATATACGCTCTGCCCCGTTGGTTCCATGCCAGTCCGCTGGAACTTGCAAGCACTGCCAGCCTCTTTTCGTAGCCGAAGTCGTAAGACTTCGGTGCCCCAACCCCGCTGATACCCCTATCCCTCGTGAGTGCCCCCGAAAAAAGTGCCGTCAGCCCATTGCAACCGGGGGGGAAATTGCTATCCTCTGTGTGTGGGGAATCAACCCAAATCACATTAAAACTATAATTTTTTGCGGGTAAACAGCCCAAAACAGCACACGGAGGCAAAGGCGTGCCCCGGCAGATAAGGGAGCCCAATCCGGCCCCGGAGATTTTTGCCTGAGACATGCCTGACGCCGCAAACCAGTTTGTCATCGGAGAGTTTCCCAGGGCGTTGGACGACCGCCACCGCGTGTCGATCCCGCCCGAACTGTTAGGGCCGTTGGAGGCGGCTGGGGGGGACTGCATTGTGGCCAAGGAGCGACGGGGATGCCTGAGCGTGTGGCCGGCCGCGGATTGGCAGAAGCAACTCGACCAGGGCGTGCAACTCGTCAGAAGCAAGATGGAAGCCGGACGGTTGCAAGGCCGCGTGGGCGAAGTGCAACTCTTGGGGCGAATGCTTTCAACAAGACACAAACCGGTGCAGTTGGCCGGACGAGGCCGACTGCTGATACCCGATGGATTCAGGGAGTTTTTGGGAGTGGAGCCAGGAGGCGATGTATTGGTGATCGGTGCCGCCGTGTGCGTTGAACTGTGGCGTCCCGATGCGTTTGCCGCCTACGTGGAAAAACGAATGCCCCGATTCCGCAAACTGTTGGAGACCCTTTCCAGCTAAACCAACCCGAAGCGTTAGCGAGGCTTTAGCGAACGAGAACAAAACGTCCGTGCCCGGCAGGGATCATTTTGGCTGTTGTCCACCTGCCTGTGCCACCCGGGGGAGGAATGCAAGTCACCCATGGACCGGGAAACCTGGCATGGATGCCGCCGGAGAAATACCGGCCGGGCACGGCGTTTTTTTAACGTAGCATGGGCTTCCTAGCCCGTGCATGAAAGGCAAAACACGACACGGGCTGGGAAGCCCATGCTACAGGCGCGGCGTTTTTTCAAGCTATTGCTGCTGTTGTTGCTGCCGACCACTCGCCTGCTGAGTTTGAACCCAGGCGATCCGCAACTCGTGCAAAATCCCGTCCAGCAGCCGGGCTTCCTGGGGCGTGGTGTTGCCCTGGGTTTTCTTGTCGAGCATTTCCAGCAGATCAATAAAGTGCCGCGCTTGCGCCGGATCGGTTTCCACCTGGTGACTCAGCGGATTCGGCAACGCGCCTAGGGAAACCATGGCCTGCGTGGCCAGCAGTGAGACCAGCGTTGAGAGGTCGGCCGGCGGAATGACATTCTCGGCTGCCGCCTGCTTGGAGCCCGATTTGGGAGCTGCAGCAGGTGCAGGAGGCTGCGATCCGCCCGCTTTCCGCACCGCCTCCGCCGCAGACTTCTCTGCCTCAACCTGACTCTTCCAGTCCTCGTCGATGAAGATTTTTTTGTCTTCGCTCATGATCCCTCCCAGCCTACAGATGCTTAACCACCGCCGCCCCGATAAATCCGCTAAACAGCGGCTGGGCCAATGTCGGCTTCGACTTGAATTCAGGATGAAACTGCACCGCCACAAACCAGGGATGATCCTCCAATTCGATGATTTCCACGAGCGTTCCGTCTTCGTTGGTCCCCGCCACCACCAGCCCATGCGCTTCAAACTGCTGGCGGTAGACATTGTTGAACTCATACCGATGCCGGTGCCGCTCGGAAATCACATCGCTTCCGTAACATTCCTGCGCCTTCGTGCCCGCCGTGAGCCGCGCCCGCTGCGCGCCCAGCCGCATTGTGCCCCCCTTATCGACCACCGATTTCTGCTCGTCCAGCAGGCAAATAACGGGGTGAGACGTGTTCTTGTCGAACTCACTGGAGTGAGCCCCTTCCAGCCCCACAACATGCCGTGCGAACTCAATGACCGCGCATTGCATTCCCAGACAAATCCCCAGGAAGGGAATGCCACGCTCCCGGGCGAACTCAATCGCCTGCACCTTCCCCTCGATACCCCGCTCGCCGAAGCCGCCTGGCACCAGGATACCGTCGTAACCGGAGAGCAGCCGCGCCGCTCCTTCGCGTTCGATTTGTTCGCTCTGAATCGGCTGGATGCGCACCTGCGTTCGATTCGCGATACCCGCGTGGTCCAGCGCTTCGTAAATGGATTTGTAAGCATCCCGGTGTTCAGCATATTTGCCCACCACGGCGATGCTGATCTCATGCTCTGGATTGCGGAGCCGGTCCATCAGATCGTGCCAATCGTCGATCTCCAGCGGATAGGCCTTCAATTCCAATTGATCCACAATCAATTGGTCGAGCTTGTTTTCCACCACCCACGCTGTGCTGCGTCGGCTTGGTCTTCAGCTCACCGGCTGCCTTGAGGTACGGCACTAGCGTCAGGTGGATATAGAGGCAGTTGTCCTTCCCTACATCCAGTGAAAACTGACGGATGGCTTCCAAAAATGGCTGGCTTTCGATATCGCCGACGGTGCCGCCAATCTCGGTGATGACCACATCCACCTCGGGGCCGGCCAGCTTGGCAATCACCCCTTTGATCTCGTTCGTAATATGCGGAATGACCTGAACCGTTTTGCCCAGGAACTCGCCGCGCCGCTCCTTGTTGATGACCGACTGATAGATCTGCCCGGTGGTGTAGTTGGAATCGCGAGTGAGCGGGCTATTGGTGAACCGCTCATAGTGCCCCAGGTCCAGATCGGTCTCGCTGCCGTCGTCCAGCACATAGACTTCGCCATGCTGGTAGGGGCTCATCGTGCCGGGATCGACATTGATGTACGGATCGAGCTTTTGCATCCGCACGCTTAAGCCGCGGTGCTCCAGCAACATGCCGATCGACGCGCTGGTCAGTCCCTTACCCAGGGAGCTGACAACGCCCCCCGTGACGAAGATGTGTTTGGTCATCGTGGCGGCAACCTTCCTGGTCCAACGGTTCCACAGGCCATCTAGCAACGGCCCAAACCTATCAAAATACCATCCCAGCCACACCGCTGGCCAGTCCGCGGAATTCGGCCCAGATTGCGGCTAGGAACGCACGATCGCCACCACGACGCCCACCAGGGGCGTCAGGGCAATGATGATCGAGAACACGACGATCGCCATTGGCGGGCGGATTTGTCGCACTTTCCAGGTGACCGCCAGGAGAACCAGCGACGTCAGTCCGCTGATCGCGGCCGCAAACAATAGCAGCCGCGACAGCATGACAAGCGATTGATTCGGAGTGATCGACCGGGCGGCGATGAGCAACCCCGTTACCGCCACGATTCCCACCAACGTGGTGAGCGTCGCCAACATCCACCCTACCGTGGCCGCTATCGAGCGAGAACTCTCCGGGGGCTCAGCAGCTATGGCAGAGCGGCTTCTTTTCTTGCTGCGTGCCATGGGGAGATCGTTCGTAGTCGGTATATCAATCCGGGACTTGGCTTTGCCCATAGTATCCCTCACGCTCCGCGTGAGGACGTGCCTCACGCGGAGCGTGAGGAATACTATCCGCCAAAACAAAAAGGGGACGGTCCCGGACTTGCATTGGCAAATCGCGGGACAGTCCCCAGATTATGCGGCGGCAGGCTCTTTGCAAAGCCCGCAATGTTTAGGAGCCAAAATAGGTGACGGTGACGTCGCCACACTTCTTGAACGTAACGGTCAGCTTATATCCGCAGCACCACTCATACGTCACGACGCTACGTCCCAGCAGACCACAACGGTCGCTAACGCAGGGCTTGCCCTTGCAGCACGACGGCACGCAGACAGGCACTTTGACGGAAGAATTGCAGCAGCAGGGGTCATTGACGCAGAGGGTTAGCTTCTGGGGCGGTGCGCACTCGCAACACACCTTGCGACAGGGGCGGCGATAGCGGTAGTCGATGAAGGGGGCATCGCAGCACTTCGGCGCGGGTGCAACACACTTGGTGTCACAAGCAGGAGCCTTGGTGTCACAGGCCGCGGCCTTGGTGTCACACGCGGCAGGCTTGGTGTCGCAGGCCTTCGAACCGGCATCACTCCGGCCAGCCAGGCAAACCAACATGCCGCAGGCCAGGGCGGCCGACAAAATCAATCTTGTGAATTGCATCTCTGTTACTCCTTCCAATCGTGAATCAGGAACCAATTGCGAATCAGGGTTGAAAACTTGGCGGCTAAAACCCCGGTGCCCCATTGGTTGGCTGGGGAGTTTAGGAAGGCTTTAACGCTGCGTACAAGAGTGTACTTCGCGGCAGGGAAGGTGCGTAAGAGGCCAGGACACCCCCATATGGGGTGGGTTCGTCCGTGATTTAACGGCATCACCTACGAGCAGAGTGAGCCGTAGCCCCCTCAATCAGTTCCTGGAATCGCCCGAACAGATAGTTGCTATCGTGTGGGCCGGCTGATGCTTCAGGATGATACTGGACGCTAAAAGCCGGCAGGGTTCGATGGCGGATGCCTTCGATTGTGCGGTCGTTCAGGTTGATGTGCGTCACTTCCAAGTCCGCGGGAAGCGAATCTGAATCAACCGCGAAGCCGTGGTTCTGGGAGGTGATTTCCACGGAACCGGTAGTGAGATCTTGCACCGGCTGGTTGGCGCCACGGTGGCCAAACTTGAGCTTAAAAGTGCGGGCTCCACAGGCCAATGCAAGTAGCTGGTGCCCCAAGCAGATCCCAAAAATGGGTTTTTTTCCCAACAAACCCCGAATCGTTTCAATGGCCGCTACCAAAGGTTCAGGATCGCCGGGGCCGTTGGAGAGAAAAACTCCGTCAGGGTTGGCTGCCAAGACTTCGCTGGCAGTAGCAGTACCCGGCAGCACCGTCACGCGATAGCCCAACTCCCGCAAATGGCGAGCGATGTTCCATTTCATCCCATAATCCAGCGCTACAACGTGTCGTAGCGGCTGAGAATCCTGCACGGCAGGCGACCCTATCGGACGCCCCCAGGGACTCAGCGGCTCTTGCCAATCGCATTGGCCGTCCGGCAGTACCTCGCGAACAAGATCACGTCCCACGAGCCCTGGACTGGCCTGGGCCTTGGCAATCAAACTGGCATCGTCCTCATCGAGCGTCGAAAGCACACCGTTGATCGCACCCCGCGTGCGAAGCCGGCGCACCAAAGCCCGGGTATCAATCCCTTCAATCGCTACGATGTTCCATTGCTTGAGGTAATCTACAAGCGATTGGTCCGCACGAAAATTGCTGGTCAACCGACTGGCCTGACGCACGACAAACCCTGCCAGATGGGGTTTTGGGCTTTCCAGGTCTTCGGGATTGACGCCGTAATTGCCGATCAGCGGATAGGTCATCGCCACGATTTGCCCCCGATAACTCGGGTCGGTGAGGATTTCCTGATATCCTGTCATGGAAGTGTTAAAGCAAACCTCTCCTTCGACCTCTCCGTCTGCGCCAAACGGGGTGCCGCGGTAGACCGTTCCATCCGCCAGGGCCAAACGGGCCACATTTGCTCGACTGTGCCGCTTCATGCTGCAATTATCCCCTCAAACCATCTTTGCTGATTGTGCTGACGCTGCCTACACACATTAAAAAACTCCGTGGACTTTGGTTAGCTGTAGCGGTCGTTCTCCACAAAATGTTGTGCAGTACGGCGCAAGAACAGGAATCGATGAATCCACCTCAGGCGGGGGTAAAGTTATCCCCGTCGTTGGCCCGATACGTTTGTTACGGCTGTGGGTCTCTGGACTATTCACACAATGAATAATCTGGACAGCCAATTTGGAGGGTTCCTGTCCCGGCGAGCAGGAGCCCTCCTTTTTTTGCGCGCCGCGGTAGCTTCGGCCAACCGTTTTGGGCGACGCCATCGCCCGCCAGTATAATATGCTCCGCAAAAGAGCAACAGCGGCGCGATTAGCCCCTGGCTTCTCAGAAATCTCTGCGTGCTACGGTTGGGCGGAACCTTTGCCGCGCCGCGGCGGCTTGGCGGCTTTGGTATTTTTTTCCAAAGCATTGATGTCGTTTTCCGCCTCAGCCGTCGCCCCCCCGGCTTTGGGAGCAGGAGTGGCGTTGTCAAAGAGCTTGAGCAGTTCATGCACAGCATGAACCCAAGTTTCATCCTGGACGGAGTTCTGCACCACTAACTGCCCTGCCGCATCGATAAACAGCATCTCCGCCGGAGTTTCGAGCCCCTCTTCAATTTTTTCGCCTCCGCGGAAATCGGCCAGCACCAGGTCGGTGCGAATGTTGGCATCCCCTTGTTTGGCGACTTCGCGACGCAAAGCGTTGAGAATGATCTGCCTGGTAGTGCCGGCCACCAGCGCACCGCGTCTGAGATTCAACACGGCAAATGTCTCTTGGGCTGCATCAAAGTTGAGAATCTTCACGACCACTTGCGCAGTAGCTTCGGCCATTTCAGCGGCAGACTGGGGAGCGGGTTGGCCGGCGTTCGGACGCGGACCAGCCGCCGCGGCAGTAGGTGGAGCAGGACGCACGATAGTATCCGCCATCACGCTTTGCCCGTCTGGAACCGCCACCGTGTTCGACGCCTCGCTCCAACCGGTCGTCAACCAGGCATTGTCGGCCAACTTGGGATCCTGAAGATTCTTCGCGGGAATCTGGAAATTCGGATTCCTCAGCATCAGTTGGAGCTTGTAGCGATACTGTTTGCCCGGTTGCACGGTAAAGTCGAAAATCCTCACGAGCTGATTTTCGATCTGATTGGCATCTTGGTGAGCGCGAGGCCGCGGCGCTACTTTCTTCGGCGCCTGTTTCTTGGGCGCAGGAGCAACGACGGGTTTATTGAAATCGAAGGGATCGTTGGCATTCGATTGCGCCGGTGCCATCGGAGCGGCTCCGGCCGCAGGCGCCTCTTCTTCCGGCTTGGCTTCCTCAACGGGTTGCTCAATAATCGGCGCCTCAAACAGACGCGGATGATTGGCCCACGGTTCCCAAGACTGATTGACCAAGGGTCCCAAAGCCTTGCTGATCACACCCAGGCCGGCAGCCCTAAGATTGTCCGGCAATCGAGCGACATCGTTGCGGATGAACTTCATGGGCACAACCTCCGGCGCCGTGAGCACCCACACCCTCTGTTCGGACTTGCCCATAGCTAGCTGTTCTTTCCAAGTCCATTCCTTGGCCTTCGACCAATCGAGTTGGTTTTCGGCCGTGCCTGGGGGAACCTCCAGTCGCAGGAAGCGAACTTCGGCATAGACGGGCTGATCGCGAAATGGATCGTGGTCGAAGGCGATGGCAAATTCCTTGTCAAAGGCCGCCTGTTGCTGCCTGATCGGGAGTAATCCAACGATCGAAATCCAACGCCGGCCTTCTGGAAAGATGCGCTCATCCCCATTGCCGGCCGGCGCGGCCACGCCCGCATTCGGAAGCACATTGTTAGGTATGGGTAGCCACTGACCATCGGGAACCGCTGCTTGCACCGCCGGTCCTGGTGCGGGTTCTCCACCTCCAATCAACAGAGCGGCATCACCTCCGGCAGCCGGCGCAGCCGCACCACCTGCTCCGCCAGCCGCAACAACGGCGCCAGCCGGGGCGGCACCAGCGCGGGGAGGAGCATCACGAGGGCCGGCTACCCTCTTCTTGGGCTGGAGTTGTGTAACGAGGAACACGCCATTGCCGGCAGTCGCCAATAATTGG
>JAIOPX010000232.1 GCA_021413705.1 Planctomycetota bacterium | reverse complement strand
GTTGCTCTGCCGGTAGTAGATGGTCGCCAGAGTGCGCTGGGCAGCCGCATCCGAGGGATAGAGCGATATTGCGGATTGCACCAATTCCAACGCCAGTTCGTCTTGTTCGTATCGTAGGGACATGGCGGCAGCGGCTAGCAGGAGATCGCTGTTGCCAGGCTCGGCGGCGGCCGCGGCGCGATAGTACGTGGCAGCCCCCTCAAAATCTCCGACAGCCAGTGCCTCAATCGCCTGGCGGACGCTGCGTTTGGCAACGTCACCCCAGGCATTGCCATCGTAATTCGTCGTGTCGGCACGGTAGACGGGAATGCGCCGCTGAGCTTTGGCACTGCTGGCCGGTCCTACACATAGTGACGCCGATGCCTGATCGGTTGACCGGACGTACGTGTCAGGTTCTCCATCAACATCTGTAATATGGTCGTGCTGGGGCCGGTTTCCTTCTCCCCGGGAATCTGATTTCTGCAGACTCAACGGCAACGCTGCACCCACGGGTGCAACCTGCGGCTCCTTGCCAGGTGTGCTTTCCCAGGCTGCAGTCGATATATCGCCTCCCTCGCACTCCTGGAGTTCCTGAATCTGCAGCAGCAATTCTCGACTTTCCTTGTGCTTGGGATTGCGCACCATGAGCGCCTCGAGCGATTTGCGGCACCCTGGAATGTCGCCGATTTTGAATCGACTCAGTGCCGCGGCAAACTGAGCCTCGTCGCGCTGCGCCTCAAACCGGGCAACGGCTTCCGCCTTCCGTTGCTCGCGTTGCGGCTCCAGATCTTCACTATGCCAACTCCGTGGCTCCGCCGAACGACAACCGGTCAACAACGCCACCATCACGACCATCCACAGCAGTCCATTACCAGACGATTGAGTGATTCGGGCAGTGAGATACATCATGGCGCACCCGGAGGCGTGAGATCAACCTGCTCTCCAGGTATTCCCTGGGGCCGAGGAAGCGGATGCACCGGAGGTGGTGCCGCAGGATCGAGGCCATCGAGAATCCAGGACGGAATCTCTTCGCAATCTAGAGCACGGTTTTCCACACCGGGAAGGAACGGACCTTGTCCCGTATGGTCTCCAAACTGCACCCCTCCGGCGATGTCTGCCCGCAGATCGAGAGCCGAGCGATTTTCAGGATCGAAATGCAAGGCCAGGTTGATCAAGCGCATCGCTCGAGCTTGATTGCCCGAAGCCCATGCTTGTTGGGCCAGATAAATGTACTTCTTGCAGAGGTGCGTCTTGCTGAAAGGACTGAACTTCTCACCGACGACAGCCTGGCGGTGATGGAACTCGGTGGCCGCGTGATTCCCTTCTCGATTCAACTCCGGGTCGCAGACGATGCGCGGTGTAATCAGCACGATAATCTCTCGGCGATCGATCTTTTCGACCTTTTGCCGGAACACCGCTCCTACGACAGGCAAGCTTCCAAACAGGGGAATCTGGGTTCCCTGCCTGTCCAGGTCTTCGCGAATCAGCCCGCCGATGATAACGGTAGAGCCGTCGCGAGCCATGATGTTGGTGGTTACGCCGGTGACTTCCTTGTCGGGGAGTGTCAGCCCTTCCTCGACACGGACCACGCCAGTTGATAATTCAGGATGAAGCTCCATACGGACCATGCCGTCATTGGATATGAACGGCCGGATTCGGAGTTGCGTGCCGACTTCCAGGAACTGCACGGCCTGAGTGGTAGACGTTTCCGTCACTGTCGTGCTGACGTAACCGAGTTGGGCGCCGATGAGTATTTCGGCCCGCATCTTATTCAATGCCAAGATCCGCGGTGTGGCGATGACGTTCGTGTCGCCGACCGTCTCCAATGCCTTGAGAAACACACTTAGATTGCTATCGAGAAAACCGACCTTCAGCCCCTTGCCGGCAGTCAGCCCCGCCAGGGTTTGGATGGGCGTGCCCGAGACAATTCGCACATGCTCGTTGTCCCGCAGAGCTTCGAAATCGACTCCCAAATCCATCTGGTCGGCAAGTTTGACCGAGAGAATCATCGCTTCGATTTCAACCTGCAACGGCTGGATATCGACCTCTCGGAATACCCGATCGATTTGTGTCAGGACATTGTCGTAGTCGCGAACTAGCACAACGTCGCTGTTGGCATAGTCGTCACCGCCAGCGGTAGAACTATCGGCGCCGATGCCAACACCAGCCGGGCTGGTCACCGTGATCATGCCGACCTGCGGTGTCAGAAGCGGCGTGAACAGCTTTTGCAGTTCGGCGGCTCGCACATAGTTGGGACGATAGAGGCGAGTGGTGATCCGCCCCGAAGTGACATCGCGTTTTTTGAACTCTTCCTGAGTACCGACATAAATAACATTTCCTTCGCGACGCCAGGCTAGACCTTTGGTTTTCACGATGGCGTTCAAGGCCGTCTGAAAATCCACATTGGGCAACGAAGCGCTAAGCTTTCCTTGTACGGCATCGCTGGGCATGATTGCCACGCCGGCTCCCCGGCTCAACAATTGCAGCACTTCGCGAATGTCGCTGTCCACCAGATGCAATGACAGACGCCCATCTCCCTCGGGAGTGATTTGAGTATTTTTATCTGAGTTATTGCGGTGTCCTTGTTTGCCAGCCGGGGAGTTGCCGTCTGTCGCACTCGGTGGAGGCGGCAAGGGAGTGCTGTTCGCTGGCTTGCCGCCACTTCCGCCAGGTACGGCCAAATCCCCGGCTCCCTTGGTGGCGTCGATCGTTCCCACTGCCGGCGGCCGGGCCGAAGGTGCCGAAGGCGTTGTCTCGGAACCTGTTGGAGCGGATTGGATTTTCCCCGCCTCAGTGGATCCGACGACGCTTCCTTTGGCCTTTTCTCCGGCTGGTTGCGTCAGCGCATCGGGCCTCGTTTCAACGGCAGGCTCTTGCGCCAAAATATCGGCGGCAATGTCTTGTCCCACGGCGCGCGTGGGAGGCAACAGCCATGGACCGGTCGAAAGTGATGGATCACGACCTGCATTCGACAGAGCTAATGTTCCAGGGTTGGCAGTCAAAGGAAGTTGATCGCCGGATGTTGACGATTGCTCGCTGGGAACCAGCACCACGGGGGGCTTATGAGAGAGCGGCTTGGCCGTCGGCGAGGTTGAGTGCCAGCGCGGCGCCTCGGCGCTTACAGGGACTGTTTTTTGGGTGGGCCCACCCTCACCAGCCAACCAGATTGCACCTCCTATTCCACCTGCCACGCAGAGGATTAGAGAGGCCAGTCGTATCAAACTCCCCATGGGTCTTCCCTGACCGTTGGTCGCTGAGATGTTGTTAGGATGGGTAGCGAAATCTTCGGCCACCCGCTCGACTTTCGAAAATCACTTTCCTCGACTACGGCACTGATGCTCGTTCGTGGATTTCGAAGGTGCTTTTATCGTTCAGTTCAATCGTCTTCTCGTGTAACGGCTTGTCTTTCACGCGGAGACTGAAGCGTTGCCCCAGGTATTCCAGCTCCACTTGCTCCGGGCCGATTGCCAAAAGTGTAAATTGATAATGTTGATCCTGTACTTTGAATACCATCTGAACGGACTGACGATTCTGTGTATGGGTTCCTTGTGGCAGCACATAAGCTCTTCCGTTGATCATCGCCACGCTGTGACGAGGGCCGATCAATGTGCTGCTTAACTCCAACCCAAGGCTTGCAGGATCAATTTTTGGTGCAACTGGCTTCTCCGTTTGCGCAGTGCTGGGGGCCGGTGCGACTTTGCGAAATGGATCGCGGGCCTTATCCAACGAGGGGGCAGGGCGCATTGCGTCATCGCTTTGAACCCATTGCGACATTTCTCTCCAATTGGGATTCCATTGAGGTTTCTTCCCGGCGACAGCGGCTCCTGCTTTCGGAACAACCGAACTCGCTCCCACGGTCGCTGTTGGAGCGGAAGTTGCCGAACCCTTGCCCTGTGGACCCGACACCCATCCGATCACCAGCGGAGCCCAAAACCACAAAGCCACTAGCAGTGCCATCGCTAGCACGCCCGCTTTCACAGGGTGAGCTTTGATCTCTCGCTGAATCTGCTTGCTAATGTTTTGGGATTTCACGTTCTTGCCCCGGAAGCTGTGGCAAACGCCACGGCAACCCTGGCTCCTCTACTATCGGTTGTCGGAAGGCTTGACCTAATCGGAAATCTCGGGATTGGCGGCAAAGATCACCAGGGTTATCTCTCCTTTCAAAGGCGCCTCGGCATCCTTGCCTCGCTCGATTCGCAAGCTTTCCACCCAGGGGCTGGCGGGCATCTCCTCCAGGCCGCGCAGCAATGCATGCATTTGGGCAAAGGATCCCTCCGCCGTGAGGCGGATCGGTATTTTGCGAACTGTTTCCAAGCTGGTGACATTTTGCGGATCGAACTTTTCAACTTCCACGCCGGCCGAAGTGACGAGACGGTGAATGGCGCCATAGGTGCTGGAGAGTTCTCCAGCGGCAGGCGCATGACTCCGCCACTGATCGACATATTCCTGAGTATGGCCCAATTCCGACTCGACCGAGGCCAAGGAGCTTTTCAATCCTGGTTGTTGTGCCAGGTAGGCTTGCTTCTGGCTGAGTTCCTCGCGGAGTTTTTCGATACCACGTCGAGCGGGCATGAAAACGAAATAGAGATAACCGACGCTGACAACGACGAGGCCGATCGTAATGAGCCAACTGCTGCGTGGCGCTAGTGTTTTCATGGCACCCTCCCTGCGACAACCGTTGTCCGATTGGCTCCGGCGATGCTGCCATCCTTGTCCCCCTTGGACTTGGGGCCATCAGGCTGGCCTGGACCCTGGCAAACAATCAATCGCGCTCTGAATTGGTCTCCCTCCGTGTTTTTCCCAGCAGCTTGCTTTGACGACGGGGACTCCAACGAAAGTAACTCCGTCTTGACGAAGAGTCGATTGCGGGCCAGCTTGCCAAGATACTCGTGCAATTGACTCTGGTCCGTCGTCACCCCGCTCAGCAGGACCACCACTTGTGCCGGATCGTGGCGATCTCGCAAGTACTTCAAGTCGGCATCCGCGGGAAGCACCTCGGCCGCCTGAACTTGAACCTCCTGGTGCGGATTTTTCGCGATGGGAGCCGCGGCAATTGCAGTTCCGGCCATCTCCTCGATCTGAATAGAGGTCAGCGCAACGGATTGCGGCAGCGTTGGCAACAAGGCGGACAGAATCTGACTGCGCGGCCAAGGATGATGCAAATAGGCAATGAGTCGCGCCTTCGATTCCAGGCTCAGCCGCTTCTTGTCGAGGGTTTGCAATTGGGCGCGATAAGCATCGACCGTCACACATTGCGGGCGAAGGGTATCGAGTTCTCGCTGAAGTTTTGCTCGCACTCGCAGTTGATAAAACGAGGCTACCGGAAGCATCATGGCAATCAGAACGATCGTAGTCAGCCGCCAGGCACGTCCCTTCTTCTTGGCCGTGTGTTCACGATAGTGCGCCGGGAGGAAGTCGATTTCCTGCTCGTGCTGCTGCAATGTTGACTCATGGGATGTGGTCATGGCGTCACTCGACATTGCGCAGCGCCAGCCCGGCAACTACGTCCCATTGAGATTGACGACCGAGCGTAAGGTCGGACTTGTAGGTCCGCAGCGGCTCCCCGAGTTGACACGGCAAGTCCAAGGCCTGCGAGAGGTATTCCGTCAATGTGGCGGATGCCTCGCCTCCCCCCAGCACCATGCGCGTCAAGGGTTGCCCGCGAAACGTCACGCTATGGTAGCGCACGCAAAGCGATAGTTCGTTACCCAGTCGTTCGACGATCGGCCGGATTGCCTGTCCCACGCTATGGGCAATTTCGGGATCCTGTTGTTCGCTCCTTCGGTCGCCATTGTGGCGGCGTAACATGGCGGCCGCCTCAATCGTCATATCGAGATGCGTCGCCACGGCCTGATCGAAATGACATCCTCCGATATCGACATACTTCACAAACAGCGGCGATTTGCCCTGTGCAATGACCACGACCGAATTACTTTGTCCCACATGGACAAACATGGCCCGCTGCAGGCGATCTTCGTCACGTCGCGATTGGTGAGAGTAACATCGGAGCAAGGCCACGGGTTCCACGTCAACTGCGACGGGTTGTAACCCGGCCTCTTCAACCAACTTGAGTTGCCGTTCCAGCAAGGGACGATGACACGCCAGGAGCACCACTTCGCGTTTGGCGGCGTCTCCCTGTCGAATGTCGGTTGTTTCCAAATAGCGAACTTCCGCTTCGGCAATCGAATAGGGAATTCGGGCGGCGGCCTCTTGCGTGACGAGGCGTGACACTTCGGCGTCCGCTCCTCGGGCGACACGGATGTTTTGCGCGAAGAGTTGATCCCCACCTAGGCAGAGTACGGCTTCCCGACCCCGAAAGTTCCGGCTCTTGCAGAGTTGACGCACGCCTTCGGTCAATGCCATGTGGCGATTTTCCGCGTCGGCGCCTTCGGCATCCGCCGGAAGATCCCACCGCGCGGCTTCTGTGACGCGACTCAGGTCACCGCTGAGTTGAAGCAATTTCACCGACCGCCGACCAAGATCGACGCCGATCGGACTAAACCGATGTTTGGCAAATCCGATCATGGTCCCACCTGCAGAGGTTGGAGAGAGGGCCGAGCAGGCGCCGTGGATTGAAAGTTTCCCACGGTCGCCAAACCCGTGATCGGATTGATCCGCACATCAACATAGCGTGTTGCCCGACCGCTCCCTGCCGAAAGCCAGATCACTGTTTCGTCGCTTCGGGTCGTCGATCCCAAAGGACCAAACTCCACCTCAGTGATGGTCGTCAACGAGGAGCCTCCCGCATACATGCTGTAGACAGAAAGCTGTACGTTGGCGCCGGGCAAGTTTCGCAGATAGGTCGTCCGTTGACTGGCGGCCTCCTGGGAAACATGGAATGGCGACGCTGGGAGCGAGGTCAACGACGTATCCGTTCCACTGTGCGTCAGCGTCCAGGTGTGGGCCGTTGTATTGAACGCCGTGCGATATTTGCTCTCGTGAGTCACCGCCAGCGTGCGAGCGTAATCAAGGTCGGTGGCCAGCACTCGCGCGCCGGCTTCCAGTTGCTCGCTGATGCCGTTACTCGCGCTGGGAATCAGAGCCGCCGAGACGATGGCCAGGATCGCGACGACCATCAGTAGCTCGATCAGCGTGTAGGCGCTGCGGTAGGGGCTAGGGCTTTTCATGGGTGGGCAACCGCCGTAGCTGAGGCCGGGAGACCTTACTACGACGGCAATTCCTCAATCGGGTAACTGAAGTCACGAGACTTCATCCCCAAGCCAAAGTCCCACGACTTTGACTACGGGGTCGGTTGTCCGACGATGACCCTCAATTGTCCGCTCCGCAGCAAGTCGTTTTGCTCTCTCAGCAAGCGATTGGTTTCCTTCAGCAGTTCGATCGTATCGAGCCGCTGCTGAACCGAATTGGCAAACGGCTGCTGGGCCGGATTACTGGTCTGGGCCGACGTCGTCTGATAAAAACTTAGCACGCCCAAGGATAGGGCGCTGGCCGCCAGCACAACGGTCCAGATGGATTTAGATTGCGTCATCTTCGGTTCTCCTGTGTGAGATAGGGAATACTCAGGGGTTTTCGAGCCATTGGATCAGATTCCAACGCAATCCCGTGTCGTTCGGGTGAGGCACAAAAAGCGGATTGCTCCAATTGTGCCAATGGTAGGTCACTGGAGTCGAGGCCGACTTGATAACAGTCGGCGGTTCCGGCGCCAGATTCCGACTACGCAGGTACTCCGGGAAATACGGATTGGGGGTCGTTCCGGCCGTCAGCCATTGATTGAGAAACTCCGACAGGCGATCCTGCCACCAGGACTCGGACTGGACCCACTCGTTACGTCCTTCCAGTGCCAGCTTACGACAGAATAGCTTGCCAGTGTGCGTCAAGCTGGTTCCCGACGTTCCGGACTGCTGCACGTAGTAGCGGGCTCCGACGGCAACCAGGCCGGTGATCGTCGCTCCAGCGCCGCTGGCCACGTTCATATCGTCACGAACAATCGCCGCCGGAAGTTGCAATGCCTGCGTGCTGCCGTCGATGGAAGGTAGGTTGGCCCCTTGCAACTGGACGTTCCGGCCATAGATCTGCAGCTTGGAAGCCGTGGATCCGTTGTCCACGATCAATGTTCCGTTGATGGTCACATTGTCGTAGAGACTCACCGCGCCACTAGCATAAAACACGCCCAGTGGATTGCTTATGGGATCGGATTTCAAAGTGACGCTCGACAATGCCGAGACGACCACCGGCACCGCATAGCTCTTGCCTCCGGCATAAAGCTGATAGGTGGAGACCGGACCGGGCATGGTGAGCGGACCTGAGTCGGTTGCGCTCACACTGGTCGTGGTCAATTTCAGATCTTGCTCCAACAGCGAGCGATTGACGGCGCTGATCCGGCCAGTGGGCAGTCCGACAGGACCGCTGAGGGGACGCATATCGATGCCACCGGCGGCGCGCTTGGCTTCCAGGTCTCGCAGATAACGGGAGCGGGCACTGCCGGGCGGGGAATCGCCGATGTAGACTCGGGCTTGGCTACTGGTGCTGACATTTCCCAGCTTGAGCGCAGACCCCACCTGCGATCCGTCCTTGTAAAGCCTCATCACCAGCCCATCATAGGTTGCTCCCACCAGCGACCACGAACCCGCCGCTAGCGTACCACCCGTCGCCGTCAAGGTACTCGTGCTACCCAAGGTCTTGAGCCGAAATCTCAGCCGGAGATTGCCAGACACTTTGACGGCGCTCAACTCCCAGTAGGTATCTGATTCTTCGATCCCCGTTGACTTGCAGAGGATCCGAGCGAGATCCTGATTTGTGGTGTCAGGTTTCACCCAGGCGATGATCGAGAACTTGTTGTCATTGGCGGAACTGAATGTGCCAATGCTCACATGGTCGTTGGCTCCGTCAAAGTTCGCGGCGTTTTGGGCGGGCGAACTGGGTGAACCCGAGACGCCCAAAGTCGGGCCGACGATCGTTCCCGGATTGAGGCCCATTTGATCCGCGGCGGTGGTGGCGCCCGCGGCCTCGTTCAACCTCCACCACGATAATGGTCCACGCGAATTATATTCCTGAGCCATGCGAGCCGAATTATCGGTGCTCAGACGCGCGGCATACAGGTTCGTCATGTCTGAATCGCCAAGCGTCTTATTGAATACTGCCACCTCGTCGATGGCGCCACTGAAGGGGCGGCAGTCGTACGGATAAGTCGGACAGACTTGCAATGGACCCTGAAATTGCACTGGCCCTTCAATGCGATTGGTCAGGTCGAAGCGGGCCTCGTCGTTCCCCCATTGCAACACGGTGTATGCCTGGGCGGTCGTCCAGGCCGACGAAACGGTTGATAGCTTGCGCCGCACGAGTTGCACTACGGCCCGAACGCGATGGGTGGCGCGTCGAGTCGAATCCGC
>JAIOPX010000231.1 GCA_021413705.1 Planctomycetota bacterium | reverse complement strand
AATGCCTCCGCGTCCCACCGCTGAGAATGCAGCCGTGAAAAAGGCCCAGCCGCTGGCCGTGCCCGTTCGCCCCGGCCCCACCCCGCGCGAACAAGCTCGGCAGCCGCAGCGTCCGACTGGCGCGGCGACATCCGCCACGGCTGAGGCCGAGGAGCTTGAGGACGAAGAACCCGAGGGCTTCATTGGCACCATCAAGATGTGGATCTCGGAGGCCGGTGGTGCCTACCTGGCCAGCATGCTGTTTCACACGGCTCTGTTTCTGCTGGGCTTTCTCGTCCTGGGCAGCACCTACATCTATCAGAAGATCAACGAGGGAACCGCGTTCGATTCGGTGGAGCTGACGCAGCTTGAGGACGAGAACCTCAAGCCGTTGGAATTGGATCAACCGGCGGACGAGCAGCCGTCGGAAATCGATCTGAAAAATATGCTGATGAAGGGAGACGAAAACTCCAAGTCGAAGGAAGGGGCCGAGGTCGCCCAGACGGCCAAATACTTTGACGATTCGCCCACGTTCGAAGACACCGGCGGCGGACTGAAGAGCGCTGCCGTGGACGCCCCGGCTCTCGGCGGCGCTTCGTTCGACTTCTCCACGCTCCGTGCCGGCCCAGCCATGAAAGGGCCGGGTGGATTGGGAGCAGGAGGCGGGGAAGGGGATTCCGCCGGGATCGGCGGCTCTGGCACGGGGCTCGGCGGACGCGGCAAGGGAAGCCGCCAGGCCATGGTCGCCCGCTACGGCGGCACCAAAGGGACCGAACGGGCCGTCAACGCGGCGCTCAACTGGCTGGCCCGCCACCAGAATCGGGACGGAAGCTGGAGCCTTTCGAAGTTCAATGCCCACTGCCGCTACGGAGCATGCAGCGGCGCCGGCAGCGCGGAATCGGACGCGGCCGCCACCGCCTTCGGCTTGCTGCCGTTCTTTGGCGCCGGTCAGACGCACACTACGGAAGGGCAATATAAAAACAACATCCGCGCCGGCATCAACTGGATGATGCAGAAACAAAAGCCCAACGGAGATCTCTCCGCCGGTTCGGGGCACCAGATGTATACGCACGGTCTGGCGACGATCGCCATGTGCGAGGCTTATGCGCTCTCGAAGGACAGCCGCGTCGGCCAATCGGCCCAGGCCGCGATCAACTTCATTCAAGCGTCGCAAGACAAGAACGGCGGCGGCTGGCGCTATCATCCTGGCGAGGCGGGAGATACTTCCGTCGTCGGCTGGCAAGTGATGGCGCTCAAGAGCGGCCAGATGGCCAAATTGAACGTCAATCCGCAGGTGCTCGCCGGCGCCAAGAAATTCCTCACCATGGCTTCCGGCAGCGAATATGGCTGGAAGTTCGGCTACACCGGCCCCGGCCCGACACCGACGATGGCCGGCGTGGGTTTGCTCTGCCGCCAATACCTGGGCGCGGCCAAGGACGATCCCGGTTTGGTCGAAGGAAGCAAATATCTGATGGCCAACCAGCCGGACGACAAGGGAAACCGCAGCATCTACTACTGGTATTACGCCACGCAGGTGATTCACAACATGCTGGGCGAGGACTGGGACACTTGGAACAAGAAGATGCGGAAGATTCTGGTCAACACTCAGGATCGCCAGGGTTGCCCTGCCGGAAGTTGGGATCCATCCAAGCCAAGCGCTGACGCCTGGGGCCAACACGGCGGTCGCGTGATGATGACCAGCCTGTCTTGCTTGACGCTGGAGATTTACTACCGCTATCTGCCATTGTTCGATATGGACCAGAAGGGTGCGCATAAAGGTGCGCCGGATCTGAAAGGTGGGGACAAGGATCTCGAGAAGCTGGAGAAGGGTGAGTAGCGATGCTCGATACGTTGCGTGAAAAGAGTGCCCTTGGCCGCTGCCGATGGTTGTCCGGGCTGCTGGGTTTACTTTCCATCGTGGCGCTGGCCAACTCGGCCGGCGCCGCTCCTCCGCGTTCGGAACTAGCCGATTTTCTGGCCACCTTGCGGCAGCGAGGCTATGCCGATTTCGCGGCCGAGTATCTGGAGCTACACAAAGAAGATCCCACCCTGCCTGCCGACATCAAGGAGACTTGGGACATTGAAATGTCCAACTGCCTTTGGATCTCCTCGACGCAAACCGGCAACGAGCAGGAAGCAGAGCGCAGAAAGCAAGCGGCCCAGAAACATCTGGAAGCCTTCCTCAAAGATCACCCCAACCATCCGGCCCTGGCCGATGCGATGACCACCTGGGGAACGACCGCCCTGGAGAACGGGGTGGTGCGGATCAATCTGGCCAAGATCAGCACGGCCGAGGCGGAAAAAGAAGTCCACCTGAAGGAGGCCCGAACTCTGCTGAAGGATGCGCACGCGCGACTGAGCAAAGCGGTCGAAGCGTGCCAGACTTTGCAAAAAGCCGCCAAGCCGGTGGCGAAGGAGGATGCGGCGGAAGATGGGGAGGAGCCGGAAGTCAAGAAGAAACGTGTGGCCAACGACAAGCCGACGCCGGAACAAGAAGCTGCGGCGGAACTCGCCTTTCGCCTGGCCGTGGCACGTTTCAAAGTGGCTTTGGCCGATTACTGGTACGCACAAACTTGTGACGACACCCAGGCAGAAGAGAAAACGAAACGGCTGACTGCGGCCACCGAAGTATTCAAGGACATTCACAAGAACTATAGCGGAGAGTTGCCCGGCTGGATCGCTTATTACTGGGAAGCCCGCATTCTTAGCGAGACCGCCAAAGGAGAAAAAACCGAGGAGGCTCTCGAATCCGCTCTGGAAATCCTGGATGAGGTGTTGGCGGTTGCTCCAGACGTCATCAAGAAAAATGAGATCGACCCGGCTACACTGAGCCTGATTGGCGATGCATTGGTGCTGCGCTTCCAGTTGTTGGCTAAAAGCAAGCAGGCCGAGATCGCGGCAGACGAAGCCGGCACCTGGCTGAAACTCAATACGGCGGTGCAAGACACCTTGGCCTATCAGGGGATTGCCCTGGAGTGGGTCAAAATTCTTTCCCGCGATATGGACATGATCAAGGATCTTAAAGGGCGAGCAGCCGCCCAAAAGAGCATGACCACGATGCTGACCCGGATCAGCAAAGCGCCCGGTCCCAATCGGACTGAGGCGGTCCAATTGCTGGCGAAGCTCAACAAGCAGTTTTCCAACGGGGGCAAGGTGCAGGGGGACAACTTCGATCAAGTGGCGGCCGCGGCGGAAGCCGCGCTGCTTGCCGAGCAATGGGCCAATGCCATTGCCGGTTATGAAAAGGCTCTTCAATTGCTGCCGGCGCGGAAAGGCCCGGCTGCGGAAAATCGCACGCTCGAACTGCAAACCCGTGAGAAACTGGCCCAGGCCCAGGTTCAGGTGGCTTATGGTTTGGCCAAGGAGAACGAGCTATCGGCCGCTACGGAAGCGGCTGAGAAGATCATGCGCGAGTCCCCCAAGACATCGGCCGCTCCCGTCGCCGCCTCACTCTGCTTGCAAGTCTTGCAGAAAATGGCGGCCGATCCCAAGTTGGACAAAGTGCAGCAGGAATTGATGCTCAAGCGGCTGCAAACGGCGGCGGAACACATCATCAAGACGTGGCCCAACAATCCAGAGGCGGATGAGGCCAAATTTGTGCTAGGGACGGTCGCCCTGATCCAGAAGAACGGCAAGTTGGCCGTGGAGATGCTCACCTCGGTGCAGCCCAGTTCTCCCCGCTATTCGGCCGCCATGCTTTCCGTGGGGCGCTATGCCTGGCGGCGCTATCACGAGGAGATGGCCAAGCCGGAGAAAGAGCGAGATGCCAATGTGCTGAAGCGAACCAGCGACAGCGCTTTGAAGTGGCTAACCGCGGGTGCCGCCGCGCAACGCCCCAAACCGGGCGCCGCCAAGCAGGATGAGGAGCAAGAGAAGCAACAACGCCAGCAAGCGACCGATCTGAAGCTGCTGCTGGCCGATGTGCTGATGGCCTGCGGCAAGAAGGACGAGGCCATGGTCATATATCAGGAGGTTGTCGATGCCGCCCTGGCCGCCAAAGGGGGCCAGCTCGATGAATCGACGATGCGGGCTCTCGGCACGGCGCTCAAAGCCAATATCACCCGGGGCGACTTGGACAAGGCCACCCAGATTTCCGTGGAGCTGGGCAAGCGCGTTGGCGATCAGCCGCAGACGAACGCGCTGCTGTTCAATGTGTTGCGTTTCTTAGTGCAGGATCTGCGCAAAGCGGAGGGAGAGGAGATCGACGCCAAAGAGAGCAACGACTCGGCGGCGATCGAAAAGGCGGCGGACCGCGTCAATAAATCGAGCAAGCGAACCGGTGAACTTTTGGTGGTAATCGTTCAGCAAAAGCAGCATTCCCCTGCGACGCTGGTGTTCGTGGCCGACACCTGCCTCAAAGTCGGCATGAAGGCTGAAGGTCAGGCGTTGTATCGGTGGATTCTGGATGAGGCGGCCAGGAACCCCGACTTCAAGACAAAAGCCGGCGCGTCGGTACTTCGGATCCGCGCGGCCTTGGTCGGATTGCTGATCGAGGAAAAGAAATATGCGGAGGCACTGCGACAAATCGACTTGCTGCTGCAAGAGCATCCCAAGGCGCTCGACCTGTTGGTAACGCGGGGCAAGATTCTGCATGCCTGGGCAAAAACAGATCCGAAGCGATACGATGAAGCGATCGGCCAGTGGAACAGCGTGCGCGTGATGCTGGCGGGAATGCCCAAGAAGCCGCCGGAGTACTATGACGCCATCTACAACCTGGCCGACTGCCTGATTATCAAGAGCCAGCTCGAAAAGAAGCCGGACAGCGCCAACCAGGCTGAAAAACTGTTGTCTGGCGTGATGGTGCTGACCCCGGATCTCAACGGCCCCGACACCGTGGCCCGCTTCAAAGTATTGATCAAGCGAGCGGCCAAGGCGCAGGGACGGTAGAACGGGCGAACAGTAGCCCTCGCCTGCCGGCTTCAAGACTCCAACACTCTACCGCTGCGGTTCGTCCAGCACGCGCGTTATCAGCTCCACCGTGGGAACGCCGCTGAAATGGACGCGGCGATTTTGTACGTAGATATCGGGAGCCCAGGTGAACCCGGCGTCGAGGCCGGCCTGGATGTCCGCACGAATAGCTTTTGAAACAGCCTCACTGGCCATTGTCTTTTCAAACTCCGCGCGGTCGAGGCCCAGCGTGGCGGCATAATCGGCGGCCATCGCAGGAGTGAAATCGCCTGCGTGCTCCAAGAGCCAGCGGTGCATTTTCCAGAAGGTGTCGTTGCCACCGAGCACGCCGGCCGCTTCCGCTGCTTGGGCCATGGGGAAGCTGTTGGGATAAGAATCCTTCGCCGCCTTGGCCAGCCGGGCATTGTGAGCTTTGCTCAGCGGAAAATGCCAGAATTCGATCCGCACGTCCTGGCGTTTGTCGGCGACGGCTTGCAGGGCGGCGCTCGTCTCACGGCTGTATTCGTTCTGGTGGCACATCGCCAAGGGAACACGCAACTTGGCGTCGGCGGGGCCAAGGGTCCAGCGCGGCTGACGCGTGGCCGGAATGTTCAGCGGCGAACTGCTCCGCCACAGTTCCACCAGGCGGTCGTTGCCCGGCTGCGGCCGATCGACGTCGGCGGTGTGGGGCGTTGGGCTGCGGCGCGCGACGGCAGCCAACATCCGGGGCAGCATCTCGCGGGCCTTCAGGCCGCGCAGTTCCACGCCGTTGACGAACACCAGAGGCGTGCCGTTGGCCCCCAGGGCGATCCCTTCGTTGATGTCCTGCGTCACGGGCTCCAGCGGCGCGGGTGACTTCATCACTTTCATAAACTGCGTCACATCAGTGAAACTCAGGCTGGGGAGCGCGGCGTTGAGTTCCGCGTCGGTGAACAGCCCTTTCTGGCTCAATAGCCAGTGGTGCATCTTCGTGAAGCCCGGCTCACCCGCCAGGATGGCGGCGGTTTCCGCGGCGCGAGCGGCCTGGCAGGCGTTTTCGTGAAATCGGCTGCGTATCTGCGGATTGCATGCCTGGCAAAGAGGGAAATGTTTCAGCGAAACGGAGACGTCGCTTCGGTCGGCCAGCAGTCGTTCGAGTTCGGCGTCGAACTTCTGACAGTCGGAACATTGGTAGTCCGTGAAGACGACGATTCGGATCGGGGCCACTTTGGGCCCGCTGGGATGGCGGCCCATGAACGGGGCGCCACTGCGTTTGCTCGGATCGAGATTGCTCTGCGCATCCACATTGATCAGAATTTGCGCGAGGGATTCTTGAAACTGCTTCTCGGCCACGGCGGCCGCTGCGTCGCGCAATTGATGCCGCGCCAAGGCCAACCCGCCGGAAACCAAACTGGCCATCACGATCGCGGCTAATAGTGGCTTCAGTGCCGTGGCAGTAGGGAGCCGGCCGCGGGCCACCGTCATGACACAGAGCAGCAGATTGCCGACATGCGTCAGCAAGCAGTAGGAACAATAGATTCCCTCCCTGGCCATCAGCCCGACGAATGCCACCGACGCCACACCACCCAGCAGGATAACCACCCGCAGCCAACGAGGGAGCGAACGCCCCCTGCCGCTAACCAGCCAAGCCGCAAACAGCGCCGCAAAATAGGCCGCGCCGATAAAGGACCACGGCCAACCCCAGAGCGCTCCAAAGCGACTGGAAGAGAGCTGCTCGCAAGGACTGGTGACGCCACAGCCTGGCAGGGCGATCCCTGTGAGTTGCTGGGCGGAAAGCATCCCCGCGCCCGTCAGGCTCACCGAAATCAGGCCCAGACCCAGCAACCAGGTCGTCAGGCCCAGGGTGAGCGATTGCGGTGCGTCGGGATGGTTTTCAGTCGGGTCCATCGACAGTCGCCTTCCTCCTGCCGGCATTATTTCTCAACCAGCTCCGTCACCCGCACGTCGCCATCAGGTGTACGGGCCATGGTGACGGGATCCACGTCGAAGGTTTGCGTCTTGCTGGTGACATGGAGCTTGCCGTCTTTGACCTCGAACACGGTGGTGGTCTCGGAAGCGCCGGGTTTGACCTGGTTGCCGGCGGCGAAGCGATCGGAATAGTAGACGGTGCGGGACTTCATCACCAGCTTGCCATCCTGCATTCCCATCTGCAGCGCCGTGGGACCAGCGGCGCTGTCGCTTTTGAGCGTGTTGGAGATCGACTTGGTCATGCCCAGCAGTTTGCCGGTGCTCTTGAGCTTATTGAACGAATAGCGGGTCACGGCAATCCGATCCTTGGAGACGCCAGGAAGCTTCTTTTTGCCTTGAGCATCGAGATCGTAGTTGGTTTGCTTGACGTCCGAGACCACGTCGTACTCGAAGCCGTTGGGTGTTTCCGTGAAGTTGGTGTAGGCAGTATTCGTTGCGAAATCGACTGCCACCTTGCCGTTGTCGATACTGCGGGTCGTTTCGGTGCGGAGCTGCTTGCCGATCATGTTGTTCTGGATGAACTCCGTCACTCCTGCGGCGGAGAAATCTTCCGCCCGGGCGGAAGCAGTCGCAATGGCAAGCATCAGAGCCAATGAAAAAGAGAACAGCAAGCGCATATCAGGCATCTCCCGCAGTAAAGGTTGCGAAGTCAAAACAATGACCAATCATGCCATGCCACCGGGGGAGCCTGAGCGACCCAAAAAGTCGATACTACCCCCACCCAAGCCACGACATAAACCCTTGAAGCGTAGCTTATTCTGTCCGCTGAGCCGGGCTCCCGGCGTAAAAACTCGACCTGTCATTCCGGGTCGAGGTATAATGAAGATGGTGGAACGACTGGGTGGGTCGCCGGCGTTGGCGATTCGCGTTCCCCGAGTCAACAACTTAAGGCAAGGGACACCACTGATGAAATCACTGCTGATGATTGTGGCCTTAATTTTGGGAATAGGCGGGATGATGGCGGCCGCGGAGAATGCCATGGCCCAGTGCGACATGCGGGATCCCAGTTGCGGTCCGTAGTTCGCGCGATCCTGCGTCGATGACCACACGCGGCGGGAGCAAGAAATTGCTCCCGCCTTTTTTGTTGGGTTAGGAGCCCTCGCCTGCCGCCTGAAAGTCCCGGCGCGCCGGAGCCTGGGCTGGGGCACGGTGGCGGCGCGGCGAAACAGGCCGCATCGCAATTCTGGCGCGTTAACGGCTACCCGGGCACCTTCCCCGGCGCGCCTGGAGCGTGGGTTGGGGGCGCGATACATGGATGAAAATTGTCCATCGGCCGAAGTCGCAGTTTCCGCGCGGCAACTCTAACCCAGGCACCTTCCGGCAGAAGGAGCCTACTTTAACTATCGATTCCCGCCGTTTCGCGCTTCGACTGCCAGATCGCCCAGACGAGCGCCAAGCCAGCTACGCTTAGCGTCACCCAATACATGGCGTCGGGCGTTTTCAGCGTGATGTTCACACCCAGCTCCTTGAGCCGGGGCACCATGAACGAATCGTACGGCAGCGTTAGGCCGAGGATCAACAGGCTGACCATGTTCATCACCTTAATCAGCGGATTGATGGCGGGACCCGCCGTGTCCTTCAGCGGGTCGCCCACGGTGTCGCCGGTGACGGCCGCCTTGTGCTTCTCGCTTCCCTTGCCGGTGTTGGCCACCATATCGACCGGTTCGTCCTCCACCGTCTTCTTGGCGTTGTCCCAGGCACCGCCGGCGTTGGCCATGAATACGGCCAGCAACTGGCCGGAAACGATCATGCCCGCCAGGAACCCGGCCAGAGCCACGGTACCCAGGCCAAAGGCCACCATCAGCGGAACCATAATGGCCAACAGGGCTGGGCCAACAAGCTCCTTCTGGGCGGCAGTGGTGCAGATATCCACGACGCGGCCGTAGTCGGGCTTCTTCGTGCCGGCCCAGATTTCCTTGTCGCGGAACTGAATGCGGCATTCCTTGACGATCAAGAACGCCGCTCGGCCGACGGCTCGAATCGTCATCGAACTGAAGAGGAAGGGGATCGATCCGCCGATGAGCATCCCGATAAACAACATCGGGTCGCTCACGGTGAGCATGGCGGCCACTTTTTCATAGATGTCGGAGGTGATCTTCGCGCTTTCCCCCTGGCCGCCGGAGCCGACCGAGACGATGAAGCTGTTGAACAGCGACACGGCCGCGATCACGGCCGAGCCGATGGCGATACCCTTGGTGATGGCCTTGGTGGTGTTGCCTACGGCGTCCAGGTCGGCCAAGGTCTGTCGCGATATTTTGTATTGCGCTTCACCCATCGCCTTGCGGTCGTAACCCATCTCCCCGATGCCGTTGGCGTTGTCGGCCACGGGGCCGAAGACGTCCATCGAGATGGTGTTGCCGGTGAGCGTGAGCATCCCGATGCCGGCCATGGCGACACCGTAGGCCACAAACGTGGCCGGCATCTGGTAGTAGACGAGCACACTGGCCAGGATGGCCCCCGCGATGATGAACACCGTAGTCACCGTACTTTCATATCCGACGGCAAAGCCCTGGATGATGTTCGTCGCATGCCCCGTCTCGCAACTCTTCGCCAGGCTTTTGACCGGGCCAAATTCCGTGCCGGTGTAGTACTCCGTGCATTTGTTGAGCGCGATGGCCAGGATGATACCGATCAGGCAGGTCCAGGCCGGTCGCATGTCGAGCCCGCTGATGCCGAGGGTCGCCCAGGTCGGCAATCCCGCGGTCACGTTTTCGGCTGTGTGGCCGGGAAAGCCGGCGGCTGCTTGAGGGTATTGTGCCAGGTAGGCGGCGTCGAAATTGAGGTACACCAATCCCAGCGCGATAAATCCGATGACGCTCAGCACCGACCCAATGATGAAGCCCCGGTTGACGCTTTTCATCGCTTCGCCTGCGGTCCCCTTGTCGCCGGCCTTGACACTGGACGTGCTGATGATGCTGGCAATGACGCCGATCGCCCGCACCAAGAGCGGGAAAATCACCCCTTTATGCCCGAAACTGGCAATGCCCAGGATCATGGCCGCCACGATGGTCACTTCGTAGCTTTCAAAAATGTCGGCCGCCATACCGGCACAGTCGCCGACGTTGTCGCCGACATTGTCGGCAATCGTGGCCGCGTTGCGCGGGTCGTCTTCTGGAATACCGGCTTCGACCTTGCCGACGAGATCGGCCCCCACGTCGGCCGCCTTGGTGTAGATACCGCCGCCGACCCGCATGAACAAGGCCAACAGCGTGCCGCCGAAGCCGAAGCCCAAGAGGGCTTCATAGGCGTGTTCGCCGTAGATCAGGAAGATGATCGAGCCGCCCAGCAGACCCAGGCCGTCGGTGAGCATGCCGGTGATGGTGCCGGTGCGGTAGCCAAGTTGCAGAGCCTGGCCAAAACTTTGTTGTGCGGCCGCCGCGACTCGCAGGTTGCCGATGGTGGCCAACCTCATGCCGACGAAACCGACCGTGGCGGAGAAGACGGAGCCGACCAGGAACGAGATCGCCCGGCCCCAGGCGATCGACGAGGGTGTGTTCGGCGTATACACCGCGGCAAAATACAGGACCGCGGTAATCACGATGATCAATACGCCGACGACGCGGAATTGGCGACCGAGATAGGCATTGGCCCCTTCGCGAATGGCGGCGGCGACCTCCTGCATCTTGGGCGTTCCCTGCGGCGCATTCTTGACTTGCCGCACCAGGCTCCATGCGTAGAGCAGGCCGGCGAAGGCAATAGCTATGTTGGACAGGAGCGCTATTCTTTCCCAGGTGGAATAGCTTTTATCGCGTAGCGGCGCAAAGAGGGGGATGGTTGGGGGATGAGCCACTTGGGTCTCACCCTGGGCCATGCTGACGATTGCCGCGCCCGCTCCGGGCCAGGCGGCCGCACTCAGCAGACCCACGGCCAAGACCCCCAGAATGAATACTTCCAGCCGCCTGCGTCGATTCATGTTCGTTCCCTATGTGAGATGGGTTTGACGATCTCGATCGTAGAAGTTTGCCTGTTCGCCTTAGTCCCGA
>JAIOPX010000230.1 GCA_021413705.1 Planctomycetota bacterium | reverse complement strand
GATCGTGCTGAACGGCTCGCCACTCTTCACAGGCGGCGCCGGGTCGGGTGAGAGTGAGATCCGCCGCTATATGCTGGAGAACGATCTGGTCGAGGCGATCATCGGCCTGCCGACAGACATGTTCTACAACACGGGCATCAGCACCTATGTCTGGATCGTCAGCAATCGCAAACCCAAGAACCGCAAAGGAAAGGTGCAACTGATCGACGCCAGCAGCTTTTGGCAGAAAATGCGCAAGAGCCTGGGTAGCAAGCGCAAAGAACTGAGCCCGGAAAATATCGAAGAGATCACCCGCCTGTTCGGCAAATGCAAAGAAGCCGCGGTATGCGATGGCAAAATCCTGAGCGGCCCGGCGCTAGCCGGTGGTTCCTCTGTGAGCGGACGGGCGCTAGCCCGGATTATTCACGGAGTAGTGAACAAGAGAGCCTCCAGGTGCGTCTAAGGTGTTGTGTAACCGGCACCTATCGTCGCGCAAGGAGGCTCGTTGTGATTGTACAGTCTGTGTGGCAGAAGTCATTGGGGTTTTTGGGCAAGCCGGTGGTCGTGGAGCCGAGCGAAGCAACGCTGACCAGTGATGCTGGTCTGCTGCCGATTCGACAGTTTGACGAGGCCATCGGGCTGACGGAACAGTTCGCTGCGGCCCTGACCGACCTGCGATATCAGCCCTCGGTCACTCACAGCCTGCTGGAAATGGTCCGGATGCGAATCTACGGCATCCTGGCGGACTACCCAGACCAGAACGACCACGACGTGTTGCGGAGTGATCCGGTCTTCAAACTGCTTGCAGGCCGCTCCTTGGAGGAGGACGATCTGGCCAGCCAGCCGACCCTGTCCCGATTCGAGAACGCCATCGATGTGAAGTCTTTGCGCTGCTTGCAGGACGTTCTCATCGACCAGTTCATCGCTTCCTATTCGCAACCGCCGGCGCTGATCACGCTGGACATCGATCCGTTTGACGACCCTACGCACGGCGCGCAGCAACTGACGTTCTTCCACGGCTTCTACGATCAACACCAATACCTGGCCCGCGCCATTACCTGTGCCGAGAACGACCAGGTGGCGATGGTCTGCCTGTTGTATGGCACGGCCGCGGCGGCATTGGGCGCCGCAGACGACCTCAGTTATCTCGTGGGACGTCTGCGCGCCGCGTTTCCCGACGTGCGGATTATCCTGCGGGCGGACAGCGGCTTGAGCGTGCCGTCGATCTACTCCGTCTGCGAGCGCCTACGGATCGAATATACGATCGGCTTCGGAATGAATCCGCTCCTCAGAAAATCGAGCGATTCGCTGTTTTCTCACTGTGTGCGGGAGTTCGAGCAGACGGGCCAGCCGCAGCGGAAGTTCATCGCGTTCTGGTATCGGACTCGTTCCTGGCCGGCCCCGCGGTGGGTGATCATCAAGTGTGAGGCCAACGCCCAAGGAACGAATCGGCGGGCCATGGTGACGAACCGGCCCGGCGCTTTCGTGCTTCCTGAGGCGGCCTACGACACCTATGCGGATCGAGGTGAGAGCGAGAACCGCAACAAGGAACTCAAGTGTGGATTGCAGGCTGATCGCTTGAGCGATCATCGTTATATGGCCAACCTGTTCCGCTTGTATATGCACGTTGCGGCGCACAACCTGTTGGTCCGGCTGCGTCACGTCGTGGCAGATCCGCCGGCCGAGCCGAAGTCCAGCGAGGTTCCCGCCGAAGCCCTGGCCGGTTATGGGCGGCGGCAACATCACAACCGCCGGCGCAAGCGCGATCCGCTGGGGGAAGGGCATCCTTGCACATGGCAAACGCGGCTGATCAAAGTGGCCGCCCGCGTTACCGAGCGCGCCCGTCGCGTGCTGGTGGAACTCTCTGGCAGTTGGCCTTACTTACAGCACTACAGTCGCGTCTGCGACCAAGTGCTTGCCTTCTCCCTGCCCAAAGGCGATTCCAGTTGAGATCAACTCAACTCGAACATCGCCACCTCCGGCCGCCAGCCGACTTGGGGGAAAGGGGGCTCTTTGTCCCCGTTCCCATCTCACCAAACCTAGGAGCAGAAAATCGACCGCACCGCCACTCACTCGGTCAATTCGTGAATAATCCGGGCTAGC
>JAIOPX010000261.1 GCA_021413705.1 Planctomycetota bacterium | reverse complement strand
CAACGGCAGTGTGACGACCTACGTCTACGACAATCAGGGGCGAGTAACGCGCAAGATCGTGGCTCACGACAGCGTGGGTACGACAGGGAGCATTCTGACGGCTTATTCGATCCCCGGCGGGATCCCGGCCGTGGCCGCGGTTACGGACATGACGTATCTGGAAGGGATCGATCTGATCAAAGAGCAGTACGTCAACGGCGAGAAGACCGAGTATCTTTACGATGGGATGCAGCGAGTGATCGAGACGAAGGTTACAGCGCGCGACAGTGTAGTGCTCTCCAGCAAGGCGACGTATCTTGCCAACCTGCTCTTCTCGACCGAAGATCCGTACGGACGGAAGACGTTCAATGCCTATCGTGCTAGCGACAATGCGCTCGTTCGCACCGTCCAGGCCACGATTCCCAGCCCGACCAGCCCGCCGACGGACAATGCCACCGTGCTCGCCATGACTCGGGCAGGAACGCCTTCGAGTCCTTCGCCCAATGAAGAATATCTAATTACGGATCGCGAGGTCGATGTTGCGCGACAGCAGTTCGCCACAATCGATCCGCGAGGAGTGATCCATGCAATCGAGTTCGATAGCCGAGGGCGAACTGTTAAGTCCGTCGAGGCGGCGACTGACCTAGGTGGCTACTCGGCGGGTGACTTTACGCCCACGATCGACCTGGGGGCGTTGGCTGGCATCGCGGCGCTGACCGAGACCGATTACGACGTGCAGAGCAACGTACTCGAAGTTCGCAGCCCGCGGTTCTTCGATTCGGGCGACAGCGAGGGATACAACAAAGCCAATACGGTGATGACTTACACGCGCCGGAATCTGCTCAAAGATCGGACGGTGGCGGCCGGCGATAGCGGTGGAGTCGATGCGACAGAAAGCTTCACCTACAACGACGACGGGACTGAGAATGTTCACGCCGACTTCCGCAGCAATACATGGACGACGCTTTGGCAGACCTGCTGCAAGCGACCGATCGCCAAAGTTCAACCTGCGGCGGACGTCAAGAGCGATGGAGGAGCGACAGAGCAGGCGGTCAACGTCACCTTCTACACTTTCTCCGGCGATGTGGCGCATACCGGCGTACTCGCGGACGTGACGAGCTTCACGCCTAACTGCTGCGGCGCGGCGACGAACCTGCCGGATGCGGACACGGTCAGCGAGACTACGGTCCGCTACGATGCGCGACATCGGCCGATTGCCAAAACGGTTTGGCTGGTGCCAGCTTTCAATGACGGGGGCACGGGCGCTATTGATCCCAACGCGGTGCCGATTGTCGGCGGGCCGGAGACCAACGATCCGGACTTGGTCGTTGGCATGGTCAAGCAGGGTCTGACGACCCGCTGGCTGTATGACGAGGATTTGACCGATGGCAACGGGTTGGATGATTCAACAGGAGTATCTGTCGATAAGCTCGACGGCTCGGGGACGTACAACGTCAAGATCACCGGGCTGTTAAGCGAACTCTCCAGTGACGGGATCGACCCGCACGCGGATGCCAACTTCTCGGCCGTGGTGACGATCAACCCTGACGAAGATATCCAGGTGGCAATCATCGATGGCGCTGGCCGGACGGTGCTCACAGGCGTTCAGGAGTCCTATAAGACCAGCGGCACGATCAATACGCCGATAACCTGGAAGACGATCAAGCATGATGCAGTTGTGAATATCACCATGGGGGACGTGCTAGAGACAGCCTCCATTGACGCGCTGAACCACGTAATTAAGAGTCGCACGGATGGTGCCGGTCGACAAATTGAGAGCGAGGATGCACTGACGAAAGTGACAGCCAGCACGTATGACGCCAACGGCAACCGACTGACGGTCCGTGATCCCAACAGCACGGGTCTGGATTGCGTCTTCGACGAACGCAACCGGGACGTTTCCTGCGAGGACACTCAAACTGACACGACGGCCAGAGCGTATGACAAGAACAACAATGTCATCACGCTGACGGATGCCAAGACCAACAGCACCTCCGTGGTCTACGATGCGCGGGACCGGAGGAAGAGTTCCACCGACCGGGTCAGCAGTACGACCCAGTGGAGCTATGACGACAACAGCAATCTGACCAGCCTGCAGGACGGTGAGACCCAGGTGACGGCCTACGTGTTCGATCCGCGGAATCTCAACACGCAGATCACCTGGCCGGACCACGTCGGCGGCCAGACCGTGGGCCAAGCCAACTACGGAATCACCGAATGCACGTATGACGCGGCGGGGCGTAAGTATCGCTGCACCGACCAGTTTGGCGACACCAAGACGCATAACTACGACCTGGCCAACCGGCTCACGTCGCGTGACTACCGCACGCTGGCCAACAGCCCCAGCAGTACGATCGCCGATACGGACAGCTTTACGTATGACGACGCCAGCCGAATGTTGACCGGTGGCAGCGGCCGGTACAGCAACACGGTGACATTGACGTACGATGACGCGGGGCGGAAGCTGACTGAAGAACTCAGCGTGCTGGGCAAGAGTTATACCGTGACCAGCGAGTATGACGCGGCCAACCGGCGGACCAAGCTCATCTACCCGGACACCTCGTTCGTGGAAGAGGGCTATACGGTCCGCGATCAGTTGCAGACGATCGAGTACACCAACACGCCCTCCGGCGGGGCTATCACGTCGCTGGATGTCGATACGCGGGTCTACGATGACGGGATGCGGTTGGACACTTCGACCTACGCCAACGGCGTGGTATCAACGCACGCTTACCGCAATGACAATCTGATGTCGTCGATCACCCGGACGATTCTGGCGGGAGCCGACGTGACCTATGGCTACGATGCGAACAAGAACAAGACCAAGGAGACGATCAGCGGCGCCATGGCCGCGTATGGGTTCAATACCTCGGCGCCGGCGACGTACGACGACGAGGACCGGCTCACGGCCTGGAACCGGGACGACACCAACAAAGACCAGGCCTGGAGCCTGTCGCTCGTTGGGGACTGGAATGCGTTTAACGATTCGGCGCTGGGAAATGAAACCCGTACCCATGGCGACGCGCATGAGTTGACGGCGATCAGCGGCGGCAGTAACGCCGGTTCCTTGACACTCGATGCCAAGGGGAACACGCTGACCACGCCGACCCACGGAGGGCTGACCTTCACCTGGGACTTTGACAATCGCCTAAAGCGGGCCACAAATGGTGCCGGCAATCACGATTACACCTATGACGCACTGGGGCGGAGAGCCACCAAAACCAACGGCGGGGACACGTTCGTGTTCGTCAGCAACGGAATGCGGGTCGTGGCCGAGTACAAGCACGACACCGTGCCGGTTCGCCTGCGGAAGTACCTCTACGCCAGCTACATTGACGAACGGGTGGTGCTGGTCGATCTGACGGCCCTGGGCGCCAGCGGTGCTGGCACCGAGGAGCTGTTCTATTATACGGCCAACAACCTCTACTCGACCCTGGCCATGACCAATGTCGGGGGGACGGTCGTGGAGCGGTATGCTTACGACGCCTACGGCAATATTATCTATGCCGATGCCAGCGGGACGCCGCTGGTGACCCAAGCTTCCACTATCGGGAACTGGTATACTTATACCGGCAGGGAACTGGATGCAGAAACTGGAATCTACCAGTATCGAGCAAGATACTATGATAGCAACCTTGGTAGATTTATTGCACGCGATCCTGTCGGCCGCGAATTACATTCGAGTGAAGAAGCCGCGATGCATCCTGCGAACAACATAGCAATGCAAGAGTCACATTTTAATCGTCTGAAAAATGCTGTTTACCGTATGTCCATAGAGATGTACACTTATTGTGAAAATCGTCCCGGCAACTATGTGGATCCCTCCGGTTTTGCTCCTGCTGTGGAGTCTGGTGTGGGCAGGAAAAAAACAGGCAAAGGCTGGCGCAAACCTTCTAAGCCAGAGTGTGATGCAGATTACCAACCTCCAGGTCCGCCAAATCCAATTTATATAGACCAAAGCGTACCGTCATGCCAGCCTCCCTATCATTTGTATGAAAACATAGAAGTAGGTAAAGATACAGATGGAAACAGTATACCAATTAGAAAATGGATATGTATAAAGTGTCAAGAACTCCCCGATTGCGTGTGTAAGAACAAGAAGCACCCTGTTGGCTACTATGGGTGTGGCGTGGATGCGGTCAAAACAAAGAAAGGGAAAGATGAGGAACTTACCTGGAAGTGCATGTGCCTCCTTTTCGGCGTGCCCAAATAAATTGGGAATGGCATGCGCCCTTTCTATCCTCGTGCTAGCAAGCAATGCTCAACGTGAACAGGTCGCGTACGCGGCCCCGCCTGGCAACGAGGAGGAAGCCGACTCCGACAAGGCTATTTTTGCTGCTATATCACAGCATCCGAAAACGCTAATTTTGTCTGGAAACAAGATATCCCCCACGGGAACGCAAGCGCTTAGCCAATTCTCTGAACTCACATCCTTGTCAGTGCGATCGTGTCCACATTTTTCTTTGAACAATATAAAGAACCTAAAGCGCTTGCGCATATTGAGTGTGGAGAATGTGAATCTCGCTGATTCAATTTCAGAACTCGAAGCGTTTCCTTTATTGCAGTCGCTGGAATTGTCAGGGGCAGGAATAACTGACTCTTCTCTAGTCCACGTAAATAAGCTTCAGACCCTGCTGCGTCTCGACCTTAGAAGTTGCCCTATTTCTGACGCAGGTGTCGTGCAGTTGCGAGGACTGAAAAACTTGAAGCACATTGGGCTAGCCGAGACTGATGCCGGCGATGGTTCAATAGCAATGTTAGCTAGTAACTGTCCGGCGCTAACATCTCTGGCTGTCGGGCGCCAAGCAACAGATGACGGTGTAATTTCAATTTGCAGATTGGAGAGGCTTACCGACCTTGCATTGAGCAACTCAAGGGTAACAAGTACTGGCGTCTCCAAGCTGCAGAAGCTAAAGACCCTTCATGCCTTATCGCTTGCAGGAGGAGCGATTAGTGATTCCAGCTTGGTTGCTTTACGTGGCATGCCATTGAACACGTTACACTGTGATGGAATAAGCCGATCACCAGATGGCCTAATAGGCGTGGCGCATTTGCAAGGCATAGTTTATTTAAGTCTTACAAATTCGCCGTATACCGACGAAGATATTCGCGTGTTGAAACAAATGCCCAAATTGAAGTTCTTGTGGCTCGATGGGACGAACGTCACTAAAGAGTCGTTGGGGCTATTACGTCAATTTCCAAGCTTGGTGCATGTGACGTTGTTTCGCACGAAGATTGATGCAGTCGGCGCGGACCAACTACGCGAGGACTTGTTCAAGAAAATTCCAAGAGGCGATCAGTGAGTGTCCTACTGTCCTGTCCAGGCTGAATGTTCGGGTTGCCAAATCCGTCGGTGTGGCAATTCACCATCGACAAAGCGCGGGTGAAACTGAAGCGGCTCTACGCGAAAATTTAGTCTGGACAAGGCACTAAATAGGCTTGCGTGATTCTGGGAAGAATCACGCGGCCCGCTTTTTCCTGTAGATTTGTTGAACAAGAAACGGGGACAGGTCCAATACTGTTCGGCCCGCTGTTTCTAATGCGATGATTTTGTAGAAGCAGCGTGGTGGGTAGAGCGTCATTCTGGCGGTCGCATGGTCGAGGGGCGTGGCGCGAGGAATTCCGCGCAGCGTCAACCGGCTCGTGTCGGGAAGCAACTCGACCGTGCAATCTGCTTTAGATTTTTTGCGCAACGTCGTCCCGGGATTTGAGCTTGGCAATGTGAGCCAGCAGTTCCTCCGCACTGGCCAGGCCCGAGAAGTAGAAGCAAATCATTTCATGCGTTCGCAGCGTCGGCTTGCGGCCCGTCCACAAGCTGATCAGCAGGCAGGCGATGATTGCGCAGTAGGCTTGGATCTCGATGCCCCGTTGGCTGTGGCTCAGCAGATGTCGACAGCCCAGCACATGTTTGAAGAATCTGAAAAATATTTCAATGGTCCAGCGAAAAATGTAGATCAAGGCGATGACTTCAGCAGGCACATGGAGTAAGTTGGTGGCGATCCGCAGGATGCCATCCGTGCTGGCGCCCGTGGAACCTCCCTTGTACTTGCCTCGGCTGGTGTGCGGCGTGGTCTGAATTTCCAGCAGACGAATCGGGTGATCGGGACGACTCTCTTCCTTGCCCGCCGAGTTCCACGATCTGATCGCTGAGCACATGGAGCGCCCGGTCGGCGTCGGTCAGTTCAGCGTCTCTCATATTTGAAAAACGCTATTGTCTCGCAAGCGACAGACGTAGCTGCTGCCTGTGCCTACTAATAATTCCATCCGTGCTACTCGACCACCATTGCATCAGGAGCCTTTCAGGTCATGTCTTACTCGTCCGCATCAGGCGGAATTCAGACCCGGGTGCAGAGCATGGCCCAGTTGTAAGCGTCCGGCGGATCACGTCCTTGCAGCCCGTGGTAGCTTGAGCCCAGTTACCGCCGCACGGATAATCTGCAAGTCACGCCGCGCAGCGTGTGTAACGGTGGTGCAATCCGCCGACCTGAGGGATCGAGATCACCGCGCCGCGGTCGGGCGCTTCGACCTGGCGGGGCCGGGGTGAATTGCGGTCCAACGCCAGATGACAGCGAGATTCGTGATAATATTGAAAGTACGCGGTCAGATGCGTTTGAGATGGGCTTCATCCAGGACGATCACGTGATCCAGACATTCTCGGCGGATGGAGCCGATCACCCGTTCGCAATACGGATTCTGCCAGGGTGAGCGTGGTGCAATCAAGACTTCTTCGATGCCCATATTCTTGATGCGTTTCTTGAAGAGGTCGCCATAGATGCCGTCCCGATCCCGCAGGAGAAACCGCGGCGCTTCCTCGTACGGTGTGAACGTTCATCAGAAACTGCCAATTAGCGATCATGGCGAATTGACCCACCCGGTTTGGGCTTGTGCAATGGGCCGCTGCTGCTGCGCAGCAGCAGCGGCCGACGCAGATTTCCCATTTTCCCACGTCTCCCGTTCTCGCCTCGTTTCGCAGGGAGGGCCGACATTGCTCACGGTGGATCAATTCATGGACGTTTAGACAACTACAACAAGAAGGCCACTCGATCCGGGCGATCTGCCAGATCACCGGCCATTCGCGCAACACGGTTCGCAAGATGCTCCGCGGCGAGCACACGCTGCGCGTCAAAGAATCTTCCCGCACCTCGAAGCTCGACGCTTTTACGGACTACGTCAAAGCGCGTTACGAGCAACACGGTCTGTCCGCGATCCGGTTGCTGGAAGAGATCCGGCCGCTGGGCTACAGCGGCTCGATTGTCACGCTCAGACGTTTTGTGCGAACGCTCAAGAAAGATACGGTGCGCCGCGAGCGGCTGACCGTCCGCTTCGAGACGCCGCCGGGCAAGCAGGCCCAGGCCGACTGGGCCTACTGCGGCCGTTTCGCCACGGTCGAAGGCAAGCTGATCCCTGTCTAGGCCTTCGTCATAGTGCTCTCCTACTCGCGGATGCTGTTCATTCGCTTCACCACGTCGATGAAGACCCGCGAGCTCGTCGAGTGCCACCAGGCGGCCTTCGAGTTCTTCGGCGGCTGGCCCGCCTCGATCCTCTATGACAACATGAAGCAGGTCCGCCTGGGGCCGGGCCAGTGGAATGAACCGTTTCTCGACTTCGCCAACCACTACGGGTTCGTCCCCAAGACGTGCCGACCGTACCGCGCCCGCACCAAGGGAAAGGTCGAACGGGCTGTCGATTACGTGAAAGACAACTTCCTCACCGGCCGCAGCTTCACGGGTCTCGACGATCTGAACAACCAAGCAGGGCGGTGGCTCGATGAAACGGCCAACGTGCGGATCCACGGCACCACGCTCCAGCGGCCGATAGACCTGTTTATCCACGAGACGCTCACGCCCGTTGCTGCGGCGCCGGTCTATCGGTTCCTCGACCCGGTGCGGCGGACCGTCAGTTGGGAAGCCATGGTCCACTTTCAGGGAAGTCGCTATTCGGCCCCGCCGCAGCACGCCGGCTAGGTCGTGGAAGTGGCCGCCAGCGGCGGCATGATCCGCCAGGGAGACACGGTCATTGCCGAGCACCGTCAGGCGGCCCAGAGCGGACAGTGCATCGTGGAGAAAGAACACCTGGCCGAATTGTGGAAGATCACCCAGCAGCAGGTGCCCGTGCGTTCGGAACCGCGCTGGCACATTGATCTGACCCCCTCGGTCGAACAGGCGCCTCTGTCGCGCTTCGAGGAGGTGACCCTATGAGCGCCCTGTATGAAACCAAGGCCAAAGACGGACTGACCCATCTGAAGCTGGAGACGGCCGCACAGCGACTCGACGGCACGGCCCAGCGGGCCGCGGCCGAGCAGTGGAGCTACACCCACTTCCTGGGCTAATCTGCTGGAAGGAGAACTTGACGAGCGGCAGCGCAAACGGGTGGAGCTGAATCTGAAGTTCGCCAAGTTCCCGTATCTGAAGCGCCTGGAGGACTTTGACTTCTCCGCGCAGACGTCGATTGACCGGCGGCTGATCGACGAGCTGGCAAACGGCCGGTTCCTCAAGGAGGGACGCTCGGTCGTGCTGTTGGGACCGCCCGGCGTGGGCAAGACCCACCTGGCCATCGGCCTGGGCGTGCGCACGGCCCAGTTGGGGCACCGCGTTTACTTCACCACCGCCATGGACCTGGCCCGCAGGCTCACCCGCGCTGTGGACGCCAACCGTTTGCACCGGCAGATCAACACGCTCATGCAACCGAAGCTGTTAGTGATTGACGAGGTGGGTTATCTCTCCTTCGATCCCCTCCAGGCCAGCCTGCTGTTCTAGGTCATCTGTCAGCGGTATCAGCGCGAACAGAGCATTGCACTTACCAGCAACAAAGCCTTCAGCGACTGGGGACAGGTCTTTGCCGATGACGCCGTGATGGCCTCCGCCGCGCTGGACCGACTGTTGCACCGTTCCACGGTCATCAACATCAAAGGCGAAAGTTATCGCCTCAAAGAGAAACGACTGGCGGGTCAAATGCCGATGATCATCTCGGAGAATCAAGATGCTGCATCCCGCGTCGGCGTTCACCCAGCGTGACCCAGGGGCCGATCATGGCCGTTTGGCGGAATACTCGCTGACAGAACCTATGGGCGAGAAACCGGTCGCATAGGATGGCTCCTGCTGCACGATCTCGCTCCGACTCGACCTACCAGACCTGGCTTTTTTCCAGAAAGGAGACAACCCAACCCATCAACACGCACCTGCCCTTAACCAAGGGTGGGTCAATTCCTCATGATCCAAAGTGGGTCAATTCTGAATGATCGTTGACAATCATCAAGGGGGTGAGCTTCCACAGCGCGTTCTTGCGGAGCCGCTCATAGATGGTAACGGTATTGAGAGCGTTCATATCCGCAGGCGTGTCCTTAATGCTAAGGAACTGAGATAATTACCCGCCGCAGCGTGATATCAGCGTCGCGAATTATCTCGCCACTGCATTTGCCCAGAATACCAGCGCTGGAGAAGGTACGGTACCCTGCGTTACGATGATGATCGCGAATGAGTCACCCCGGTTTCCTATAGATACGACCGAAATCCGCTTGGAGGTCTCTATGACATTTCAGCGCCTGGAATGAGATCGGCGGGCAACACGGATTAGCGCGCCAGAAACATTAAGCCTCATCGTCAACAGCGTCTGACTCACGCCATACATGCGAGCAGCCTCTGCATGGGGCATATCCTGTTCAGCAATGTGCAATGCCGCCTCCTCGGATACCAATAGAGAAGGCCCCAGCCAATTAGCTTCCGCTTCGGCCTCCGGATCTGAATCATAGATTGCACTTGACGAGTGGCACTGGATCGCGTGAGCTATTTCATGGGCTATGTTAGCTCTTTGACGCGTCTTTGCGTGACTATCATTATGGAATATGAGCCGTGTTCGCCCATGCCGGCCGACAAAAATAGTCACTGCCGAGAAGTGGTCCCTCCCATTTTGCAGAAGGTATCCAACGCCAACCGGTTCAAAGAGCTTTACTTCGGATAGCTTAATTACTGGAATGTCTAGGTGCTCAGCCAATTTCCAAGGGCAAAGCGGTGCATGAGCTTCCAACTGCAGTTCATGTCGCAATGCCACAGCAATAACATTTGCCTCAGTTTTGAATCCGCGACGAAGCGCCATCAATTAGTCCTCACGATGACTAAAGTGCTGATACATTGCCTTAAGCGTGGCCTCGATGGCCTTTTTTCCGTCTGGCGGCAGTTTCTTGTCACGGCGAAATTGGGCAGCAATGCTCGCAAGGGGTGATGGGGACTTTGAACGTGCACCGGCTCCGTCTACCACAAAGTCATCGGCCGATAGGCCAGACCATTTGAGTAAACCAGCCAAACTGTCCACGTCAGGCCGCTTACCCTGTGCCATTCGGGTCAGAGTGGACGCGCTCACTCCCGATTCGCTCGCAACCTGTTTCCACGTCAGGGTTTTCGTAACCCTGACATCGTCCAGGGCATCGAAAAATCCTTCGGCATCAAACATTCCTTTTGGCATAAATTCCTATATTGAAATCGGTTTGCATCTTGCAATTCCAAGTAGCGACGCTATTATTTAAATTGAATTGCAAGTCTGCAACCACAGTCTAACCTGCAATTCAGTGGTGTCAACCATTTAATTGGCCAGAGGTATCGTGCCACCCGCAGGACATAGATTGCGGCTTCGGCAAAGATACTGGTCTCAAAATCCCTTAATGGAAAGGAGAAGAGGATGATCGTTGTCGTGATGAAATGTGGGAAGTGCAACAATCGGTTCCAGTTAGGGATTCTGGACAGAGATGACCCCAGAGAACGAAATGCTCCCGGTTCGCCAGTGAGATGTCCTCGATGCGATAGTTCGATGGTCGAAATCGTAGACAAATTGCGCAGGGCGTCTTAGGTGCGCCACGCCCGAATTATCGTAATTCCCTCAGCGTTTAATTGCAGGAAATAGCTGGCCGCTAGCAGCCTGCGCACCCTATTGGGACACTACCCTCTGGCCCAGCCCATTTCGAAGTTAGCCAATCTCTGTTCCAATGGCGGGAAAAACACACCGTCGTTATTTTAGGTATGGACTGTCCGACAACTCTACCGTTGACCGCACCGTATTCTTGGTGATCGGACGACCACCAGAGTGGCCACAAGGATGCCACATCGGTAGAATATCCGGTCACAGTCAGGCTTATCGGGAACACTCTAGAGTACCGTGCAAAGTCGACACCAACGCCGGGACAGGGGCCGAAAAAGCGATCACATCTGTACCCAGTGACCGCCGGGAGCGGCACCTAATTTAGAGGGCTTCTACATGGCCAGTGATGAATTCGAATACGACGTCGCTGTCTCGTTCGCTGGCGAGGACAGGCGGACGGCCGAGAGGTTCGCTGAGCTTCTCAAGGCCGAGGGAGTAAGCGTCTTCTACGATTTCTGGAACAAAGCCGACCTCTGGGGCCGTAATCTCTACCCCCAATTGGCAGAGGTGTATTCGAAGAAGGCGAGATTCTGTGTGATGTTCCTGTCGGCCGCGTACGCGAAGAAGGCGTGGCCGCGGCACGAGATGGAGGCCGCCCAGACGAGGGCGTTCCGGGAGAACGAGGCGTACATCCTGCCGGTGAGGATTGATGACACGGCGATCCCCGGCATCAGCGAGACGGTAGCGTACCTGGACCTCCGCCGAGAAACGATTGAGGAAGTGGCGAAGATCGCCGTCGAGAAGCTCAGGACGGCGGGGCCGCCTTGCGGACAGGACGGCGCCCAGGTGCAGCCGCCCGCCGCAGCCACCGCTGTGGTCCCGGCTCGGCGCGTGGGCAAGTTGGAGCTCAAGAAGCAGTTTACTGATCAAGACCGGGACCAATTCCTCGACGATGCCTTCGAAATTGTCGCTAGGTTCTTCCAGGACACACTGGCTGGGTTGGAGTCGGAGTCCCCCGGATTCCTGGGGAAGTTCAAAAGTGTCAACGCCAATCACTTCACCTCGGTCATTTACCGCGACGGGAAGAACGTCGCCCAGTGCGGGATTCGTCTCGGGGGGTTAGGAAGAATTTTCACCAACCAAATCGTGTACAGCAGTGACCCCAACGCAACGAACAGCATGAACGAATGGATCTCCGTGGCAGACGACGGAGAGGAGCTGTATCTCAAGTCCGGCGGCATGTCGAACATGATGAGTTCGCAGCAGACAGACCGGCTGACACCGCACGCCGCCGCGGAGTTGTTTTGGGGGATTCTAACCCGGCAGCTGCAGCGGTAGCGTTGCGGGGCTGTGACCACGGCAGCGACATGATCGTCAGCGAGATGAGATGCGGCATGTGTGGCGGCAGCATCGAGGTCAAGCTCCTGGACCGGAAAGACCCCAAATGTGCGCCACTTTCGAGAGTGATGATCCGCTGCCCAAACTGCAACAGCTCGATGATGGAAGATGTCCGCGTGATCAGAGGGTCGTAGCACGGTCCCCTCATAGTATCCGTCTGCGAGGATCAGGTAGCGGCGATTCTTGAATGCTGCACGGAAGGAGGGCTTGGTGGCCACGGTGTCGGCGCGGGCGTTGATAAGGCTGTAGCCGATCTTGGCCTCTTTGGCCAGAAGGGAATCAGGCCCCAGTGGAGTTCTAGCATTTCTCTCTTAAAGTCTGGCACCTCAGCCGGCCTGATCCGGCCACCTGTTCACGTACAAAGAGCTAGGAGGGAATGGCTTCGAATCCCTTGCCGTCTGCTAATCAGCCCCCGCAAAATTTGCGAGGGCTTTCTACTGCGCCCATCTTCGCGAAAACGGCGCGCACTTGCATCGTGAATGGCACCGTAGCGTAGCCAAACTCGAGGTCCCTATACGGTGGATTCAAGGAGATGGCAGCGTTTGCAGGAATTCGAACACGGACTGTGGTCCTTCTGGTTCGTGGCCCATGATTATTTTTCCCTGCCCGGTTTTTCTCGGGCAGCCTCACACTTGGCGGCTGTGGAGGCGGAATTGTCTCCTTCTTGCAGGTAGTAGCCCGGCGAGACATTTATCCGTTATTTGCCCTAATTGAGATGGAACGCTCTCACGTCAATTGATTTCAGTATTTGAGGAGTTCTGCTTGCACTTGGATTTTCGCACCACTAGAATGTGGTGATTCGTGAACCTGAACTCAACTAACTTTTCCTTGCCCTTGAGGAGACGTCTGCAATCGAAGCGGCTGCCAACAGCCGCATGACACAATTGGTACGCGAGTGCGTAAACCCTGCTTCACCGAAAACCGCTAACCTGAGCCGCAAGGCTCTTGAATGTAGAGAAGCAGTGCCACCGCGCTCCCGCAAGGGAGCGTCGGCCGGTACTGTTCTCTACGGCCCTTAGCGGGGCTTCGGTGAGCGGTCTGGTTCGGCGCTCCGCTTTTTTTTGCTACCCCAGCTCGACGGAGTTAAAGCCATGAATGGTACAGCGAATCACATTGGACGTTCAGTCTCATGGTTCGGAGCTACAGTGCTCGTCTGCGGTGTGCTCGTCGGCTCAGTTTCGGGCCAACGGGTCGCCCCACAAAGTGGCCAGGATCCATCACGGCCCAAACCGATTTTGGGCCCGGTTACTCTTGACCAAGGCACTAAGCAATTTCCACTCATTCCGCCTTCGCAAAACGTCCCTCCTTTCAATTCTCCGAAGTTCTCGGTCTTGCCGAGAAAGTGTCCGCACTGTGGGCGCGAGGTCAATACGGTGGCCACTATCTGCATCCATTGTGGAAGGGGCATGTATTCTTCAACGCGACAGTTTCTCCCTCCGAAATACATTCCAATTCCTGTTTACAAATCAGCTCCCACCAATCCCAAAGTTTCTCCATTCGTCTCAAGACCTGGTCATCCGACTCCTCATGCGGCCACAACGCCAGCGGCCAACAACGGAGGACTGGCAAAAACGTGGGGGGCGATTATCGGTTCTCTGGCCGCGCTCGGTGCGGGCATAGCGGCGATGTGGCGCAAGATCACAGGACAAGGCGCGGACCCGTCGAAGTAGTGTCAAGGCAGCGAGAGAGGTCCATATTCCATCCAAGCCATTGATTTCAGGGGAGCTAGTCGCATGTTATTAGCCAGATCAATCATGATTCGTCGTATGCTTATTTTTGGTGCATTCTGCCTGCTGCTTTGGCCCGCCTATGGGAGTGCTGCTGAAACAGCCAAGACCTTCACATTGCCGGCGCTGGTATGTACAAGCGACGGTAAAACTGGTTCTGTAAAGCCGGTTCAGTTTGGCTTCACCCGAAATGTTGCCACGTCGCCGCTGACGGTGGCTATTGAAGAAGACTCGCCGGCAGGCGCGGGGGAAGGGCTTCGCGCCAGTATTTGGCAGGCCGCCATGGTCGCCGCACTAGCTCGGAACGACGACTTGGGCGGCGTCAAGATTACCGTTTCCCTGCCCGGCGAGGTCGATGGTCCGAGTGCTGGCGGACTGATTGCCTTGGCCATCCTTTCGGCACTCGATGGCCGGGATCTACCAACGGACTTTGCATTCACGGGCACAATCATGCCTGACGGAACGATCGGGCGGGTAGGTGGGGTTCCTGCCAAAATCAGGGCAGCGGCCGCCGCCAATGCCAAACGCGTGTTGCTACCTGCTTTTGTGCGATTTGAGAGAGACCACGCCAAAGTCGCGGAGGCAAATCTGTTCGGCGACGAGCCGGAAGTAGACCTGAAGGATCTGGCCAAGTCGCTTCAGATGGAATTCATTCAGGTGGAAAATCTGGAGCAGGCATACGCAGCGGTTCATCGTTTGCCTGCCAAACCGACCCTGCGGCCAGGTCGGGATGTGTTGGACATCCCGGATGCCATGGAAACCGTCTTGAAGAAAGAATACCGGCGTGCCATTACAGCCGGTGACAAACTCTGGGATGCCATTCCCAAGGAGGAGCGGGAGCAGATCGAGCAGGAAGCAGCCAGCCGGCAGCTGATTCTGTCATCGCGATCCAAGGCAGACAGCGCCATGCGCTCGGGGAAGTTCCTGGTGGCAGCTTACTGCGCCAGGCAATGGGAAATGATACTTCAAGCCAGGGATCGGAATGTCAAGGAAATGAATGCCTTGGTCGCTAGAAAACCCGCCGACCCCATTGCCGAACTGGATAAAATAATCGCCGCTCAGTTGAAGGCCGTCCCAACGCCAGCCGCCGTGCTTGCCGATGCTACCAGCGGACTGCCAATTCTGGGCAGCCAGTTCACTTGCGATCTCCCTGAGACCATGGGAATTGTTGGCTTAGTGGACTGGATGGAACGGCGATCCGCCTCCCAAGTCGAACAGATTCAGGCTTCCGAGTTGAAGGTTGACGAGAAGGAGCAGGCAGTCTTCAACGCCAGGCTCAACGCCAAAGCGTTGGAGTTGCTTATTGCGCACGTCGCCGGCACGATGACGAGCAGGTACGTCACCGACGCCTCAAAGCTGTGCGAGGGCCTCCCTCAACCGGGGCTGACGGTCGATCCCGCGATTGTTGAGCGATTGTTCTACTCATCGCTGATGGCGACACACAACGCATTTGAAGCTCAAACAGTCCATACCGCCGCGGCGGAGTTGCAGGTCCGCGGCGATGAAGTGCTGAATCGGATGACCATGTACGACACCGACTTGGCGATGTACCTACCCGCAAAAAGGGCGGTCGCATCCTTGCACACGTCTCTGGCAATCAACTCCAAGCGCAAACCAGATCTCTTCATCGTCTCAGCCGCGGCTCAGCAGCATGCAATCTGCTTGGCCACGGCATCGAGCATTAGCGTTCGCTGGGGGGAGCTGGACTTACAAATCACCGAGGAAGGCGAACTGAACTACCAGCGAACAGATTTGCTGAACTACCTCATTACAGTAGCCCGCGAGAACGCGGTTACCAACATCGCCGAGTGCAGGCGGCGCGGAGTGCCCTGCATCCAGCCCATCTACTTCGTCCAGGACGGGGATCTCTCCCGGGATGATCCCGCGATAGACAAAGTGAGCGTGTTGGCGTCGTACTGGCGGGCATCACTTCAGGCGCAAGCATTAATGTTAATGTTCGGAAAACGGGCCTAGAGTCGGCCTATTCCGTCGCGGCCAGCGATCGCAGGAGTTCCCGCATGGCAGATGCTCAACTTACGCGGCAGTCTCATAACCCAGGCGTTTATCGAGAGGTTGTGCCCATCCTCTTGATGTTGGCTTGTCTTGGCTGCGGGAAATCGAAACCCAATTATGCCGGCGCTATCGAGGAGGTACTAAAGCAGGACCGGATCAACGCAGCTACTTTTAATCGTGACCGGAAAACTAACGGCGACACCATTGCCGTTAAGAGGTACGCTGCTGCCATGGAAAGCGTCGACCTGAGATCGTGCCCGGAATCGTTTCAGCAGGCTTTTTTGCGGCATAAGTTTGCCTGGCAAAAGCAGGCGCAACTGCTGGAAAAATATGACAATGTTCTGGGAACCATTGAAGCTGTCTTGGGATTGGGCACGTCAGATGGCGTCGTTGCGCAACAACAAGAAATATCGAAGGAAATCGAAAAGTCCTGGCAGGAGTGTCAAAAGATTGCGGTCCACTATGGGGCTCGTTTGGTAGAACCGCAACAATAGGCGTTTGCGAGTCGCGGTCCCTTCCGCGAACAACCTTGCAACACACATCATTAAATTCCGCTGATGGCTAAAAAAAACACGTCTGACCGCGGCCTCAGCCGCGGCCAGATCTCGCGGTTGATACTATTTCACGTCCGGTCGCCCGGACCATTCGTGGCAGAGCGTGCCGCGGAACTCGCAGGTTTCGTGCAAGCCCAGCCAGGCCGGCCCAAGTCGAGGGCGTCCAAATACTCGTGTACGATGAAGACAGCCGGCGGAAATGCCGGTTAGACCTGGCCGAATACGCATGTATTACGACCTTCGGGTATTTTATGCACCACGCGCGCCAGAGCAGATTAACAGGATTTCCGCAGTTCCAAATCGGTTGCACGATTCTCGGCAAGCAGTTGGTGCTTTGACACTAGTCCAAGATGAGGTCCGTACAGGAAATGCCGCTGCGCTTAAGGTGCGTGTGGCAATTTGGCAGCTCGTTGAAGCAAGGAACGCTGAACGCCATTCTGCGAGCTAACGCGATCGCGGCTACTTGAGTGGCGACGAAGTAACGCCGTTCCATTGGCAAGAAAAGGATGTAATTTACTTTATGCACCTCAGCAAGAGAAACTCATCGGCAATTCCGCGAATCCACGGCAGTTCACCAGCCGGCCCTCGTAGCAAATCACTGCGGTGATGCTTGCACGTCGGTCCGCCATCTGCTAACAATCGACAGTGTTGGGGACGGTTCGCCGTCCCTGGCACGCCCTTCACCGGTACTGCCCCACCGCTGAAGGGCTCTTTATGCGCGCTGCCCACCGCTCACCGGACTCGTGTTCGCCCTGCTCTGGAACTGATGTCCAGAGCAGGGCATCATCGCTCCATGATCACGTCGCTAGTGGCTCGGGCCTGTCGCCCGTGAACTGCTCCCAAGCCAGTTTCAGTTCCTGACGGAGTTGCGAAACTCGGCCGGGGCTGAGGTGGAATCTACGAGCCGTCGCCTTCGTACTCTCCCCCATGGCCAAGGTCGAGGCGACCCTTTGCTTCTGCCGTGACAAGCTGCGGAGCCAATCGCTAAAGTCGATCCGAGAAATTGCCGTCTCTGCCGGCCCGGCTGTACGATCCTCGATCAGCACTTCCGTCCAGCAGTTTTCCTCCGCGTCAAAATAGTCGAGCCGTTCGAGCGTTAATCGCTTTTGGTTCTGGCAATGCAACGAACTGACATCTTTGCAATTGAGACTCCCCCCGACGCGACGGCCAGCGCGGACCTGCGCGACGCCATATCGGGCCAACGGCGAAGGAAATGCCACATGGATCTTGCCCAGTTCGACCAGGCGTCGGAAAGCCACCAGCGCGTTAGCAACCACTTCCTGCACGGCCTCCGCACGGGCTTCCGGGTCAAGATGACGAAACGATACTGCAGCGTGGCGACGAATCAGCGGCAGCATGGCCAAAAACTTTTTATGCCATCGAGGGACGGGTCGCTTTGGCGAACGCAGTTCGGCAAGCGCAATCATGGGACGATCTCCTCACAGAGGTAGAGACCGCCCCCGTAACGGGGCGGTCGTTGGGAAACAACCGCCCCGCAACATTGCGGGGACCGACTAATAAACAGGCCCGGCCATCAGTCAGCTTGGAAACCGACTAAAGGACGGGCCTCATGAGCGACGCGACTTCTGGGAAGATGGTGACTTTGCTCCGTTCATCGAGCAAGGTGCGTACGTCACTTCTTCTTATCCAGCTTGCCCTTCTATTCTTGTTTTATCGCCTTCTGCTTCTTGCCCTTGTCCTTGTCTTTCTTGCCGCCTTTGTCTCCCATTGCGAGATCCTTTCTGATTTCAATCGTCGTTCGAGTAAGTACACGTCCCCGGTGAGACATTATCATCGCGTAACTCGTGAGGTCCAGCCGGGCTAAGTTTTTGTTGGACCCAAACGACTGTTTCAGGATACTCCCCAGCAGGCTAACCGTTCCCAGCCGCCGAACGCTTCCCCGGCTCGGGCACCCATCTGGGTGATAAACACAACCGGCCCGCCTGTAAACGGGAAGAGGCAAAGTCATCCGCCTCGTTGCAATTATCGACGAGAATCGACGCAATAGAATATTCCGCTGCACCGTAAACCTAATCCCGTTGCGAAGTGGGCAAGGGTGACCCCAGGGAGGATCCTCTTATCTTGATTTGGGTTTCAGTGCCTGGCACCGACCAATCGCCGGCCAGCAGGTTCAGCAGCACATCCTGGTCAACCGGAATCCCTCGCAGCCAACGGGTAAACTGGTGCAGCATCATGCCGGCCGCGATGTTGGCCGTGTAGATTGTACTTTGCGCAGTGCAGCGGCCCGCCTGGGCCTCGGCCTGCGAAAACAAGGTTGTTGGATAGTAATCCCGCCCCCTTCCATCGGCGACCGTCAAGATGCGAATGATTTCTCCCAGCATCCGCCCGTCCACCCAGAACCGGCACGCTGCTTTCGCCGATCGCCAGATGGCCGCCCGGGCGCTGATGGTATCCACACAGCAGAAAACCGCCTCGCCAATATTCAGCGATGGTCGATAACGATCAGCGATCATCGCGACACTGATCTGAGGATCTATGTTCCGGATTGCCTCCCGCGTGGCTTCGACCTTTAGCTGACCCAAATCGGCTGCCCAATATCCTTGAGTCGTAATATTGGTCGCCTCCACCCGATCAAAATCCACCAACTTGATCTCGCCAGCTCCCATAGCCGCCAATTGTAGCGCCACTTGTCGGCCGATCGCCCCGACTCCGATGACCGTGATGCCGAGTTCTCTCAGCCTCTCCCGAGGCACCAGATCCTCCTGCCTCACAAATCGATCCGCTGTCGAAACCATGCTGGCCTCCTTATAAAAATGGGTCGTCGTTCGACCCGGTATAATCATGCCAAGCGTCCAGAGACGCATCGTCCCCCCACAGGTCCACGTGGCGTGAGAGCGTTGAGAGTGCATCCGGCACAAAAATGTTCTCGGTATATTCCCGGTCCCAGGCGTCCGGGTCAGGGGGCATAAAACCCGTTTTGAAATCCACCTCGACCGGGATTTCGACCGACCCCCCCGGCCCGACGTTGAACCGCAGCCGGGCATACGTCTGGCCTCCCTGGGCAAGAATGAACATCACAGCCCAGTCGGACTGCCCGAAACAGCGTGCAAAAGTCTCCTCATCAATCCCACTGGGGAAGGGTGAGTTGCCGGGGTGCGTGTGGACCCAGATCCGACCGCACTCCTGCGGCCGACGCCCTAAGTCCACCTGCTGATCGAAGAAGTCGGCCACCGACGCATCGTCAAACTTGACGGATACGGCAGTGCAGACCTGCTGAATAAGTCGTACATCCTCGATCAGCAACAGATCGTGGGGGGCCGAGATCCCAAATCCCCCCACTTCGGTTTCTCCTCGATCACGCAGATGCAGTAGTTTGGCCCAGGCGGTGGGCGTGAACCGCAACACCGACGGCTTGGGAGTCCGTCGTTCCATCTGATACAGGTTGGCGTTCCTCTTCTCGGCATTCTTCTTCAACCGATCGACAATTGGCACATTGATCGTCATCAAGACACTCCTGACAGAAGTTGTCCCCGCAGATATCGCAGGCTGATAGGCAGTTTTTGCAACAGGACTGATCGCAATCATGGCAGGAAGATAGACAATCGCTGCATCGGTCCCCTTCACAGCGGCGACAGGTTCTCAAACATTCGACACAGATGCTCCGGTGACAGTGGGAGCAGGTACCTTCGTCATCTTCGCTGACCACCGTTCCGCAGTCCCGGCATTCGATTCCATTCCACTGACTGAGCCGAACGTAGGCGCTGCCGTCGTTGTACGTTTCCAGTGTCTGCCGGATGATCGTAAAGAAGTCGAACAACCGCCCCTGCTGCAGAGCATGGCGGATCGGCAGTTTGGCATCCCCTTCACAGAGGTCTTCATCATTGACATGGGGATGGGTGGTACCGGAGCGGCTGGCCGCCTCCTGGGGATCGGTGGCCACAACACCATAGGGGGAGGGGGAGCCGATACATCCCCAGTCCAAGATGATCTGGAACGGCCCCAGATAAATCCCTTCCAAGCGGATGGGATCGGTAGTAGCGGTAATCGTCTGCTTCTTGAGATCCAACGCCACATGGTTGAACTCATCCTTAAGAGAAATCAGATCCTCGTAAATCTCGCGTTGGGAGGCCACCCGCAGGGTCGGCCGATCCCCGAATTGGCCACAGATCTCATCTAACCGCCAGCGAAGCGAGTGCAACTCCGACTTCAACCGGCGTTGGACGTAATCGGCCGCTACTTGCCAGCCTCGTGCATGGACCAGATCTTGCATGCGGATCAGTTTGGCACACTCTTCCAAGGATGACTCGGGCAGGCTGATCTGAACTGTGCGGCAGCCGGGAGTCACAAGCCGCTCCCGAATCCGGGCTGCCGCGCGCAGGAATGTTCTTTGGAGAGCAGTCATGGCTGATGGTTCCTCACCAGAAAGAAAGTGGGGGCGGCCGGTTACCGGCCGCCCCCGCTGCACTGAGCCCCGGCGGCTTAGACCCCAGCTCCTTCGATCTTGGTGGCGGTGATCGAGACGCGATCGTTTTCCTGGAGAATCTGGTCGGGCGCCACGGGGAGGCGATTTACCCGGATCAGGTAATCTATCGCACTGGCCTCTTTCATCTGCTGGGCGAAGAGTGTCGCCACGCTGGTGCCCGGCTGCACCTCAATGAAATCGGCCCAGCCAGCGCCATGATTATTGATCAATAAAATCTTCATGCGAACTCCTTTGCAATTAAGGTGTAAAATAATATGGTGATGAGACAACCGTCCGGCTGGCACCAAGCAGTCGGCTCAAACTTCGGAAATGCAGCGGATCGAAGGAATGATCTCCTCCGCGTCCTCGCCTAACAGTCGTAGCGCGTCCGCTAAGTCGGGACAGCTCTCGATAGGCATCCCGCGATCGTCGGCGACCTCGACATATTCGAGGCCGTTGTCCACGACCTCGGCCTCCCCGTCGTAAAGTCGCTTGATGGCCCGGGCCTCGTCGCGAGCCTCAACCCGGTATTTTTGGACATGAATCTCGTACTGTTCAATTTCGTATTGGGGCAAGGTTTCGCTCCTTATTTGGGTGATTGAACTCAGTAAGGAGAGCCCTGGTCCCTGAGCCACCCAATGGCTTCCAGCCAAGACCGTACGTCGCCGTCTGGATCTTGTTGGGCCAGTAGGTCGGGGGTCATGGCGTCGACGGCATCCGTATTGAGCCACCGCTTGGCCCGATGCTTCATCTGCCGTCGTTTGCGGGAAGGAATGTCTTCCCAGAGATGACTGCCGCCCACCAGGTCGTAGCTGCGGCGGGCAACTAATTCGGCCAGATCATCGTCAGGCCCGAACTGGACCCTCAAACCGCGGGCCGCAAAGATGGCTCCCGGATGAAGATAATTTTCCAGATGCCGTTTGCCAGTCAGGGCCGCGATACAGCCCGGGCGGCGATTGACTTCTGCCTCCGCGGCCTGATGCTCCTCCGTGAGCGGTGATTGGTCTCGGTCACAGAGATGAAACTCGCCGATATTCAGCGGCGCGAGTCGATGCGACCAGATGGTCAACGCACTCCCTCCGACGGGCAGAAACACCAGGCGACCGGCAGCCTCCAGCTGCCCCAGGTCGGGCAGATCATCATCGTCAGCGTGTGCGATGCGGCTGATGCGCCGCAGAAACTCGATGTCGTTCACACCTTCCACGACGACGAGTACGTCGACCCGCTGCGGGGCCGTGCTCTGTTCAAGCGCATCCTGTTGCGGACACTCTTCAAGCAAGGGATTCATCAAGCAACTCCGATCATAACGAGTCACCGGCGCATCCCAGGCGAGCCCAGGATGCGCCGTTGCTGTGTGGGTGAGGGCTTTTGAGCCGACGTCCTACGCGGTCACGAATCGTCGGGCGCGGCGTTTCGGAAAATATCCCGTCCGCTGGGCATCCAGTTCATCCCAATCCACCGTCAGCGGGCTGCGTTCGGTCTCGTAGGGGACGCTGGTCAAGGGCACAAATCCCATGCCGGCAATTGTCGAAAGGTCTTCGCCCGTAACGCGGGCCACGGCACGATCCAAGTCGCACTGGGTCATAGCAACTTACTCCTTTCCTAGGGGCGCATTAAAAAGCCCCGGTGCGCAGACGCTGCGCACCGGGGCAGAAAATCCTCAGGAATCAATCCGGAATGTACCTAGCTAACCGGCGGATTGAGCCAGTTGTCTTCCAGCCAAGCGGCTTCCGCCGCCAGAGCCTGGCGGCGCAGAGGGTACGGGCCGAGAACAGGTCCGTGTACGGGAGAGAGATCAGCCAGCCACTGGCTATCCGCTGTAGGTTCCACATGGGAACCGCGCTGAATCTCTAGCGGGCCAAAAGCGTGCAAGTCGAGCGTTTCGTCGTACAGGCACCGGATCGTGCCTGTGGGGGTTACTACAATCTGCATGGCGGCAGCCCTACTTGGGCCGGCGCAAGATGTTGCGCCGGGGGCGGTCCACCAGCAGCCCGTCCAATGTGGCCTGCACGGCCGACAGCTCCGTGGCCACATACTTTCGAAGGGAATCCTTGTCGCGCAGCTCCTGCGGCTTCACACCCCGCACGACCGCCTGGACCTGATCGACGAGCTGATCGAGCTGATCGCTACTGCCAATGTTGAGTTGCCGGAACCGACCGAAGAACTCGGAGAGATTTTCGACGGCCGAGTCTCGGAACACTTTGGGCTTGCCGTCTTCGGTCCCCGAAAGGCGTTCCGTCAGATGTCCCACCAGCTTGGCCAGTTCGCTCACAAATGCATCTTCGGCCAGGCGGACTGCTTCGTCAAACCGCTGCTGCACCCGGCGGCATTCCTCCTGGTAGAGGTGGGGGCTGAGTTGCCGCAGGTAGTCAGGGGGCTCGACGCTGGGAAAATCCCACTCGACGCCGAACAGATCACGGAGCGATTGAGGATAGTCGGCCTCGTTATACAAACTCCCCAGTCGCCGCCGCGCGGCCCGTTTGAGTTCCGAATAATGCCGGTCCAGGCTTTCGACGGCTTCCGTCAATTCGGCCTTCAGCGTGGTCAAGTGGACATTGAGCGCCTGGACGTCGTCTTGGCGTATCAACCGAATCCCCGGCTCGGGATAGGGGAGGCTGATCCCTTTCCAGAAGGATACGATCCGCCCGCGGACGGTGGTGACGGCTTTGTAGGCCGGGTGGCTAGTATCCAGCAATTTCTTGCCGGCCGAGAGAAACTGTCCCTCGGCGCCAAAGGCGTCCGCGGCCTGGGCTTTTTGCTGCGGGGTCAGCGTTTTGCGGACGCCGAACCAGGAGATGGCCACCCGCACGGCAGCCATCGTGGTGCGTAGACGCTGGGCAGGTGTAACGGCTTCCGAGCCAGCTTCTTCAAGTACGCTACTCATGCAGAATCCTCCATGGGTTTAGAAATCGTTTTTTGGGCGATGCTGACAGACCGAACGGCGGCGTGGCGGAAGAAAAGCCCTCAGGCCATCCCCAATTCCACCAACTTGTCGTGGGCCGCCTGGTCGGACGGGTAGCGCTGGCACAGATCACACCGCTCGACCTTGCCACCCAGCACCACACGGCAGTTTTCGACTTTGGCGAGAATGCCCGGCACGCCGCAGCAGAAATCTTCCGGCAACTGACATTCGCACGGCTGAGGTTCTTCGGCCGGGTCAGATACGGTTGGCTGGGGAAGGATCAGCGGCACCACGATGGCATGGTTCAATTCGCTGGCGTCATCGCCGGCCAAGCCCCGATCATCGTAAATGCGGCTTCCGATCAGTTCGGCACGGTCGAAGTCGTAAAGTACGTACTTCTGAACAGGAGTTTCCCGCTTCACAAGTTCACTATCATCCGGTAGTAGGTCGTATTGACCCAGCGCCTCGGCAAGGAATCCCAACCCCTCGGAGTTCCATGACTTGTCAGGGTTCCAGAAACATCTGCCTTGGGCGTCCTGGTCCAGGTAGAGATAATTCTGAAGGGACTGGACCAAGGCGACGATTTGATCGCAGGTGAGATCTTTGGCTTGCTTCACCGTCGGCTCCTTTGAGTCAGCAGGCACGGGATTCCATCATGGTCGTGGGCTTCATCCGCGATGGCGTCAGTCAAGCTAATCAATCCTTCGAGCAGTTCGCGGTCATGTTCGGTGAGCTGTAACCACTTCCTGTTACGGGCTTGGTCCGCCAGTCTGATCAACAGCGCGCGCTGTTTCCGAAACAACGGGCCGTCGATCTTGGCAAAGATGTGACTGCACAAGAAAGCTCCTTTCTAAGGCTTCTTCTGTTCGCGGACAGGCGCCCGTGCGAGGGTGTCGCTTCGACAAACCGGTGCCATACTTCGGTGCTGCCGAGAATGTCATGCTCCTCGAAGGTGTCACCGGCTGTGAGTTTGGTTTTTGCCTTACTATGGTTGCGGGTTTTGACAGAATACCACCGTCGTAGTGAAACCGTTTCCGTAACGATGGCTTGAAACAAGGGCATCACCCGATCTCCTCAACTACGAGGCATGCTAAGGTACACAGATGCGCTGCTTGCGCACCCGGTACGGCCGGCGGCGCAGGTTGGAGACGACCGGGCTGCGACAGGTCTTGCCGACCCACAGGATCACATAGGCGCTGCCGCCAACGGAGGCGGCTTCGATCCACTTTTCGGCACCGCGCTGGCAATAGCGTTTGAAGATCATCAGGCCCCGTTCGCCCATGGGGATCTTCTGTCCCTCGTCCGTGATGTACACCGGCCCGCCGCATACTCGGAAGCGGTCTCCGGGTTTTAAGACGCCCCGCTGGCCATAGTGGTACTCAAAAGCCACCTGTAACTTACGATTTGCCATCGGCAACCTCGGCGGCTTGGATGGCCCGCTGGACGTGGGTTCCGGCCAGATCGGCCATCGGTCTGGGGGTAATTTGTTCGACGGACACCCATTCGGTTCGACGCTCATTAATGCGAACCTCGACCAGCCCGGGCGTATGGGGTTCGACTTCCTCGTTCCCCCAATCGACCAGGGTCACTTGGGTCTCAGGGTCCGAGCAGAAAACATCCTGGATGACACCGTCGTGAATGCTGATAATCACCTTTCTGCCTACCATGGGATCTTTCTTGGGTTGGAGTTGGAGCAAGCCTTGACGCCATTGCAATCCCGGCCCTCATGCAAGTGGAACTACTGATCGCAGGCTGGGAAGTTCTGCGCGGTTGCCGCACTTCTTGTGCGCTGGAAAACCGTTCCGCTGGCGCTGAGCGGCGTGGCACGGTTGTGGCGAGTGCTGACGGAGGCAACGCGGCAGATCGAACGGCCGTTTGATGTCCTCTTCGTGCTCAAATTCGTGCTTTAGTCACCAACCTAAAAACTAGGCCCAGGTCGCCTGGCGGCACAAACTTGAGATTTCTCCCCCGGCTGGGCGGCCTGCCAGTCCTGTAAGTCGCACCGCTTAATTGTTGGAGGGTTTTCTCGTGACTCGCCGACCGGATCCTCTCGCTGCGGGACCACAATGATAGATACCCGGGGTATCAGCGCTGAGACACCGTCCGCTGGCCCAGGTGCGCAGCCGCTCGACCGTTTCACCGGCCGTGACCGCCACGGGGACGACGTTTTGGGCTGCCGCCGTCAGGGGCACATCGAGTAATGCCGCCAGGCGGCAGCAGGCCCGCACTTCGGCGCCGGTCCAATTGTCATCGTTGGGCTTGGCCTGCTTTAGCTCGACGCCGAATAGCCCGATATAGATGTCCCAGATAGCCTGTCGCTGCTCGGCGGTGGGCAAGTCCACAAAGAACACCCCGTCAAAGCGCTCCGCGCGACTGAACTCGGGAGGCAACTTGCTGATGTCATTGCAGGTGGCAACTACAAACACGTCCGTCTGGTGGTCATTGAGCCAGGTCAAAAACGTGCCAAACAGCCGGGCCGTAACCCCTGAGTCGGTCTGCCCGGAGCTGGCCACACCCGAAAGCCCTTTTTCCACTTCATCAAGGAACAGGACACACGGCGCCATGGCGTCGGCGATTTTAAGTGCCTGGCGGATATTGGCCTCTGTGGCCCCCACCAGCGAACCCATCAGACTGCCGATATCGAGGCAGAGCGTCGGCCGGCCCGTCTCGTTGCCCAGCGCCTTGGCAAACGCCGACTTGCCGCAGCCGGGTGGCGAAAGCAGCATGACACCGCGCGGCCGTTTCAGGGGATCCGGACGCCCCTGGCGGCGCATCGCCCGCAGACAAAACGCCTTGAGCGAATCCAACCCGCCCAAGTCGACAAACCGTTCGCTGCCGCGGTGCAGCGAGACCAAGCCGCTTTTTTTGAGCATCTGAGACTTGAGTTCCCACACGGCATCCGGGCGGATGGCCTGATGGCGAACCAGGCTCAATGCAAAGGCGTTTTCGCCTTCGAAACGGGTCAAGCCGGCCGCAGAGTCCAAAACCGCCCCCAGGGCATCGCCGTCCGGCAATTCGCCGTCGTCTGTGGCCATGCCGCGGGCGATCTCCGCAAGCTGTTCGCGGCTGGGAAGGTCGTGCTCGACGACGACGAAGAGCTTTTCCAGCTCGGTAGGGATCTGCACGATGGGCGACAGAATAACAATGAACGTCCGATTCTGTTTTCCCTGGTGAATCTGGCGGGCCAAATTCTGAACCACTTCGGCGGATTGCAAAAACCGATGAAAATTCACCAAGACCAGGAGCGCCGTGCCTTCGGCGCTGGAAAAGCCATGGATCGAACGGATGGCGGCCAGCGGATCGCTGCCGCTGGCGTCGACGGTTTCAGGGCTGCCGGCGATCTGTAATCCTTGAGCGATGTCCCAGGTGACCAGCCGCCACTCTTCGTCGCGACACAGTTTGGCGATTTCGGCCAGGGCGTCTTCGTGCTCATGAGATTCGATCCACAGACCAGTAAAACAGGCTCGAATATATTCAGACAGTCGGGTGGACAGTATCATGGAAGTCTCCGGGGGCAAGAAATCAGAATGCTGAAGGAACAGGCACATGGCTGACACTCCTGACTTTCCGCAGGAATACGAAGAGAAGTTCTTTCCTGGCGGATTCACATTGCGTGACGAAGCCAACGCCATCGTAGCCTGGGCATTTCGCAACGGTCCTTTGGAAGACCTGCACGCCGGTCGGTATTCCGAGTTGCTGGAAGACAACCAATACAGCCGGATCACGGACGAAGAGATGAAAGTACTGATGCTCAAGGCGTGCGATCAGGTCGAAACGTTGCTGCGGCTTAAGCAGGACAATCTGAGGGAGTATTTGCTGCAAATCAAATCGTATGGTTTCAGGTATTGCCGAAACTGGAAGCGGTGATCGGAGAGCATCCATGAAGGTCGCACTTACCGGGGCCACCGGATTCATTGGGCATTACCTTGCCCGGCACCTCGTGGCCCAGGGTCACACGCTGCGCTGCTGGTATCGCCCTTCCAGCGAGAGACTTGGTTTCGAACCCATCTCGCAGGCTCTGGAATGGGTCGAAGGCGATTTGGGAAAGGTGGATAGCTGTCGTGACTTGGTATCAGGCTGCGATGCGGTCGTGCATGCTGCGCTCTATCATCCAGGTGGAGGTTTTCAAGGAGGAGAAGGAAGCGTCACAGACTTCGTTCAAAAGAACATTGTGGGAACGATTGAGCTGATCGAAGCCGCCAGGCAGGCCAACGCCAATCGATTCATCTTCATCTCCACCTGCGCCGTGCATGACAAGATCCTCGACGACCGGCCACTGGATGAGACCCATCCTCTGTGGCCCAAGAGCCACTACGGCGCCCACAAGGCGGCGCTGGAAGCCTTCGTCCACAGCTACGGCCTGGGACACGGCTATCCCATCTGTGCCTTGCGTCCGACAGGCGTGTACGGGGTGGCCAGGCCCATCCACGACAGTAAATGGTATGACCTGATAGCTGCCGTGGTACGAGGGGAGGCAGTAACCTGCCAGCGCGGCGGAAAGGAAGTCCATGCGGCCGACGTAGCCAAGGCGGTGGGCGTTTTGCTAACCGCGGAGGGAATCACGGGCGAGGCGTTCAACTGCTACGACCGCTATGTATCCGAGTACGACGTCGCGACGCTGGCCAAGCGGATTTCTGGCAGCAACAGCCAGATTCAGGGAAGCCAGACCAGTCCCAAGCATCAGATCGAAACGGGCAAGATCCGGGCGCTGGGGATGGAGTTTGGTGGGGAGACGCTGCTGGAGGAGACGGTGGAGGAGATCGTACGGGCGGTTTGAGAAATGGACTTTGATCCCAAGCTGCAACAATGGCCATGCCCCCCAGAGGCGTGAGCATCAGGATCGAAATTGCCGCTGTTGCGCCAAAGTCCAAGCCTCGTTGATCAGACCAATCAGTGCGGGGTGGAATTCAAGAGCGAGCGCCCGAAGTGCTTCCACCATCGCCTGGTTGGGATCGCAGAAATCATGGGTCGCACAGCAGTCATGGTATTCGGGCGTGCTGTTTCGCCGATTGATTTCAGCAATGGTCTCCACGTCGAGCCATTGATTAAGGATCCGACAGAACGCCGTGCAGAGTTCTTCGGCTGTCTGAAGTGCATTCACAATGATGGGCCTATCAACAATGTGACGAAACGGGAGTCTCTTGCAACTTGCCTCCTCATAATGGCCTGCGCACGCTCCCGTGTCAGGGGAGGGTATCCTTCGGCGCTCGAATCCTTATCGGTGTAGCATCCGTTGGGATCATTCCAGCACAGCCATTCGATGATTTCATCCCGCGAACCGTCACGCAACAGTTGCCATTGAAAATAAATCAGCTGATACTTCAACGGACGTTTCATGCATTATGCTCCCAGAGTATTCATACCCAGGCGATTGTGCGGGTTGAACTAGCGATTCGATAACGACTTCTGGTGCCCAATGATCCTCCACGTCGACAGGGAAGCCTTCTACGCGACGGTCGAAGCGCCTGATCGGGCAAGCCAGTCCTCGTCGGCGGTACTCCCGGTCAGCGAGGTAGGGTAGCAACGGCCAACTATGAGGCCCGGATCAGTTTCGCTGGGGTTGCTGCTCGACTCGTGACGACGTGTGAAACTCGGCCGTCAGTGTTTCTGCCGTCCGTTGCCCCAACGCCTGCTCGATGAACCGACTCGCATTGCGGCACTCGTCGCCGGAGAAACCGCGGGTTTCGATTTTGGTTTCGCCATTGGGGGCCACGATCAGCTCGATTACTTTGGTCATGTGGCACCCCCGTTCACCTGGATGGTCAATTTGATCGAACCGTCCGCGAGCTGCTGCTCCGTGATGGAAAGACCGTTCTTACGTGCTTCCAGGCGTGCCCGCTCGACAGCGTAGGCTTGCAGGAACCGGTCGAGTTCCTTCTGGTCCCCCCAACGCCCCCCAAAATTGTCGTACTTCAATTCGCCCCTGGCTACATTGCAGACAACCGGATAGACCCAGTCGGGCAGCTGAACGGCAATGCCCTGCGTTTCGCCGCTAAACAGTTCAACGGTGCCTTCCGTGGGGGACGCCAGGTGAAGCCGGGCGCAGGCAGCGCGAATGGCGGCTGTGTCACGCACCTCGGTCTTGATGACAACGATGTGACTCACGTGCAAGCTCCTTTACAGTTGCGAGTCTGGTCCGTAAGGTTCTGGCGAGGATGTATCGGCGGCGCCGTCGGGGAAAGTTTCATCAGGAGGCGGTAAAGCACCTGTGGCAGACTGGCTCCCCAGAAGTACACGCGGCTCTTCTGCGGCAAGTTCCATCACCAGCAGCTCGCTTAATTCTTGGCTCCCGTTGTCGTCACTGCGGAGGCCAAAAAGCAGGCACCAGCAGAGGCCAAGGGCCAGCGCGGCCACCAGCACGATGCCCAGCCCCTGCAGAAGTGGCGTCCACAGTGAAACCGTTTGCCGCTGCTGGGCTATCGCTTGCCGCTCGACTTCGAGCTGGTCGCGGTTGCGGCCAACTTCGGCTTGCTGGACTTGTAGATGCTGCTGGGCGGCAATCAAATCCTTGCGCGCCTGGGCGTCGGCTTCGACCAGTTTCTTGGTACCGGCGGCCACTTCTCGATGGAGTTGGACCTGCTGGATGTTTTGTTGGGCCTGGCGATCGGCTGCCTGGGTAGCCACCCTGGCGACTTGGTCATCGCTCTCGCAGCCGACTGCTGGCAGAATCAACACGGTTGCCATGATCAGGATCAGGCGGTTAGTGGTCATGAGATCTCCAATGGCTAAGGATTCTTCGAAGAAGTTTTTCGAGTGCCCGCCGTAAGCGCACTTGGTGGATGAGCGCCACCACGGCGAGCACCAGAGCCAGTGCTAGGCTGGCCAGGACAAAGACATTCATTCAAGTTTCTCCGGGCGCATCGCGATCGCGATGCGCCGCATAGGAATAAGACACGATTGAACGTCGAAACGTGCAGACGCAGCTGCGGTGCTCATTTCAGTCCCTATGAAGTGAGAAGCACGCGCACGAAACGGCGCTCAGGAGGGAACTGTTTGCTGTTTATCCGGCTTTCGCGGGACGCAAACGATGCTGGCGAACTCTGCGCAATGGTCGCAACTTCAACTGTTCCACCGCGGCGCGGCGGTAGAGCGAAAATCCGCCAGGCGTGTTGCTTCGTCGTCCGTAGACAGCCGCAATGCGTCCCTCGGCTTCCCAGCGGGCCAACGTCGAGCGGCTGATGTGCAGCAGAGCAGCGGCTTCGGTGAATAGACAATAGGTCTGTCGAAACCGGTCGATTTCGGCGGGCTCGATGATCCACGAGCGTCCGGCACGGTTGGCCTGCAGCAGGCCAGCCACTATCCACTTCTTGAGAACCGGTTCCTTCATCGGTCGCTGCGGAAACAGCGTCTGTGCCAGGCGGCTTAAAGAACATCCATGCGCATCGTCCCGCGCCCGACGAACGGCGGGAAGCGCCGCCACCAAATCAACTTCAGAAACCAGCAGTCCACGCAGGTCTTCTTGACCGTCAAGGCGCCTGGTCGCCAAGCTCTCTTCAAAGACTAGTTTCAGGAGCCGTCCCATCGTCAGCCCGCTGGGGCCGAACTGGCGGGTCGCTTCGCGGACAGTGAACCAGCCGGGTGACTGCCGTTTATTGGCAGGGCGTTCCTGATATCGGCGCAGCAGCGTCTCCACCGCCGTCCGTGGAACGCGCCAGCAGCCTCCGGCGCGCAGGGCGCCAGGCAGACACCCAACTCGGATCAATTCGTAGACAGTATGCCGTCCCAGGCCGAGCTGCCTGCCCGTTTCATGTACGGTCCATGATGCGCCGATCGTAGCCTGGAATTGCCGTACGGACTCGCGCAGGATTACTCCCATCCGCCGCCCGCTTCGTTGAGCTCGGCTTAAGCGGCCCGTAAGAATCCCACGGCTAACCAGGTCGACAGACGTTCCAGGGCGAGCGCGGAGCAGATCGTCGGCCTCCGTCGGCGTAATCCAGGACCGGTGGCGCAGGAGTTTTCTTTTCTGGGGCGTATTGAATAGACACACTTTGGCGCTAAGGGATCCTCCCGAATAGTTTGCCGTGAGGTAGGTTCGCAATGCGTCGGCGGGAAACGGGTATCCCAGGTCTTCGAGATGTTTTGCATCTCGTAGCAGCAATCCGTAACCGCGCGTCACCCCGGTAGCAGTCGACCGAAATTTCACTACCTGATCAAACTCGGCCAGAAAGGTGAAAAGGCCCGCCGGCCAGTTTGTCAGGATCTTGGCCGCTACGAGCCAGGCAGCGGACTGCGCAGGCAGCGACGTATCGAGTTGCAGCGTCTGGGTTTCCCGTTCGAGCCAGCTCGGCGTTCGCTCAACAGCCGAGGCGAGCCGCTCAAGCCACCATAGGCTCGCGCAGGAGGCATGCTCCGCCAACGGGGTAGCGGCGCTCCGGTACCAGCATTCCATCTGGTGATAAATCGACAGGGCAGTCGCTGCGACAGGAGTCGCGGTGGCCTGGCTGAAATCGTGGCTGCAATGGCATTGTGAAACCAAGGGCCGATCCGGCCTCAGCAGGCGACTGCAAGCCGGACAACGACGAACCAGGTAGCAGTCGTGCTGAAGGCACACGGGCAGCGCCCGAATGGACCAGACCAGCCGCTCGTAGGGGCGTTCATCTTCGATCAGGCAGCGTGGACATACAGGCGGATGGGCAGAATCAAAATGCCTGAGGATCGTAGCGGAGTCGCACAGCCGGTGAGGGGGAGACCCGTTGGGCACGAGCATTAGCTGCCGCGCGTAATCATGCAGGGTCGACCCCAAGACCCGTTCTGCGGGCAGCAAAAGCATTCGGGACAGACGATCAAGCGTGGTGCCCGGAAAAAGGTGGTTCAGGTGAGCCGGCAACTCTCCCCGGTGACCCAACAACTTGCGAATCTGGCCAATCCCTTCATAACCCATTGCCTGCGCCGTGCGACGGACGAGACTGGTCAATGACTCACCCGACAGCAAGGGCTCCCTGGCAGGCAACGCACGAGCAGTGTCTTCCATCAACGTCCTCCCAGCAATTCGGCGGTTGTCATGTGATGCTTCCGCGCCCGGGAGGCACGCGGGGTTAAGCCGATACCCACGGTTCGCGCTTCGTCGGCGGCCTGAACGCGCGACAACGCCGTTTCCTCCAGTGGCCCGCAAAACGGATTGCTCTGCTCGGCCAGCACCCGCTGCTGGGCAAGTTTGGTTTCAAAGACTCGAGCCAAATCGGCTTGCTCGATTCGCTCGGACTGCCGATAGACGGCCTCGGCCAATGCCCCGCGAATCAGGCTCATCAGGTAGTCGGGCACCCCCCGACAGGCCAGATAGATCCGCCCGGCCGTTTCCGGGTTGGCAAGTTGCGAGCACTCGGCCAGCGGCAAGGAATCGTCGAGCCGTTTGAGCATTCCGCAGAATTCCTTTCGTCCCACCGGCGTGCGCCAAGTGAAGCAGCGCAGCGTCAAGCGGTCCTTGAATCGCCGCTCGGTGTGTTCCGCGCGAAGTACGTGTTCGGCCTCCGGCATGCCGCACACCACCACGGGAATGCCCGTATTAACGATGAGGACTTTAAGCCATTGCGAAGCCTTGGTCATTACCTTCAGCCGGTCCATGTCAAACAGGTGATGGAATTCATCCATCACGATCAATTCCACGCCGCACCGTTTAAGCAGTGTGACGGCCCGGTTGGTCTGGCTCTGCACTGTGCCGCTGCTCCAGGCCGGGTCGCCGAGCGCCAGGAGGATATCAGCCGCAATTCCCTTGGGACGCGCATCGGGTTGTAGCGTGACTTTCAATACGGGCTGGCGCGTCGAGGCATCCGTCTCGATCGCCGGATAAAGGCGCCGATAATGATCTACGACACTGGTCTTGCCAACGCCCGAGGTGCCCAGCAGCGCGCCGCATGCCGGTTCGCCGCCCAGTCTGCGACTTTCGTGGCAGTGTTTGAGTAATTCCAGGGCTTCGCGAAACCGAGGGTGTACGACGATGAGCTTATTGGCCTTCAAAATACGCTCCTCGGGTGGCACCGTCAGCCATGTATGGCGATTGGGTTGGGAACCGTCTTGCAATGTCGATGACATAGGAAGTGGCCTTATGAGAACATGATGGAGGCGGAAGACACGCGATGAGAGCGCTGGCCTGCTTTGGCACAAAGCCGTCAAGCCGTTACCTGATGGCGTAGCCAGTAATGAAGACACGACGCAAGCCGCCTTGGCCGTGATAGCCGACAGACTCCTGACTTGGTAGACTGGGAAGTGGAAGTGGATTCCATCGCTCGCATGATGCGCGCGAGATGGTCCACCATCGGAGTTGCGGTACACGTGAACCCATCACTCGATCAAAACTCGGTTGAAGAGCTCGCCGCCAAGTTAGGCAAAAAATGGCCGGCGATTCTGGCGGCACGTGACCAGTGTCGCACCCATGTCGATAAGCTTCGTGAACGCGTTCAAAAGCTCAGGCCGCCAGCGAACACCTCAGTCATCGCATTCGGCTCGTTGGCAAGAGAAGAATGGACTTCCGGCAGTGACGTCGACTGGACGCTGATGATTGACGGCCCAGCCGACATGTGGCACTTCGATGTCGCAAAATCAGTCGAGGAGATGCTTCAGGAGGAAGAGTATCAGAAGCCTGGTCCCACCGGGACCTTCGGAACGATGTCAAGCAGCCACGAGTTGGTGCATTACATTGGCGGCGGCGAGGATACGAATCACAACATCACTCGCCGAGTGTTGATGTTACTGGAATCGACAAGCTTATCAGATGCGGTGACTCATGAACGAGTCGTTCGGGCGATCTTGGAGAGATATATTGTGGGGGATCCGCCGGTAACAAGCCCTGCGAAGTTTCATGCGCCACTGTTCCTGTTCAATGACATAGTTAGGTTCTGGCGAACACTCACGGTCGATTACGCTACAAAAAAGTGGCAGCGGTCCAATGCGGAATGGGCGTTAAAGAACACGAAACTGCGAATGTCACGGAAGTTGCTGTTCGCCAAAGGAATGCTGCTTTGCTTTCTATGCGATGAGGAGTTTGCCGGCAAACCACAGAATTCAGAGTTCGTGGACACGGAACTTCTGGAATACTGTTTTAGATTGTCACGCCGTTCGGCGATCGACCTTCTTTCGTGGGCGCTTCTGCACTTTGCCAGCGATGAGATAGCCAAAACAGTCATGGGCGCCTACAACAACTTTCTGGCTACGCTCGACGACGCAAAGAAACGAGACCACTTGAAGAAGCTGGAGTTCAGCAATGCCAATGATCCCATCTTCGACGAGCAAAGAAGGAATAGCCGAGCGTTTCGCGATGGCCTTGAGGCATTATTCTTTGATTCCAATGAACGCTTAGGTAAGTTGACCAGAAGATACGGAGTTTTCTGATGCGTCGAATAGGATTTTCAACGGGTGCGTTGGCCAAAGGAGATTTCCAGAAGGGGATAAAACTCCAGGAAGGTCGAGTGGACGCACTGGAATTGTCTGCTTTGCGAGAAGATGAACTGGCCCCTCTCCTGCATGCGCTTGCCAAGCTCGATCTCAGCAAGTTTGCTTATGTGTCATTCCATGCTCCAAGCCAGCGAGAACATTACTCTGAGAAGGAACTGGTAAAACTTCTGACGAAAGTTGCAACATACATCAGTTCCATCATCATCCACCCGGACATCATTGAGAATCCAGACACTTGGAAGCCGATCGAAGGGTCACTCGTGCTGGAAAACATGGATCAACGCAAGCCCATTGGACGAACGGTCGAAGAGTTGAAATGGTATTTTGAAGCGTTACCGAAGGCACGTTTTTGTTTTGACATTGGCCATGCTAGGCAAGTTGACCCAACGTTAGGCGTCGCAACGGAAATGCTGCGTGTTCTGGCCGATCGAATGGTGGAGGTTCACATCAGTGAGGTTGACGCAGCGAGCAAGCATGTTGGCATCAGTACGGCTGCCATGAAATCATATGCTCGCATTTCGTCGCTGATTCCCAAAGATGTTCCGGCGATCATTGAATCGGTTATAAACCCAGAAGCAATTGATGACGAATTGAGAATGGCCCGAGCATCTCTCGGAGAATATTCTGTTGTTAAGAGGACAAACGGCGAGGACACTTTGTCGGCGATGAAATAAAATTCGCATTGTCGATCACGGGTTCTTCTGGCGGTAATAATGCCGTCTTAAGGATGACGTGAGGTCTCTCGAAAGTTGCGCCGCCGATGCACGCGGCTCACGTATGGCCACGCGACCTACGATACCGCACTACAAATGGGGTTTCGACCGACCGTCACGCTAAACAGTTCAAAGCACTCCGCGCCGCAGGAAGAAGCCGTTTGGCGCGATATCATCACGAGATGGGTGCGGTCGTAAAGTGCGTTGGTGATACGCTGCCGAGGCAATCAGGATCTTGCGCGACTGTAACGACTTAACTCGGACCGTCAGCTGCAATCTATGACTTCAGGATTATTCGCCGATCAAGTGACAATGGCTTTTATTGAATACCTCGTCAGGAATTAGCAAACCGAGGGCTGGTGCCCAGATCGCGACAAGGATGCATATGGTGATAGGCTGTTCAAAGAAGCAACCACGCGACAGAATAGCAGAATAGAAATGGGTTCCGGGGGTACCTTCGATGTTAATTCCGGGTCCAAGCGAAGCTGGCACTCGCGTAAGCGCTGCCATGCAAGTGGAAACCAGAAGACGAGCGAGTACCTTCGGTGGCTCGGCGGAGCTGGGGCAGCGGTGAGGTTATAATCCCTCGTCACGCGAGTAAATGCGTAGACAATTCTTCCAGATAGGTCTTCGATAGCGTGGCGTAACGCCAAAGAACCAAGTCAACGACACTGAGACGTTCGCCGACAAACTCTGCAATATCGCGGCACAAATTTGTAGGACAGTCGTATCCACATGCCGCTGTTAGGCGCACCAAATGTCTGTCAGGCTTGACAATCTCAAGGCCTAGATTCTTGGCGAGGTGGCAAGATGTCGCAGGTCCTATGAAATCAAAAGTTTGCAAGTATGCTAAATCTGATGAATTGAGAGATGCGAGAGTTGTTGAAAATCCTTCACGATACACGCGAACAGCAGCGCCAACGATCGCGTTAATCTTTCCTTTGTGCCCAAAGACCTCAAGCGCATCGGTACGACATTTGCACCGCGACTGCGCGATGGACTCCGCCGATTCAAACTGGAGAAACGCTTCAGAGATTCTCGAAAACTTCAGGCGTATGACGCGCTCCCTCATGCCAGCGGCAAGAACGACCCACGCAAACTCACGCAGAAAATCTGATTCCGTTGGTGCTACACTCCCCCGCGATTGTTGCCACTGAAGTTCGGGTAAAAAGCCCGCTTCGATGACACGCCGGCGTGCATAGACGTACGCAGTTATGACGCCACGGCGAGTAACTGGCGAAGTGCTCCCCGACATATGGTACCTCGATGCAAGTCCAAATACGTCACAACACCCTACTGACGCCCCCATTCCTTTGCAACCCCAGTCGTTGGCTCGGGCACGGGTTCTGACTCCGATTCGAGGAGTTGATTGAATACCTCTCGATATTTCTGACACCCTCGACAACTGCCACAAGGAACATTGGCGCAGTGACATGAGTGTGCCCAACCCAGGACCGACAATGGTACCTTAGCTTCGCGCACCAATAAAAGGGATGTCAAATCAATGCCGGGCGCGACGACCGAGATGCCACCTTCCTGGCAGGACAAGAGCTCGTTCATCTTGTTGACAAACTCGGCATTTCCATCTCTGTGCCGCGCATCGGATGCAACGGTTCCAATTAGCAGGCTCTTGCATCCGAGCGCAATACATCTGCCAGCAGCTAGAGTTATCAACAGTTGGTTTCGGTATGGCCACCATTCCGGCGAGGGTCCCTCAAATGTAGTCCCCGCTGACGGTTCCGTCCGCGCTAACATATTTCCAAAGCCAGCCTCCGCACAGTTTGCCCTTATCACTTCGTGCTGAATATTTAACATCAAGCACACTTGCTGGGAAGCCGCGATCTCTGCGTCTGCTGCCAGCTGTCCGTAGTCGACCGAAATCGCATACTCGGGCCGGACCCAGTAACCCAGAGCGATAGAGTCGATACCCCCCGATAACAACAGCGCGGTGCTCATGACTCAAGAGCCGTCCACGCGGCGTGATAAATGGCCGTTGGAAAATCGTCGAATAGGCGACAGCCGGGACTTCCCTCAATCATTAACAAGTCCTCTTTTCCGGTGGACTGTCCGAAAGCGATCACCGGAATACCCTTCGCGACGGCGTAACCGACCTCAAACAACGTGCCACCATCCAAACCATCGACAATCGCAAATACCGCCGCACTTTGTTCAAGCCCCTCAATATCTGCGCGAGTAATTCTTGTTGCCTCTGCGTGATCGGTCTCTTTTGCTGCCGGACCCACGTCGTGATAAGGCGAAAACGTTTTAACTCCATGTTTTGCTAAGCATCGACGTACTTCATTGATAAACCATCGTTGCTGGAAATTAAATAATGGTCCTGCAATGTAAACGGACTTACGCGGCGTATCAGTGGAACGGATTGGAATCCTGTGTTGCTCAATTCGTGCTGCAAGTACGGTATCATAATCAGAAGGTATCGGTAGTCCGTGCAACCCACCTCGGTCACAGTAATATGCTGCCGCAGCGGATGCCCGTTCGGCGGCCTCAACTGGATCGGCGTTGAGTTCGAGCCAAAAGGCGGCAAACACCCCCGAAAAAACGTCGCCCGATCCCAGTTTGAACAGATGATTAGTTTTGTAACTAGATACGTGGTGTGCATCTTCACGAGTGATGACGAACGCGCCTTCTGCACCGTTCTTCACGACCACAACTTCCGCGTTCTCATGGACAAGAATCGCCTTTCCAACGGCGATAGGGCGATGGTCCTCCCCATTAATTTCTAGTTTAAGGGCTCTCACCATCGCTTCGACTTCAGACAAATTGGCCACGATGGCAAGGCGACCCGCTTTCGACATCGTGTGGGAAAATGGAACCGACTGTGTGCCAGCTTGTGGATCGTACACTAGCCCCTTTGCAATTGCCGTTATTGCGCTTTGCGATGAGTTGTCTTCCAGCACGCCGAAGAGAAGCGCGTTGTCTGCCTCGATTGTTTGAGGAGCGATTCCGGTGATGTGACTTGGATCAGGGTAGATCCTCGGGATGGAGAGCCCATGCTCGTACTGGAACTCAATCGCTTCAGCTCGCTCATGAATCGAAACGCCAATCTCAAAATGTGAAGCCCATACCTGCATTGTGTGTCGTTGCGCATCCGCAACCCAGGTTTCAAGATTCACTTGCTGCCCACATGCCTCACGCACAATCGACGATCCTGCAACAGCCGCTCGGAACCCAGAGCCAAAAAGCTGATCCCACTTTGGTTCGAGGCAGATTTCGCGATATGTCCCACCGATCACCTTGAACATTAGGGCGTCTCCGGTTGCACGCGCACTCGAATGGCACCGCCGCTTATCTCAAGAACCTTGACCTCGTATGCGTTACCAGCCCTCATGCAGTCGACCAAGTCCACTAGGAAAGTTGGCATCACAGTTCCAACCAGCACTCCGCTTGGCTTCTGCGCTAGCACTGGGGGATTATCGCCAGGACTTAGCGACAGGCGAAGCGTTTCGCCTACTGTAATTGTCGATATGACGGCAGGGGCGGGGCTAGCAATTAGAGTGTCTTCAGTCAACGATGAACATAGATCGCCTCCGTTTCCAGGTTGTGGGCCTCCTCCACCACTAGGTCTGCCAAAGTCTGGTGTTCCTCCTCCTGAACCGCCCATATCTGCCTCCTTTTTCGCATGTGCTAGGAGTTTTTGAAGTGTACTGACAATGCTGTCTGATCTACCTGAGATGCGAACCACATAAATGTGGTGATGCACCTGGACACCATATTACGATCAACCCTTATCCGCTGTCCATTGCGGTAGAACCCACCCGAGACTGTGGCCAGTCGTTCATCGGCCACACTGCGGTTGTGAACTAGACAATTCCGAAGCAGGGCGAGTTGAATGATCCTTGCGTCGAGATTGTCGTTAAGCGACGCAAGCCCAAACCGAGTTCTCAGTGCCTTCAGATAGTCCTCGATAGGACCATATGTGAGGCTAAGGAGTTCACGGTTGGCCAATTCGTCGATTAGTGCTTTCGGCGAATCGATATTGTCAATCACTACACGATAGTCGATCTTCCGGTCCTCCCGTTTTTGCAACGTGAGTAAGACGCGCGGATTGGACCGAACGATTTTGCGAATGACGTCCGATAAATAATGTTCGAGCAGGCCATAACCGTGAACCAAGCACATGCCATAGAGAAAAGTTGGCGTCCGTTGTTTTAGGTCACTCGTGCCGCGCGAATACGCTTCTGCGAATGATTCGTCTACGCGATATTGGTTCATACCGATATCGGGCGATTGTGATGACTGCGCCCATATTTCCCGCGCCGCGTCTAAATTACCCACCATTGCCGCGAGGAAGCCATAGTCGGTCAATAGCTGTTTCAAAAGATCTGTCACGTTTACTTCGTATCTTCACACCCGGCGCGGATGCGTTCTAGCAGGTTGTCGGCAGGTTCGGAGTCGCGGCCTTCGGCGAGGTTTCGGGCGCCAGATGGTTCGCGAGAGGTATTGTAGAAAGTTGTGTTCTAGCGGAGTAAATAAAGGCGGCGTATCCTGCTGAGGAATGTGACAACTTCAGCAGTCCGACGAGGGCAGGAGGATACGCCATGAGTCAGAGTACGAAAGTGCGTGCTGGTCGTCCAGCACCGGAGCGCGAGAACCCTGGAGTGGAATTAGCGGACGCCGAGGTGCTGGCGTTTCGCACGGCCTTTAATGGATCGAGTCCGTTGGACCAGCTGGTCCACGAGGGAGCCAGGCAGATGCTGCAAGCGGCCGTGGATGCGGAAGTCGAGGCGTTTGTCGCCCAGCACGCTCTTCGGCGTGACGACCAGGGCCGCCGGCTGGTGGTCCGTACCGGACACCTGCCGCAGCGCGAGATCCTCACGGGCGCCGGACCACTTCCCGTCCGGCAGCCTCGCGTACACTAATGGCGGTGCAAACCCTGGGAATTTCAATTCAACATGGAATACGCTCCCGCAACCTGCACCGGCATCCAAGGCGCACCGTTCCTGGCTGTCAATGGCCATTTGCGGCAGGAGCTCAATTACAGCGGTAATCTCACGCCGGAGGCGTGGGCGGCCCCCTGATGCGGCTAGGCGTTATTTACTACAACGGCCTCAGTCCCCAGTACGAGTTCTACAGCCAGTTCGAGCAGCAGATCGGCCTGGGTGTGTGGTACGACTTCTGATGTGGCGCCCTTGGGAAGACCACTAGGCGAACTCTGCATCTCGGTGCTGACCGCATCCACCTCAATCCCGAATAAGAGACCGACCTGTCCGTGGAATCGGCACCACCTCAAGACCCCTCGTTACTGGCAGTAGCTACATTCGGAGAGAAAAGCAGACGTGCTAGAGTTTCGCCAGATAGGGAAATGCGAACATTACTAGAATAATGATTCCAAGAATGGCACCGTAAAAGATAAGCAGTGTTATCGAAACCATTGCTCCTGCCCACGACCCGGTGAAACCCGAAGTGTTCATCGAGAAATCAATTGCATTCTCGTCCTTTGCGGCGACAGAATCGTAGAGTTCACGAAACAAGCGTTCCTGGTTCAGATAAAAGCCGTCGAGCACCCAAAACATTATTGTGGGTATGTACGCGATCAGTATGAACTTGATATCCGCATCCTTCGCTGCCAATGCGAAAACTCCAGCGACGAGAGTTATGGTCCAGGCGCGAAGAAGTGAGGAGTGCGCATCCATGCGAATGATCGTTGCCTGAATCATCTTCAGATGTGCCAATTTCTTTTCGTTCATGGATTCATCTATTTTCTCTTATATGGTTTTTTGCCCTGAAGCCAAGAATCGAATGATATGTACGTGTTTGCGTCTTCATTTACCCACAGACTCAACACTCCGTCCGTATCTTTTGTGCGGTCGACGTATGGATAGACGCCAAGATATTCTTGGCCCTCGTAATCGGCATATCCCTTTGCTTGTGCAAGCGGAAGTATCGCTACTCTACCAAGGTCTCCTCCATCGCTGGACTGCCCGTCTTTGTAGCCAAGCTCCCAAGGCATCCATTTGGACTGGTGCGACGTTTGGGAAGTTGCGAACAAGAGTGAACGACTGTGAAACATGCGTCTGCGAAGTGTTGACGCCGTTTGTGATGTCACTGTTTCTCGACTCATGTTATCTATAATCCAATCTACATAGACACTGTACTTGAGTTCTTCCATGATCGCTTTTATGCCGAGTAGCCGTTTCATATTCACTTGTGCGTCGTGATAGCTATGGGAAAGAAAAATGTCGAACTCGAAGTCCATCGGAATTATGACGGTATCTTCTTTTAGAATATCCGCTGCTGCTTTAGTCGCCATCCTACTTCCGTATGCGACATTAGCATACTGATCTACTTCAGGTAGTGACAGCAGTGCCATATCAACTGAGAAACCTCGTTATGGTTTCTCCCCCTTTAACCACCGTTCGAAGCTGACCCAATTCTGGCGGTCTTTGTGAATCCAGAGGCTGTTGTTTGACTTATCGACGTATGGATATACCCCTAGATATTCCTGTCCTTTGAACTCAGAGCCACCAGTCAACGGCAGGATAGCAACCTTCCCGATATGTCCATCCATGTAGCCCAATTCCCAGGGCATCCAAATTGACTTCGCAGTCGTTTTAGATGTCACAAAAAATAAGCAGCGACTATGCTTCATCCTGAGTCGTAAAAGAACAGCGGTATTGTAAGTTACCTCCTCACGACTGAACTCTTTGTCAATTATCCAATCCACGTAAACGCTGTAACCGAGTGAACTCAGAATTGTCACTACACCAAGAAGAGCATCACCATCAAGTTGTGCGTCGGCATAGCTATGAGAAAGGAAAATGTCGAACTCCTAATCGAGACCGACTGAAGCGACCTTTTCGTCGAGGACTACTTCTGCGGACTTCGCTCTAAGTTCGTGCCCATATACGGCTTGGGCGGCACCACGAGCGTCTGCTAATGAGAGAATTGCCATGTTGCCTGCCTCGTCTACGGGGAACTGGCAGCTTAGTCAGCCCCGCTCAGGTGTGGTAGGGGGTGGCTACCTTTTCTTTCTCCACTCCGCGAGAGGAAGGGCCTTTTCATCAACCCACAGCCCCGGATGTTTTCTGACTAGCTTCGAGTATCTGACGTGCCACGCCCCGCCCTCGACAACCAATTTCTTGTTGATCCAGCGGGCGTTGAGATATATGTCGCCCAGCATGCGCCCATAAGCATGTTTCTCGTAGCGACGCAAACCGCTGGCGAACCATTGCTGGAGCTCGTCGCTGTAACAATGCTTGTCCATTTGTTTTCGCCCATGCGATCCTTGCCCCGGAACTTAGGTCGGCAGCCTTTGCACAGGCGCAGATAACTGGCGATGTCGCACACGTTGAACTTACGCATGAGTTGGACGCAGAAGCACCTGCTGGAAGGTCAGACTGAAGAGTTCTGCGTCCAGAAAGAGGGATAGGACGAGGAGCGCCGATTAAGGGAGTGCGAGCTTACTTGTACTTGTGCATATTCCAAATCGATTCATACTCACGAGCCATCAATGTAGCTTGGCAAGACAGCTGGTTGTGAAGCGCATTCTTCCAGTCGTCATCAATGCTCTTAGTGGGGTCAGTTAAGCGATGAAACGCCATGCCCAATTCGTGCATGGCGTTCTTCAATATGCCTCTATCCCCAATTACCATTTGAATTACTTGAACATCAGTGCCAAGGGATGCAAAGGCACGATGCAGTTCAGCGATCACGGGATCGCCGAGGCCGGGTGGTTCATTTGGGTGCGTCCATTTGAATTGTAGGCAGCTACCATAAGCGTGAATAAATACCGATTGACTTAAAAGAGCTCGCGAGATGGCGTCAAGCAGTCTGTCACGCTTCTCCCTTCCCATCGTCAAACGATGGTTCAGGAAAATAGACGCACAAGCCACACACAATGCTATGAATGAAAGTGAAATGGAGAAATAATCTTTTGTTTCCACCTGCTGCCTCCTTGCGAAAGACCGTCACGAAATAGAAGCGGACATTATCATTCATGCGCAGTAGCTTCTTCAAGAGTCTTAACCGACCCAATTCTCCTCTCTTCAAACGTAAAATATTCCGGGTCAATCTCACACCCGACGAAGGTGAATCATGTCTCCACAGCCGCCACTGCTGTGCTGCCTGACCCCATGAAACAATCAAGCACTGTAGGGGAACGCAAGGCTTCAATTGCCGGAGGGGGCATGGGCATCGTCCCCCTGGCCCTGCGACATATCCCGTTGGAGACGGCATTATCCGCAGGAGACCTCCCAGCCATCGACATCCAGGTCGCCCGGATCGACATTGGCCAACGGCCGATTGCCGGAAGCCGATTGTCCGTCTGAGTCGATCTCCGGTGTTTTCTGTTTAAGCGACGTGGAAGCGGCCTCAACCTGGTCCATCACGTCCTCCTGCTGAGACGATGTTGCCGACTCCAGCGCGAGGTGCGGCGTACCTAAAAACCGCGCCGCCCGCACGCGCCGTTTTTGGGATGGCTTCGCAACTGTCTGCTCGACCGCATCGCGGATAGCAATTCGGCCGGCAGCCAGACTCAATAGATGGTCTGGCTTTTCAAACCGGTCACGAACGGCCCGTCTGAGTACCTTCCACTGGTACTCTGTCATCCCGTTCATCACCGGATCGGCTGCCGTGAGTCTCAAATAACGCCGATCCAAGGGATTGAGCGCCCAGGCATGGCCCAAGTCCCAGGGGTTGTAGCGGATTTGAAACCGCTCCGTCGCCAGATTGTGGGCAGCCACTTCGGCCCGCAGCGCCATCAACTCGTCACTGTTGTAAAACATGCCGCTCAGCTCGATCCCGCGAACCGACAGGGTTCGTTCTACCCGCCGGGCCAGCAGCATCACTAAATCGTCCGGCGAAGCCGGCAGGCACGGTGGATGCTCCAGCGCGCATTCCTGCCACATCTCGAGCCTCGTGGTGACCGATGTAGGATGCTTGCTGGCGGCATACACGTCGATCAGATGGATATGCATTATCTCCAATAGCGTCTCGTACGGAATCAACGGTCCTTCGTCAGGTTTGTAGTCCGCCCGCTGCTGCCAACTTCGAAATGTTCGGCCCGGTAGGGAGGCAACGAGTTGGTCGTTCAATAGATCGAAGAAAGACTCGACGGTTCCCTTGAAATGGGGTGTACGAGGTGGATTGAAATCGAGCTCGATGTTCAACTGAAATGCGGCCTGCTCAAGATCTTTGCTGGTCAGATCCGGTCCCCTGTCGCAGACGAGCTTTTCGGGAAGCCCGTAGCAGGGCCAGCTGCCTCGCACACGCGCAAAGCGCTCCTTGACGTACGATTTCGGCAGGATGGCATGCCGCAGGGCCTCCATGATGACCGCATACGAGGGCGGCTCGAAACCCAGACAGAATCCCACGATCATCCGGCTGTAGTAATCGATCAGGACCGTCAGCCAGGGCTGGCCGATGGGGCCGGCTTCTGTACCGACCACGACCTTCAGCGGGCTGTGGTCGATCTCGACGCGCTCGAGGATGCGGGTTGCTTGGCGGAGGCTGGAAGTGGCCGCATGGCGGCGATCCGCAATTCGTCTGCCCCAGCGTGCGCGGTCCACTTCCCAGGGATCCAGCTGGGTGATCCGACGGGCGATGGCCCTCAGGAGGGAACCTTGGCGGGGAATAGGAATGGCCTCGGCCGCCGGTAGTCGGGCATTGTGGTGTTGCAGATCCTCTAGTACACGTCGTGCCACCGCCGATTGGGATCGACGGGCGGTGCTCAGGTAGACTGCGGCGACGGCCTCTTCTACGAGACGACTGAGTACCGGGTACCGCCGCAGCATGCTCGTCCGCTTGGAGCGGCCCCGACCGCCGCATTTTGACGTCGCTGGCAAGAGGGACAAGCGGTCGCCGCCCGACCTCTTCCACGCACGAAAGTACCTCCGTAGCGAACGGGAGGAAATTACCGTCCCTGCACACTCCAGTTCCGTCGCCCGTTGCTGAAAATCAGCGGTAGTCGGGCAGTGTGATAGACGGGTAATAGGTTCAATGGCGTGCCAACGCGCTTCGACGTTGGCGCGTTGGCGATCATCAAGATCATCGAGTGCGCGGGGCTTGGAGATCACTACTTGCCCGCGTGGGGCACTGTCGTCTGTAGCGAAGCAGAGGCGTCGCTCAGCATAAAGCGACAGGATCTGCGCTTCCGAAAACTCTTCCTCCAAATTGAACTTGGTGTCCTGGGCGACAAAGCGGCTGCCATCTAGTTGGCGGACGACCCGGTAGGCCCGGCCGTCCAGCAGCCACTCGGTGCCCACACTGAGTCGAATGGGTCCCATTGGATTACACCTCCTGGAAAAACGAGCGTTTGGTCGCCGAGGCGCGCCCCGGTTGGATCGAAACTGAGCTGGCCCACAGCCAGCAGATGACGCAAATGAGCGCAGGCCTGGCTGGGTCCGGCCGAAGAGCTAACTTGCAAGACAAGATCAGAAAACGGCACGCCGTTGGGGACAGTGCGCTGTTCGAGCAACTCCATGAGAGACTGGTCCGCATCGAGGGTTCGATAGCGGGCCAAAAGCCTCAAGTTATTCACCAGTGGGCCGCTGAAGAGTTCCCGCTCCGTGACGACGTGGAACCCCCAGCCGCGTTGCGCAGCGAACATCGAGGCGACCGCCAGTTTGCGCTGGGCCACCGGACCATGCAGCCGGTCTGAGGGCTTGACCTCAATCAATCGCTGCCCGCCATCGATCATCTCGATCAAAAAATCCGACACAATGTAGCTGTAGCGGACGTCGTTATGTCTCCCGACAGGCCGCTGAGGTGGGCCAGCGAGCAGCCGGATGCCCATGGCATCCGACTGCCCACTCCAGGCGTACCAGATTTCCAGTGGCTGTTCTCTGACCGTGGCGACCTTGGGACACGCCGCCAGGACGACGGCAACGGCCGCCTCGAGCTGCCCCTGGCACCGCAAGGCTCGCCCGAGCCTGGGGCACGGCACCAGGACAAACGAACCGGGGGTTCGACGGCGCAGTCGGAACGTGGATGGCGAAGTATCGTTTTGAAGCATGACAGTCTCTGCGCGGAAAGGTTTAGAACCGAGTTGGCCGGCTGCCCTAGGCGGCCTTTGCCTTGCGTCTCGGCTTCGAATTGCGGGAATCGGGCTTGGCCAGCCGCAGCCCGGCTGCGAGCGGGGTCTGGCTTGCTTGAACTTTATCTGCGACCAACCGAGCCAGCCGCTCGTCCGCGTCGTCATGGTACTCCGTCCAGGAAATCGGCCCGCTGGTTTGCTGGATCAGGCGTTCGATTGCATGCACCTCCCCCTTGGCCGGACTGTGGGCGCTCTTCGGCACCAACACGGGCGCGCGACGTTGCACCGGGTCGTGAAGCGTGTGCAGAATCAGGGTGTCGTCTCCCGGATGGATGACGACCAACTGTCGCCGTCCAGAGAAAACGACTCGCCCCAGAGCCCATTTGCGCGCATGGAGAAGTGCGGCCAGCAGACTAGCGAACACGGGAACACCTGCTGGATTCTCGGGAGCCAGGTACAGGCTCCGCCCGGCAAGCAACGTCAGGTCGAGGTGGTCCTGGTCGAAGAACCGCTCCAGGATGATGGCCTTCTCATCAATGGGTGACACCCTGGCCAATTCGTCGGGCGTCAACTCGACTAGGTGATCGACGGCATAGGCGTAGGCCTTGGCGATTCCTTCGGCGCGGACCTCACCATGCTTGGGGCAGCAACGGCGATATTCGATGCGTTGCCCGCATTGCGTGTGCATCTGATGAAGGCGGGAATCAGGGGTTGAAATGGTCGGATAGGCTTTTACAGGGACGAGCAGGGATCCCAATCTCAGAGTGCCAATCCAACTTGCCCGGCAGGTTGCCGGCGTCATGGTTGGCACTGAGCTGATAGCACAGCGCGGGGTGTGTTTAGACATGATTTAAATTCTCCGTTGGGGAAACGAGATCGCTATGCGACGGGCGGACGTGTCTTGCGGCGCGTTCGCCGCCGAGAGAAAATCAAGGCTATGCACGCTCTCTTCGAGGAGTGGCTGATCGAACGTGCGCGCGATGTTGGTTAGAAACGAGCGCCATTTTCCAATGAAGATGGCAGAGAAGGTCCTCTATGACAGGTAGACGACCGTATTCACATAATATACCCGAAAAAGGCTCGAATTTCAGTTGCGGAGCCCTCAGACCAATGTCAGGCGCACGGATGAGATCTGAGATGGGCCGTTGTCGATTGGCGCCGCCGATATCATCGATTAGAGCAGCGATGACCAAACGATCCCAACGCAGTGACCGGTAACGGGACAGTCGCTCGGCAGAACGTTTCCGTTAGCGACCCGACTCCAGCTTCCACCTTTGGTGGCGCGTGCGAGGAAGGATTTCTTGCGGTGGTGGACAACGTGAATCTCTGCATCAGCGCTCGCCACTTGCGAGATCAAAATCAGGTCACCTTGCCGCAGACGACCTTGAATGTCATTGTGCCCGAATCGCAAGATGTACGGGTTCTTCGACAAGACGAGTTTCGCCGCCGCGATGCCTGCGACCTCGATGCCTGCGCCGCCCCACTTGGGGTGCGCACGCGCTTCGCCTTCGATTGGGTGCGGGAACAACGGCAACCACACGGTGCTGCTGGCCATGGCTGCAACCGACCGCGGCATTGGGTTTTCCATCGAATTGCTCGTACCCATGAGCCACTGAAAATTCACGTCGAACTCCTCGCCCAACCGCCGAGCGACCAACTCGGTCATTGGCCGACGACCCCGCTTGATATCAGAGATATATTGCGGAGGCAGACCGCCTTTCGCAGCGATTTGAATCTGCGTAAATCCTTGCTCAGCCAGTAGTTCCAAAAGAGCGTTGAGCCGCTGCGTCGCCAACCCCGCAGCCAACAAGTCCTCGTTTTCTTTTGCCATGATCGGCTCCTTTGAACTTCACTTATGCACCACGAGACACCGTGACTGAAGGTCGAATATACTATAAAATATACCATGAAGGTGACGGATTCGATTTGCCGAAGTCGACGAATTGCTGTACAATAAAGGCAAATCGGCAAGCGACCGCCATCTGATATTGAAAGATAGCATAGTCGCGAAATGAACGATCTGGCGAATCCGTCTTGTGGCCTGATGACTGCAGGTTAAATTCTGGCTCTTGAGACACTGTTCAGACGAAGAAAAGAGGGGAGGAGCAATGTCGTATTATGCCATGGATCTGGAACCACTGATTTTTCGTGCTCTTGAAGCCCTAGATGCTGGCCGCACGATCACTTTTGATGAACTCCGGCGGCGGATTCGGGCGGGCGAACTTTGGGAAGTGTTGCAAGAGGCAGGGAAATATCCAATTCCAGCGATACCTGATGTCGACTTTCAAGAGATCACGGACACCATAAGCGATATCCTGGAAGTGAACCGAGGCGATGAGGCCGAACATTTTTACATTAGTAACAATGGATACTGCCTGTTAATTGCCGTCCTTCGAGAGGCCAGTCGAGACGCAGCAGATGTTGCGCGTCAAATTCATGGATAGCTTGGAGACTGATTGGCGCAGGAAAATTATCCATCAGTTGTAAAGGACGCGAACGATCGATAGGGTATAATCACTGCCGTCGGACGGCACAGGACCTTAGAATGGCTACGAGTCAAAGCGACGCATGTTCGTCGAACGAGCCGACGCCCGATATTCGTCACGAGATTGTTCGCGCTCATGGTAGACCCCGGGAAAGTAAAGCCATTGGAAGTTTCCGCCCTATCTCGAAGCCGAGCCCCATCGACCGCAAGCAATTGCGCGCCGCAGTCGCGGCAATCACTCAAACGCCTGAAGAGGAACTTTCGGAAGCTGCGGTAGACAAGGTCCTGGTGAAAGTCAAGAAATCTGCAATCGTAACGGGGAATCTTTTGGGGAATCATCTGGATGGTGTTGTCGCGCACCGGAAATCGATTGGATGCACGTCTGAACAGGAAGTTGCAGACTACATCGACCTCGAGCGGCGGGTTTTGGTTAGTTTGTATTCCGAATCGGCAAAACCCTCTCCTAGCCCGACCGTTCTGCTGAAGCTGGCGTTACGTTATTCGCTGGATGCGCGCAAGGAAATCGAAGGCGATATTCAGCGGTTCGATTTGCGTCGGCGCCCGACCGGATGGGAAATCATCGAATATTCGTCGCCAGCGTTGAAAATCGCCGGGGTCGATATGCCGGGCCGCCTCATAACCAACGTATTCAAGGTGACGATTCTCGACTTCCTGCATTGCGAAACCCCGCCGTTTTTCCAAGTGTTAACATTTCTCGAACGCCTCCTCGAGGGCGTACCGAACAAAAAAGAGTCGCTCGAGTGCCTCACGCTTAAGCCGAGCTCGCCAGTTCCCGTGATTCGTGTCGAGCTAGACAAAGATGTCGTCTGGATTGACGATGAGCCTGCCGGTGTTAACAAAGAAGTCGCATACTTCGTCGACGCGGTAGCGGCGGCCAATGGAAAGTGGATATCTGGTGGTAAAATCAAGAAATCCGAAAAACACGGATTGATGGTTGGCGCGCGCCCAGACCGGGTAGCCAAGCGGGTTCCTTCACAAGTACGAAAATTCATCGAAGCCAAGGGCGGCAAAGGCTTTCGGCTACAAGGTGCGCAGTATCCGGATCAGATGATCTTGCCCTGACACTTCTTGACATCCTCAGTGCGCGCCGTGTCTTTTCGGGGCGCAGATCCCGCTCCATCGGAAGCGGGCGAATCTGACGGTCAAACCGCGCTCCCGACGTTCGTTACTACGCCGGCGCCGCCCGATCCCGTGGATTGATTCGTCACGGCCATCTCATCGAGGTGGCTCACTCCTACGACCATCTGACTGGAGGACTTCGTCTTCGGTGGGATCCCGGGGAGGAAACGGGCAACAAGGGCGGGAATGACAAATGGCGTGGGTGACGCGGCCACGCCATTATTCGTCCGTGGCTGTTCGTGCGCCACGACCAGATAATATCTCAGAGGCTAATTGACACTCCCGGATAAATTCAAGATGGCGAACGTCGAGAACAATGGCGACGAAGGCGCGGAAGTGCGCGGGGGACCGCGAACTCCCGAAGGGAAAAACATATCTCGACGTAATGCGGTCAAGCACGGCATGTCGGCCATCACACTGCTACCAGACATTCTCAGGCGTGACCTCGTCGATGAATATTATGGCCGCCTGCGGGAGGAATGGAAACCAACAACACCGACTCAGGATTTCCACGTTCGCGAAATGGCGAGGCACCAGGCAGCGCTTGAGCGCATCCAGCAGTGTGAAGATGCAGTACTGCGCCGCGGCGCGACGGGCGCGCTGGCGCTGCTGTCCGAAGACGGTATCGATGAAAACGTGGCGGATGTCGCCCTGGCCGGCGCCGGCACGTCCGACGCCATGCATCGAATCGTGCGTTACCGTCGTTCTCACGAGCGAGCTCATTCCCGGAGCATGGAGACGTTACGAGAGATGGGCGCGCAGTCGCACCCGCAATCTCAGCAACCCAAGCCGGCCCGGCAGACCTTCAACACGACAGCCGAATGCCAAGCCTATCTCGTCGCGCGCGTCGCTGGCGAAGATGTCAAATGTCCCCATTGCCAATGTGTCCAGGGCAGTTTTCTTGAGTCGCGCCAAGTGTGGCAGTGTCGCGGCTGCAAGCGTCAGCGTGGTATCCGCACGGGCACGGTCATGGAGCGTTCACGTATCAACTTGCTGGCATGGTTCAAGGCCATCGAAACGATCCTGACGAACCCCGACATTTCGGTGGCGAACCTGAAGGCAGCCATGGGAATCGAACGCGAAGGCACTGTTCGTCGCGTGGCTAAGACAATTCGTGAAGCGATCGAGTCGGCGGATCGATCCAACCGACTCGCCGGTCTTGATCAAATATTTTGAACCGCCTGTACCATGACTGATGGATGTGTCGCAGGAAACATAAATTTTCAAAACGAACTTACAGAAAAGATATAGAGAATACAAGTCAAGGCGTGCGCAATGCACGGTGGCGGAAGGTTATTTTGATCACGCACACGGCCAGATCGTGTTCAGTTCACAACGTTTGGAAGCACCCAAGTGTCGCATTGGTTAGCGCGGGCTGAATGTGCCCACCATTCACTTTAACGATAATTAGAGAAAGGAGTCGAGTCATGTCGGAACAATCATCAATACAGAAGGAAAATACGGGGGACGAGGATGCCAAGAAGCCTCCCCAACCGGGACGTAAGCGCAAGAAGATCTCGATCCCGAGTGTCAACCACATTCTTCATCAACTCATTCAGCTCAATCGCGCCGTGATTCTGGGTGCGATGTCGACGAAGGAGGCCAACCTGATTCACAAGAATCTCAATACGGTGCTTCAGGTCCAGATGAAGCGAGCGAACCGAGAGGATGCCGGCCACAATCAGCAGGCAATGATAGACATCTGTCGCACCGATCCGCGCATGATCAACGCGCTCGAGCCCTTCTTGACCGATGCCCAGGTACGCTCGCTGATGACCGAGGACATGGACAAGTCCGATGAATCGGTTTGAGTGGTGTGGTTCGTTTGTGTATTTGCGGGGACGTCCGATTTCATTTGATGGAAGGCCATATCTCCGCGCAATCTATAATTCAGATGCGAGGCGCATCGTCTTGCGCTGTTCGCGCCAAGTCGAAAAGACCACATTCATTTGCAACGTGGTCGCGCACGCCGCGGTCATGTTGCCGGGCGTTCGTATCATCGTCGTGTTCCCACGGCAGGACCAAGCGTCCGTTTTCGCCAAGTCGCGATTGCAGCCGCTGATCACAGAGAGTCCGGTGTTGCGGCGCATACTGCTTGGCAAGCAGCCGCGCAAGCAACAAGTTTCGCATATGCGATTCGAAAACAAATCCGAAGTCTATATCCGCTCGGCATACCGAAGCGCCGATGCGGCGCGCGGTATCGACGGCGACTACTTGCTGATCGACGAATACCAGGATATCGCTGGAGGTGACTTGCCTGTCCTGGAAGAGGCGCTGAGTCACTCGCCACATCGGCGTGTGTTCTTGACGGGCACGCCGAAAAGTATCGATAACCATCTGGAAGACGCATTTAATCGGTCAACGGCCAACGAATGGCGCGTACCGTGTGAATGCGGCCAATCTGTTTTTCTTGATGAAAAGTGCCTTGGGCCTTACGGGCCTGTGTGCCCGAGTTGTCAGTCACTAATTGATCCCAAGGTTGGGCAGTGGATATCACGTAATCCAGAGTCCGCTTGGGGCGACGGTTTCACGATCAACCATTTGGCGACTCCGTGGTTGGATTACCCATTGCTTTTGGAACACCAAGAAAGCTACAACCCGGCCCTGTTTCGAAACGAGTGCATCGGTCTGCCAACCTACCTCGGCGACCACATCGTAACCCGTGACGAAGTCGAACAGTGTTGCACAAATCGGCCCATGGCGACCGCGTTGGCTGATGTACCGCAAACTGCAAGGCACCGACTGCTGGCCGGTATCGACTGGGGTGGTGGCGTGATATCCAGGACGGTGCTGGTCATCGGATACATGCTTGACGACGACCGTTTCAACATAGTGCATATGGCGAAATACCGAGCGCAGGAAGATGCGGATGTAGTTCTCAGGGAAGTATCCCAACGCTGCAACCAATTTGGTGTTCGTTTGGTTGCCGCCGACGGGCTTGGCAACGGCTCTGTTTACAACAACTTACTTCTGGCGAACATGCCCCGCCTTGCTGGCCTCTATGCGATGCAGTACTCTGTTTCCGACCAAGCGCCGCGGCAATATAAAGGGCGACTCTGGAACTGGACGATCGGCCGCACGCCGTCGATCGGCATGGTCTTCACCCGCGTGAAGAAGAAGCGGATCCAATTTCCTCGCGTAGAAGATTGCAGCTCTTTCCTTGACGAGATCTGGTGCGAGGTTGCAGTGTATGATGACCACCAGCGAATGATCAAATACACGCACCCTGAAACCCAACCCGACGACGCGCTTCATGCAGTTAACTACGCCGCCATCCTGGCGAGGATGCTCATGACTCAGCAGTACGAAGGGTAACGGGATGTGGGGGGAGACGGCGGCCACCCGTCCGCGGCTTAATGACCCAGAGTTGCTGAACGCAGCACGCTGGAAGATGGCAACACCGCTGTGCCAGATTTTACGTCCGAAAAGAGTCGAATGACCAACCTGAGTGTCCGGAGCGTGACAGCCTTTCTGTTTGAAGCCCTCACAAGTCGTTATATGGCGAGGTTCAGGGGCCAACCTTTGTGTCACCCACCACGCAAATCGTTCTCCCTCAACAAGTTGCATGGCCTTGTGTCCGGTTGGTTCTCGGTTTGTCCGCGGCTGGTTCTTTTGGCCGCAAGTCATTCATTGCCAATGCCTTAGCGCTCGTTTTCCTGGCTGCTTGTTCGCGGTTTGTTTGCCAACATGTTTTCGAGTTGCAAGTTGTTTGGCGCAAGGGTGTTAAGTTCAACGCCGCGCGGTTTGTTCTCGGTTGTTCGCCCGTTTTTTTCGCGGACCAACCGCTGCTCCAGTTGATGCAGTTGGCCCAGTTGCCGGGGAGTGCGGGCCTGTTGGAACTCGCGGACGACGGTGCGCAGGTCAACTTTGCCTTCGCGCAGCATCCAGCGATTCACTTTGGCAACCGACAGCAGCGCTTCGCGCAGACGTCGTCGGTGCCGCATCAGGGCGCGGCGAACGGCCTTGTGGGCCGTCGTGGTGGAGAGGTTCAGCACGACTGCGATCTGTTGATAGGTCAACCCGCGCACTCTCAGATCCAAAGCCAGCCGATCCGGCCTGCGAAACAATAGCCCCGGGCTCTGCCCGGGGGTTTGCTGTGTTTCTTGCCGAGGGCTCTGCGTAGTTTCCTGACCGGGAGCTTGCCTGGTGATGTGTCCCGCAGTGTCTCCCGATTTCACAGTGTCATCCGATTTCGATGGAGCGTTCATGTTCTGTCCCCTGGGTTGAAAGCTGTTTCACTCGGTGTTTCCTCTCACCGGGAAGCTCACGCTTCGGTCCCGAAGGGACCATTGATAATAGCCCGGCGATTTATCGCCGGGTACGCTATTCCTTTCCGGGAGGCCCGCCGCCACCGAAGGCGGCGGCGGGCCTCCCGGAAGATGGTTGTGGTTGTCCGGTCCCGGCACTCAAGTGCCGGGCTATTATCGCGCGTCCCTCCGGGACGAAACGGTTCTAGCCTACTTTGGTTGCGGCCTGACGGCCGCCCGGTGTCCTCAGTGTCTCTGTGGTTCAACCTGTTTAGATTAGCGCACAGAAGGTGGCCGATTTCTAGCCAAAAACCGGTCGAAGGGTTTCATTTTGAGCAAAATATATTTTCAACTTTTTAGGGGGGTGGCCGAAAATGTTGTTTGAAAATGAAGTTTTCAGTCGCCGCCGCAACAGTTTTCGTGAGCGGCATGGCGCTAGCCACCGGTGCCTCCGTTTCTTCCCCTCGCCCTTTTAGGGAGAGGGCCAGGGTGAGGGTCGTCTTCTCTTTTTCAGGGAGAGGTTGGGAGAGGGTCCGTTGAATCTCCTCGCCCCTGTGGGGAGAGGTTGGGAGAGGGGCCGTCTTCGACGGTTATCACGCCACGGACTTAAGCCGTCGAGCCTGAGGCGGCCCAAGAGTGGTCGATCGAATTGTGCTGAGCGGCTTGAAACGCGCGGCGCAGAAAGGTAAAAAGCAAAGGAATTGCGTGTAGTGTCGCAGGCGGGAATGATTGATGACAACGGCATCCCAAACGGAAGAGAAACTTTTTACCTTGCAAGCTCCCCCGTTGCGGATTGCTGACAGGCGGGGATCAGTTACACTAAAGCGGATGAGTGAGCGATTCGACGGCAGGTTGCGGATTGCTGACAGGCGGGGATCAGTTACACTGTTCTCGGCGAGTCGATCAGTCAGTTCCGGTTGCGGATTGCTGACAGGCGGGGATCAGTTACACTGATGGCCGAGATCGAGCCGTCGTTGATCGAGTTGCGGATTGCTGACAGGCGGGGATCAGTTACACTTCGCTGTTCTAACCACGCAACCCTGTTGCAGTTGCGGATTGCTGACAGGCGGGGATCAGTTACACTAACCGCAAAAAACTCCGACGGGACAGGAGCGTTGCGGATTGCTGACAGGCGGGGATCAGTTACACTGAGTTGTTCCGTCGATGGATGCGTGGTGGAGTTGCGGATTGCTGACAGGCGGGGATCAGTTACACTAAAGCTCATTTCTTCGCCTTCAACTTCTCGGTTGCGGATTGCTGACAGGCGGGGATCAGTTACACTAATCTTCCGTTCCATGCCGCTGGCTCCTAGTTGCGGATTGCTGACAGGCGGGGATCAGTTACACTCGGACCATAAGCTGCGACACGACGGCAACCGTTGCGGATTGCTGACAGGCGGGGATCAGTTACACTGCCGGTCGAATTGATGCACCACACATTTGAGTTGCGGATTGCTGACAGGCGGGGATCAGTTACACTGGCCAACAAGACGCCCGCATCAAGCTGCTTGTTGCGGATTGCTGACAGGCGGGGATCAGTTACACTTGGTCAGGACGAGGCACACAACGGATTGCAGTTGCGGATTGCTGACAGGCGGGGATCAGTTACACTCGGCCCCTTCGGGCCTGCTACCATGGGCCTGTTGCGGATTGCTGACAGGCGGGGATCAGTTACACTACTGTGGGCCATAGCGTGAGCGTGAGTAGAGTTGCGGATTGCTGACAGGCGGGGATCAGTTACACTAAGAAAACTACAGCCCTTTGATGGTCTGCCGTTGCGGATTGCTGACAGGCG
>JAIOPX010000260.1 GCA_021413705.1 Planctomycetota bacterium | reverse complement strand
CTAATACCGCCAGAACCTTTGGGAACCTTCGCGATCGCGCCACTCATGGTGCGCTCCCGGTATGTCTCCCAACGAGCGGAAGAATCCATCGAATCGAACTGACAAATTGTATGTAGTAGCGGCCCCGGCCGTCCGCGACATCGTTAAAGGAGCCTCGCTTTGAAAGCCACGACGTCATTCGCTGCCTGGAGCATCAGCTTTGCTCTTCCCCTGGTACTTGGCGGCTCGGTCATGAGCCATTCGGCACTGGCAGTCAAACCGTTTCCGGCGACCGGGAACGAGCCCACCGTTCGAGGCCAATCGCCGGGCACAGTCACAGATCCCGATGCCCGCGAAATGTTGCGGCTCGCCCGTGCGGCCATGGAGCGGCAGCAGTGGGGCGAGGCCGAAGTTTTGATTCAGCGCGCCGAGCAGCGTTGGGGCATGATGCACAATCCGTTTGGCGATTCTCCCAAGGCGGCTCGTCGCGATCTGCAACGGCTCAGCGCCGGCGGAGCGCCGCAGAAGCCGAGTGATAAGGCCCGCCCTTCGCTACTGGCCCCGCTGAGTGGTGGCTCGTCACGGGCAGATGCTAAAGATCCTTTCGCCAACGGCAGCGCGAATGTGGAGGCCGTGCTGGACAATAAGAAACCCGCGGCGCTGGAGCACCTCAAGAACGGACGCCTGGCTCTGAAACAAGGAAACCTGCCCGCCGCAGCCTATTATGCCGGAAAGGCTACGGAACTCGGGGCCACCTTCGCCCCAGGCGAGGATTCGCCGCAGCAACTGACGGCCGACATTCAAGCCCGCGGTGGCCGTGTGTCGCCTCCCGTCGGAGCGGCCGATGCTGCATTGCGACGGCTGCCCGAAATCGGCGCCAATGTTCCTCAAGACGGCATCAGTCCACTCCCGCAACATTCTTCCAACAACTATGACACCAGTTTGCCTCCGCTGCGCGGTCCGGCTCCCGAGATGGGGCTTGGTGGTCGTGGCGCGGCTTCGAGTTTTGGCAATGACAATCTCTCGACTCCTGCCGGCGCTAGGCCAGCTGCAGCACCCGCCACGCCGGGGCAAGTCGATCGCTATGCCGCACGAGCGGCGGTCTACGATCCCCAATTTGGGCCTGCCGGACAACAGCCCGTTTCATCGGCCGTATACGATCCGCGACGCGACGGCACTCGCAACATGATGGTCGCGGGTGAAGAGGGAGAAGTTGCCCCGCCCCCGCCAGGCGGACCGGTGGCTCGTGAAGCCGATTCGGTTCGCTTGTTGCCGATGAACAACGCCGGCACACCGCCGACGGCTGCCGTCCCGCCGGCCACGCCCCAGGGTGAAGGAGAGGCCGCACCGCCGCATATCACCCAGGCAAACAAATGGATTCAACAAGGCGATATGGCGCTGAAGAACCGCGACCGCAAGTCGGCCATGGAGTTCTATAGCAAAGCAATGGCCTTGCGAGATCAACTCGATCCGCAATTGGTTCAGCAACTTCAGGATCGGATGCAGTTGGCCCAGGCGGTTGCGCCAGGTGCGCCGATGGGCGCGGCGGCCGGCGCCGTGCCGGGCGCTGAAGGCAACCGGCTGTTGGACGAGGCGGGCCTGGCCCAGCAACGGCTCCGGCAGCAAGTGGGGGCTCAAATGAATCGTGAGATGCGCAAAGCGGAAGAAATGCAGGAGAAGGATCCGCGCGGCGCGCTGAACCAACTGAAGAACGCCAGGGCGATCGTCGAGCAATCGGCATTGAGCCCCACGGAGAAAAAAGGGCTGTTGGCCCGGGTCGATCGCGCGGTGAAGGATACCGAAAAATACATCGAGCAGCATCGGACGGATATCGAGCTGACCGAGCGCAACGACAATGTTCAAGGTGAGGTCGATCGCCGTCGGGCCAAGAAGGTCCAGGTGCAGGAAAAATTGGCTTTGCTGGTGGACGAGTTCAACAAGCTCCGCGACGAACAGCGCTTTGCCGAGGCGGAAGCCATCGCCAAGCAGGCCATGGAAATCGCGCCGGACGAGCAGGTTTCGACGCAGTTGTACCGTGAAGTTCGGTTCTGGCGCAACGTGCAAAATAATCGCAATATGTCGGACGATCAGGACAACGCCAATGTTGCCGCCTGGCTGGACGTGGAGCGGGCTGGAGTGCCAATGGACGCCAGCCAACCTTTGCAATTTGGTCCGGTGAAGGATTGGACCTCCATGACCGATCGCCGCCGCAAGTATGCCCAGGACCGAGACCGCAAACGCAGCCCGAAGGAAATAGAGATCGAGCAGAAACTGCGCTCGCCCGTGTCACTGAAGTTTCGCGAGACGCCTCTCTCGGAAGTGATTGATCGTCTCAAAGAAGTCACCGGCATCAACATCTATCTGGATCCGCAAGGTTTGGCGCAGGAAGGGGTTCATCCCTCGTCGCAGGTAACGATCGACTTGTCGCAGGACATTTCGCTCAAGAGCGCGCTGAATCTGATCTTGCAGCCATTGCACCTGGGCTATGTGGTGCGCGATGAAGTGCTCAAGATCACCAGTGAGCAACACCGCAGCGGCAATGTCTACACCAAGGTCTACATGGTTGCCGACCTGGTGATTCCGATTCCCGATTTTGCGCCCCATAATCGCATCGGTCTGCCACAGCAGATTGACGACGCCTACAATCGCACCAATGCCAACATCTATGGCACCTCGGGCTTTCAGGCGCCGGTGGCTCAGTTGGCTGCCCATACCACGAATCCCAGCGGCATGGCAGGCCCAGATACTGTTTTGGGCCAGCAAACCAGCGGCGGAGGCATCACCACCGGCGGCAATCGCGGCGGCACGGGCAGCGCCAATTTCGATGGGTTGATCGACTTGATCACCAAAACGATCGAAGCCGAATCGTGGGATGAGGTAGGCGGAGCCGGCTCGATGAAGCCATCCCCCTCCAACTTGAGCCTGGTCATTACGCAGACGCAGGAAGTTCACGAGCGGATCACCGACTTGCTGGATCAGTTGCGCCGGTTGCAGGATTTGCAAGTGACGATCGAAGTTCGCTTCATCACCCTCTCGGATAACTTCTTCGAGCGGATCGGCGTGGACTTCGACTTTAACATCCGCAGCAATGCCAACGCGGCCGATGTGGCCCGGGCCAACTCGGGTGTCGTGATGAAGCCCAGCGCAACTTTGGGCTTGCTTACTCCGACGGACACAAATCCAGCACCCAACTTTGTACCTAACGGTGCCATCCCCTTTACTCAGAACAGTTTCGATTCGGCCATTCCTCCGTTTGGCGGCTTCAACCCTGCCTCGGCGGCCACGTTTGGAATCGCGATTCTCAGCGACTTGGAAGCGTTCTTCCTGGTGCAGGCCGCGCAGGGCGACGTTCGGACCAACATCATGCAGGCTCCGAAGGTGACGTTGTTCAACGGCCAGGCGGCGTCGATCTCGGATCAATCTCAGACGCCGTTCGTGACCAGCGTCACGCCGGTCGTCGGCGACTTTGCCGCGGCTCAAGCGCCGGTCATCGTCGTGCTCAACGAAGGGACGACGCTCTCCGTGCAGGCCGTGGTCAGCCAGGATCGCCGTTTCGTCCGGCTCACCTTGATTCCCTTCTTCAGTCAGATCAAGGATGTCAAGGAATTTCAGTTCACCGGCAGCACCACCACCAAGACTTCGTCGTCCGACAGTTCGCAGGACGATGGGGATAACACCAGCGAATCTGGCAGCTCGGAGGTCATCAAAGAAGGAACGACGGTTCAGTTGCCGACGTTTGCCTTCACCACGGTGACAACCACCGTCAGCGTGCCCGACGGCGGCACAGTGCTGTTGGGAGGTATCAAGCGGCTCAAGGAAGGACGCAACGAGTTCGGCATCCCGATCATGAGCAAGATTCCTTACATCAACCGCCTCTTCAAGAATGTCGGCATCGGCCGCGAAGCGCAGAGCTTGATGCTGATGGTAACTCCCCGGATCATCATCCAGGAGGAAGAAGAAGAGAAGCTGGGCCTGGCGATTCCCGAGGAGACAGCCAGCCGGCGGTTGGATCGGAGATAGGGAGTAGGGTCTAGGGATTAGGGACGAGGGGTACTTCGTACCTCAGTGTTCAGTAATTTGTCCAAGTGCGCCTCGACGCATCCTGCTAGGACGCCACAGTTGTAGCCTCCTTCCAGGATGCTGACGATCCGCCCTGCGGCGTAGCGGTTGGCCACTTCCTGAACGTCGTTAGTCACCGTGGCAAAATCCTCCGTCTCCCAACCGAGTGAGCCGATGGGATCATCCGTGTGGCTGTCGAAGCCGGTGCTGATGAGCACCAGTTGCGGCTGAATCATGGCCGCAAAATCAAAAAGCTCAGTGCGAAAATTTTCCAATTGGGTTGCTCGCGGCGTGCCGAATTCGATCGGCACATTGCGCGTGGCCCCCTCCCCTGCCCCGCCGCCGATATCGTCCGCCCTGCCCGTGCCAGGGTAGAACGGCCAGCGGTGGATCGAAAAGTAACCCACTTGCGGGTCTTCCCAAAAAATCGCCTGCGTGCCGTTGCCGTGATGCACATCCCAATCCACGATCAATACTCGGGATAGCTGGAGTTCGTCGACGGCCAGCCGGGCGGCAATGGCCACGATGTTGAACAAACAGAAGCCCATCGCCTGATTGCGCAGCGCGTGGTGCCCCGGTGGGCGGACCAGGCAAAAGGCGGTTTTGTCTTCACCTCGCACCACGCGCTCGACCGCGTCGCACGCTGCTCCGGCCGCCAGCGCGGCCACATCGAACGAATGGGGAGAGACAACCGTGTCCTCTTCAATCCGCCCTCCGCCGGCCGTGGCAAAGCGGTGGACTCCATCTACATATTCCGCGCTGTGGACCGCATAGAGCCGGGCCAGGCTGGCCGCTGAAAACTGCGGGCGTCCACAGCGAGCAAGCAGCCCTGTCCGTTCCAGATGCCGAATCGTCTGCACCAGCCGCTCCGGCCGTTCTGGATGCTTGCCGGTCAGATGGTCGAGAAATCGTGGATCGTAGTAAAGGAGCGTCATGGGAATTCAGCCCGATCGTGCCGGTTTGCTTGACATTGGCCTTTGCAGCGGAGTACGCTAAGAGATAGTTGGAGCCGCAACCCGTCCGATATCTTTGCGGTTCCACGGAGCGTCACAAGGGGTGGGCGCATCTCGCAAAATCAGATCGAGGCCATGGTACACCTAAATTCAATTTTGCGCGCGTTTTGCGCGCGTTTTTCATCCTCCCCAATGCTGACGATTGGCGGCAGCCTGATGCTTTGGATTGCACAAGGCGCCTTGGCTCTCGCCCAGCCTCCCGACGGACGCCCGGCGCCCGGCGCTCCGGGGCGAGGCGCGGCTGCCGCACCGGCTCCGCCTGCGGCGGTTCCGGCAGTTGATCCTGCATCGGGTTGGGCGGAAATCAGGATCATCAAGCCAGATCCGGACGCGCAACAATTGTCCCGGATGAAGTTCAACTTGAAGCGAGTGCTGCAATCCAGAGAGAAGGTTGGCGAGCTGGGCCTGAAGCAATGCGACGACTATTTTGAATTATTCATGTTGCCTCAGATATCGCAGCCGCAGCACCTCGATAAGGCGCCTGAGCTGCGGGATGAACTGATGGAACAGTTCGCCATCGTTGCGAAGGTCAATAATCAAGCGACGTTCGATCACGTCAATGATCTGGTGTTGGACTATGCCCAGATGATCGCTCGCGGCCCGGTGCGCGCCGTGGCCGCCAATGGGAAAGGGATGGACGTGCTTTGGAATGGCGATCCGACTCAACCTGCTTACTGGAAGCTGGGCGGGGGCGCCGATGGCAGAGACCGGGGGCCCATTTCCGCCGCGGCAGTTGCACGCCGCGAATCGCCGCAAAAAAACTTCCATCCGGCTTGTCGGTACAATGCGATGCTCATCATCGGCCGGCTGAATGAGAAGATGACTTGGCAGCCTGCCCGGCGCGTTTTCGAGGAAACTCCGCTACGCAAGGCATTACGCCCGATGGTCGAAGCGGCGGGCAACGATAAATTGCCCGAGCCGGTGCGGCTGGCGGCAATGATCGGCATTCGTCGCCACATTGACAAGGGACAGCTTCCGGCTGGGGCGCTCGACCTGATTTGCGGTGTTATGAGCCGCGTCTGCAAGGAGCGAACCACGGCCACGGGCCATCTGGCCGACGGTCATCTCTGGATTCGCCGGCAGGCGATCGAATTGATGGGAGCCTGCGGCACGGAGGGGCAGGGCCAAGTCTACAGCCGGCTGCTGACGGAAAGGCTGGCCGATCCCAACGAGCCACTTTCCGTGCGGCAAGCTGCCGCCGCCGCCCTAGCCAAGGTGCAAGGCCGCACAAAGTTGAAACCCGGCGAGGCCGCCGAGCTGGCAGGCAAGTTGGGCACGCTGGCAGTGGATCTGGCCCGCTACGAACTCGATCCTGCTCCCCTGAAACAGCCTCATTTTTCCAAGCGCCGTGTGGCCGACGGCTTCGATTGCGTGGTGCTGGCGCTCGGAGGCAAATCGGCCCGGCACTCCGCTCCGGCAGATGCGGAACAGGCCAAAGGAACCGGCATCCTGGCAGCCGCTCCCAGCAATGAGCAACCCTACGTCCAGGGTTTGATCAATCGTATCTCGGCGCTGCGCACCGCCTGCGGCACTTCGCAACAGGAGGCTGCGTTGCGCAATGTGCTCAGTGAGGGAGCCAGCGATATCACCGTTTTCGCCGCGGCCGGCCCCGAGGCGGCACTCAACTCGCCGGAAAAAGGCCCGATGGCCACGCCGGAAGGCGCACCTGCCGATGCTAAACCTGCGGGAGATCCCAAGCCCGCCGACGGTACGCAGCCGCCACCCATGACGCCGATGGACAATCCCTTCTAACGAGCAACCCAGCGGCACCCGCTTGCGCTCCGTCACCTTGGCTTCGACGGATTGCACTTCTTGGCATCAGTCCATCGCATACATCCCAAGCCCTCTCAAGGCGAGTAGATCGCTCTTTCCACCGGGCTCACTCAGCTTACCTGCTCCCCCGCCACGGAGCAGCAGATAGCTTCTGGCCAGTGACCTACCGGGGGAGGGGGGTACAACCGTGCAAATGCAGTATTCTGCTGGAATACCGCATTTGGCGTTCGCGCATCTGTTCGCGCATCCGTTGGTGCCGGCGCGCCGGAATTCGCACATCCCTTGGAGCATCGGCCAGTGTGATCAACGATGGCCGATGCGATATTTCGAATTGCCAAAGACCTTACTTTGCTTTTCTTGCGCAGCCGTCATCGCCTCAGCAAATTGACGACTATCGCCATGAGTTCTGCGTCGTTATGTTCCGAGTTTCCTCAAATTTTTTCATCAGCCATAAAGCCTTTATCCGCAAGAGCTTGCAATTATTGCCTACGCTTTTGTCCACAGTCTGTTCGCACTGCACCTACCCCTTGCCCACACTCTCTCGCACCCTTCGCCCGTTCACACCTTCCGTCTCTGCCCCCCCCGACCCCTGACCCCTCCTTCCCCCCTCCGCAGACGCAAAAAGCCCGCCGGAGGCACGGTGTGCCGGGCGGGCTCTGCCTGATACCTGAGACTTTCTCAGGCGGGGCAATGATACCACGTCATGGGAAGTTGGATCGCGTAAGTTGTCGTGTGAATTATAGCGATCATGCGGTCAAATTTCAATCTGCAGACATAGGCCAGGGATGGATTTTCCGTAGAAAGAAAACGGCAAATAAAATTGAGAAAATGTGAAAATGTTGAAATCAGAAACATCCACTTTTGTGTTGCCGGGTCAATTGCGGAACGCTGACAACAAGCCGCGTTCGCTGCTTTTCTATCCTCCGAAGGAGAGTCGGACGAGCACATATCGGTGACAGTTGCGTAGCGTCGGCTGAGTGTCCCCGTGCTGCACGGCGCTTCCTGTGTCCCCGTTCTGGCCATTCTGCTGGTCCCCGTTCAGCCGCGGCAAGCTAGGGCGAGTATTATAAAGACATCCCAGTTCGTTGCTGGAGGCCGAACTGACCCTTGCTGGCTCGCGCACCCAACAAAATGACTAGCCTCTAAGTTATTTACTGAACAGTCATTACGGAGAATTGTCATTTGGGCTGGTTCTGCGCGGCGGAATTGGCTTCGGAAGCGTTACTAATTTCAATAGATGGGCAGGGTATTTCATGACAGAATTAAATTGGCGCATGAGGGGCTGTCCACTTCTCTGACTGTAAGCCGGCCTGAGTCATGAGCAATACCGCCCTCCCGGATGAGCTACTCACGCAAGCGCGAGCAGGCAGTATCGAGCACTTGGGGCTATTGCTGGATTCCTACCGGCAGTATCTGAAACTATTGGCTCGGCTTGAAATCGGACGAAAGCTCCAGCCCAAGGTTGATGCCTCGGACCTCGTTCAAGACACGCTGCTCGAAGCGCATCGGCACTTTGGCACGTTCCGCGGAGAGAGCGAATCCCAATTGGTCTGCTGGCTTCGGCAAATTATGGCTGCAAGTCTGGCCAACCTGCTGCGCCACTACCTGGGTACGAAAGGACGCGACATTCGCTTGGAGGAGGAACTGGCCGCCAATCTCGATCAGTCGTCGCAACTACTTGGTTGTGGATTTGTAGATCCTGGAAGCTCACCGAGCCAACGAGCATCTCGCCGAGAGCAATCGGTTCTCTTGGCCGACGCATTGGCCCGTCTCCCCGAAGATTATCGCGAAGTCATCATTTTGCGACATTTGGAGGGACATCCTTTTGCAGAGGTCGGCGATGCTATGGGACGAAGCACCGACAGTGTGCAAAAACTTTGGGTGCGAGCGCTCATTCAACTTCGCGGTCTCCTGGGAACCATGAAATGAGCAATCCGACGGAAAACTTCGGAGGAAAATCCCCGGCTCTCCCTGGCATGTCCATCCCTGGCACCCCCGGTCCGGGCGCTACACAGGATGAAGTTCGCTTATTTGAATTAGCACAGGAATATCTTCGCGAATTGGAAGCAGGCCATTGCCCGGATCGGCATCAATGGCTGGAGCGCAGCCCCGATTTGGCCTCCATGCTTGGTCCTTGCCTTGAAGGCTTGGACCTTGTTCATCAAGCGACCTCTCCCAAGAGCTCCCTCGGTAGCGATGGGGCACGGTTAGGCGGTCCCTCTGCGGATGCCAGTTCGGCAAGTCCCTTGGGCGATTTTCAGATCGTGCGCGAAATTGGACGCGGCGGCATGGGAATCGTATACGAGGCGGTCCAATTGTCCCTGGGACGCCGTGTGGCTCTCAAGGTTCTCCCTTTTGCGGCGACCTTCGATGCAAAGCAATTGCAGCGATTCCGCCAAGAAGCACAGGCAGCCGCACAGTTGCATCACGCCAGCATTGTGCCCGTCCACGGTGTCGGCTGTGAGCGCGGTGTCCATTTCTATGCGATGCAGCTCATCGACGGTCAATCGTTGGATACTGTGATTCGCCAACTTCGCCAGGAGGCTGGGTTAGGACCGATCGATGTTGATACGGACGAGAGCGCTGTCAGGCCACAAGCCAAACCGACTAATTCTTCGACGACAGACTCGACCACGGTGTGGACATCCCCTTCCGACAATCCTGCGGACAGAAACCCGGATGCGTCATGGACGCCTGCCGAATCGACGCGCCGACAGGTATCGGCATGCTTTTCCACACATCAGACGGGCAAGCTGCCGGAGCGATTCAAGGCGATTGCTCGCAGCATGGCACAAGCGGCGGAAGCCTTGGAATATGCCCATCAACAAGGGGTTATCCACCGCGATATTAAGCCCGCGAATTTGCTTTTCGATTTCCGCGACAATATCTGGATCACCGATTTCGGTCTGGCTCATTTCCACAATGCGCCCGGCCTGACTCGTACGGGAGACATCGTTGGCACGATTCGCTACATGAGTCCCGAACAAGCTTCCGGACAGCGGGTGTTGATGGACCACCGCACAGATATCTACTCACTGGGAGCGACCTTTTATGAACTGCTGACACTTCAGCCCGTATTTAGCGGCACTACGAGGCAGGCTCTGTTAGCTGACGTGCTTAGCCATGACCCCAAACCGCCGCGGTCGCTGGATCACCGGATACCCGCGGAACTGGAAACCATCCTGCTAAAAGCTATCAGCAAGAATTCCTTGGACCGATATGCTTCCGCGCAGGAATTGGCGGACGACTTACATCGCTTCCTACGCGACGAGCCCATTCGTGCCAAACGTCCGACGTTGGTGGACCACGCTCGCAAATGGTCGCGGCGACATCCCTCGGTTTTGGTCGCGAGTGTGCTGGTGCTCGTTGCTACTCTGGCGGGTTCCTTAATTGCCAATTGGTTTATTACGCAAGCCAATGAGCGCACGAAAGCGGCACTGGCGGAAGCGAGTCTTCGCGCCGACGAAGCCGAACAGCGGTTTCAACAGGCGCGTAAGGCCGCAGACTTGCTAGTGGATGTGAGCGAACAAGAATTGGCAAATCGACCCGCAAGCCATGGACTGCGCAAACGGCTGTTAGAAACCGCCATTTCCTACTACAAGGATTTCAGCGCCCAGCGGCATGGAAATCCCGCGACGCAAGCAGAATTGGTTGCCGTGCGAGAACGGTTGAAAAAGAGTCTCGATGATTTGACGGTGTTGGAAGGTGCCGGGCAGTTCATTCTGCTTTCCGATTCGCGCGTACAAGCAGATCTCGTGGTGACGGATAACCAACGCCAGGCCATTGAATCTCTCAACGAGCAATTTGCACAGCGGAGGCTCGACTTCCTACACGATGGCAGCCAGCAATCCCCGGACGAGCGCCGCGCTCGATTTGTAGAGCTTGCACGCGCCAATGACTTAGGCATGCGCAAGTTGCTTACTGCATTACAACTGGAACGCCTGGAGCAAATAACGCTTCAACTTCAGGGTCCGATGGCATTCGAACAAACGGAGATTGCAACCCAACTGAAACTGTCCGAAGCCCAGCGACAAGCTATTCGCCAGATCAAGATGGAAACATTTGCGAAGCACTGGGATCCCACGCATCGTAAAGGGCCTCCCACGCCGGGATCCATCAGCGCGGCAACCATGCAGGAAGTCATGGGGCAAATACTCGCTCAATTGACACCGGCGCAGCTCGAAACATGGAATGCACTACGCGGTCCAGCGTTCAGGGATGTTGCTGATTTCATGCCACCCATGGCGCCTCGAGCCCCCTGAGTTGATTCGCACCGTGGACACCGTCGATGAAAACTATTTTGATTGTACTCGTTGTCCTGGGAGCCATGGCTGGTGGGGCGGTGTACTTCACCAAGCATAGGCCGGTCGAGGTGGCAACTGAATATCAAACCGAAGCTGTTACCCGAGGAGACTTGGAGACGATCATCGGAGCCACAGGAACCGTCGAGCCGGAGGAAGTGGTTGATATTGGTGCGCAAGTCATGGGTATGGTTGAGGAATTTGGAATTGATCCTCAAGACTCAACAAAGTTCATCGACTATGGATCTGTGGTTGAGAAGGGGACCATCCTGGCGAAAATCGATCCTACGGCGTATCAAGCGTCGCTTGAGCAGGCGGAAGCAGCACTGGACCGATCCCGAGCGGACTTGTTGCAACTGGAAGCAAAATGCGACCAGGCCGAGCAAGATTGGAAACGCGCGGAGAGCCTTCGCAACATCGCCAGTATTGAGGGGTCTGGAAATCGCCGGATCAAGGCTATTGCCGATTCAGACTATGACTCTGCGCAAGCCGATTATAAGGCAGCCAAAGCTAACCTGGCGGTCGGACGAGCATCTATTCGACAGAATGAAGCCGCGCTCCGAATGGCAAGAACAAACCTCGGTTACACGACGATTAAATCGCCAGTCAAAGGGACGATTCTCGATCGACGCGTCAATATCGGGCAAACCGTGGTTGCCAGCCTCAATGCGCCCAGCCTGTTTCTTATCGCCAAAGACTTGCACCGGATGCAGGTCTGGGCATCTGTTAATGAAGCAGACATAGGACGTCTCCAAGTCGGGAGGCCGGTCCAATTTACGGTCGATGCATTTCCGACAGAAACATTTCACGGGAAAGTCACCCAGATCCGTTTGAATGCCACGATGACGCAGAATGTCGTCACCTATACGGTAGTTGTGACCACCGACAACTCGAGTGGCAAGCTTTTGCCGTATCTGACGGCGAACGTGCAATTTGTAGTAGACCGCCGCCCCCAGGTTTTGCTCGTTCCCAACGCCGCACTGCGCTGGAACCCGCCAGCGAAGTACAGTGAGAAACGAGGGGCCGAATCTCTTCCGAACATGGCAACGGTCCACGACTCTCCAGGGCGTGGCCGTCTTTGGACCGTGGGCAACGGGAAAAATCTCAAACCTCTGGAAGTGAGTGTCGGCGCCAGCAATGGAATCTCCACGGAAGTCTCTGGAGGTGAGATCCGAGAAGGACTGAAAGTCATTGTGGGTGACGAAAGCAAGGAAGGCTTAGACGGCACAGACGCTTTGGACGGAGACAACACGAGTAATCCTTTCTTGCCGAAACTTCCCAAGGGAAGCAAGCCGCCTCCTGGCCCCATCTAGTTCATTCGACTTCTCACGATATGGAACTCATTCGACTCGAAAATATCCACAAGACGTACCATCTGGGTGAGGTGGAGGTTCCAGTGCTTCGTGGAATCACGCTCTCCATTGAGCGCGGCGAGATGGTTGCACTTATGGGAGCCTCGGGGTCAGGCAAAACGACCTTGATGAATATCCTAGGGTGCCTGGATCGGCCCAGTTCAGGCAAGTATTGGCTTGATGGAGAAGAAATTAGTGGTTGGTTACCCAACCAGCGTGCGGCGGTGCGCGCGGAGAAAATCGGCTTTGTCTTTCAAAGCTTTAATTTGCTTCCGCGCACCTCGGCTTTGCAAAACGTACTGATGCCGCTGGAATACTGTTCCCGTCAGCCGTCGTCGGCCGAATCGCACCGATTAGCCCATGACCTCCTGAGTCGAGTCAATCTGGCCTCCCGAGAACATCACGAACCATCTCAACTGTCTGGCGGTCAACAACAGCGTGTGGCCATTGGTCGAGCGCTCGTAAATCGCCCTCCGCTACTGCTGGCAGATGAACCTACTGGCAACCTCGATTCTCAGACGAGTGTTGAAATACTTCGGATGTTTCAACAACTCCATACGGAAGGGATCACCGTCATTCTCGTGACTCATGATCCGCAAGTGGCTGCTTACGCCGACCGTACCATCCACATCGTGGACGGCCTTGTCCTCGATGACTCGACAACCCACCGGAAATCACGAAGCAATTCACTTGAAGTCCCGAATGGCACTCGCCAGCATCATCTTGTCACAGCACCGAGTGACCACGCAGCTTTATGCGAAGTTGCGATCTCCACGGCCACGCCTTCAGCGGCAGCATCGTTGGCTACCACAACCCTACACCCTCGTGTCGCAGCTTCTGTCGTAGCGGCCCGCGCGAGTCCTCAACCCGTTACCGCATCGGGCCTGATCGAGCGACCCCAACAGTTATGGATGTTATCGCGAACACTATTTCCGGCATCATGGCGAACCGCATTGTCTGCCCTACGACGGCACAAGATGCGATCTGGGTTATCTGCGCTGGGCGTGATCATTGCTGTGGGGGCAGTCATTGCAATGAGCGAAATCGGCCAAGGCTCGAAGGCGGCCTTGCAAAAAGGTATCGCCAGCATGGGGGCCAATACATTGACTATCTTCTCGGGTTCCACCTCGGCGGGTGGCGTTAATCAGGGGGCAGGAACTGCGCTAACCCTAACACCAAAGGATGCCGAAGAGATCGCCCGCCAGTGCTCCGCAACGCTCCATGTTGCTCCCGTAGTGCGCGCCCGAGCACAGATCGTGTATGGCAATCGCAACTGGGTTCCTGAGCAAATCAGCGGCACAACCCCTTCGTTTCTCGCAGTTCGCGATTGGCAACAATTGGCTGCCGGTGAAATGTTCAGCGATCGTGACGTACGCAATGGCAACAAGGTCTGTGTGATTGGGCACACGGTCAAACGAAACTTGTTTCAAGACTCGTCACCCGTAGGAAAGGAAATCCGAATCAATAATGTTTCCTTTCGAATCGTGGGCGTTCTGAGCCGCAAGGGAGCCAACATGATGGGAATGGACCAGGATAACCTCGTCTTGGCGCCATGGACGACCATCAAATACCGAGTAAGTGGAACCTCCTTGGCCAACGCAAATCAGAGCGCGAGCGCGGCTGGTAGCACCAACGACAGCGTCAATACGCTTAACAATTTGTATCCTACGCCGACGTCACGCTATCCTGCCCGATCATCGAGCCAGGCGGCTAACTACCCGCAGCCGGTGCGATTTACCAACGTCGATCAGATTCTCATCAAGGCCGGCTCGGAGGCCAAGGTCAAGGCTGCCATGAGCCAAATAACGAACCTCCTTCGTGAGCGTCATCGCATTCAAGCTGGCGCCGACGACGATTTTTCGATTCGCGATATGGCGGAAATGATGAGGGTTCTGTCGTCGACTACTCAGTTGATGAGTCTCCTGTTGTTGGTCGTGGCCCTCATTTCTTTGGTTGTAGGAGGGGTGGGCATCATGAATATCATGCTGGTGTCCGTCACGGAGCGCACGCGGGAAATTGGCCTGCGAATGGCCGTGGGGGCCCACAGCTATCACATTCTCCGGCAATTTCTCGCCGAATCGGTAGTGCTTTGTTTGGTCGGAGGCGGCATCGGCATTCTCCTGGGACGGGGGACATCGATCCTGGTGAGGTGGATCGCACAGTGGCCCACCGGAGCGTCACTCTCGACCATCCTGACTGCCGTGGCCGTCTCGGCAGGCGTCGGCATTGCGTTTGGATTTTACCCAGCTTGGAAAGCCTCCCGCCTCGATCCCATCGAAGCGTTGCGGTACGAGTGATCTGGAGCTGGAACAGTGGTTCAAGCGCAACATCAGCCTGCGCGCAATGAATCAGCTCAGGATTCTCGGTGATTCCGAAAAATGAGCGGCGGTTTCTCGCACCGATCGTTACCCATTCAATAGAGCTTTGCAACACCAACGCCTCAATCCCGACCCGCAGGAGATGTGCGATGAAGAAGTTTGTCTATTGTGCTGCGACTGCTGTCGCAATTTATGCAATGCCGCTGAGTTTGTACGCAGCTGAGCCGAACCTGCCGGGGCTACCTAAACCAGAGTTGCTATTTAAGCATCTTGATGCAAATGAGGATGGCAACTTGACGATCGACGAATTTGTCGCGGGGATGAACCAACTACACGAAACTAAGGTGAAACATCGGGAGCCTCTGGGGCCAGCTCCGGGGCATCCACGGACCCCACCTCCAATTTTTGGCGCGATGATGCCACCCCCAATGTTCCCGTTCCCTCCTTCCATGCCCGGGTTCGGAATGCCGCCCGGCGGCATGCATGGGCCAAGACTAAGCGGCCCCATGCCAGCCGCAGGAGGTGATCGGGGTCTGCCTCAATCCTTGGTCGCGCGACTCGAAGCCTTGGAAGAGAAATTAAATGCAATCGAAGCCGAGCTTCAAGGTGACTGACCAGACTGATGTTACCCAGGATATTCGCACCGGGGTCTACAACTTGGCAATCTATTTTCCAGACTCTCGCAAATTGTTTATTCACTTTCCCAAAACCGGCGGAACGTGGATCAGAAAGGCGGCAATGGAAACGGGCATTGCAAATGTGCAATTGCCTCGACGCACTTCCGCTGGGTCTCATAAGCACTTAACGCGAGATTTCTATCGATGCCCCGTAGAATTCGTTTGGACTTTGGTGAGACGTCCGGACGACTGGTACGTGTCATGGTTTCGCTATGCGCAACAGCATAGCTGGCCAGAATATCGAAATACCGCGGCGCATCCGCAAACTTGCCTATCCGACTGCATGGCGGATACTTTTGAAGGTTTCATCGAGCACTGCCTTACGAAACATCCCGGATATCTTTCCGAGATGTATGCACTCTAC